>JBBQWA010000087.1:0-14359 GCA_038211045.1 Gemmatales bacterium
GGCTTCACGTTCCGCGAGTATGATTACCTGAACAACGCCCGTCAGGTGAGCAAGCTTCCCGATTACGCCGTGATCGACGTGACCACCCCGGCGAACTCGCGCTACCCCGGCAAGATCGTGCGGGCCGGGTTCTTCGACGAACAATGGAAGCTGCAAAAGGATGACGGAAAGTGAATTAACATTCTTACGATTCAAGAATAACCACGGAGCCACGGAGACACGGAGAAAGACACCGAAATGTGAACAATTGATTCATAGATTTTTCTTCTCCGTGGTTCCGTGCCTCCGTGGTTAGACTCATGACAAGTTGCAATTTATGCGAACTCTCCTCCGCATCCTGCTCGTCCTAATGCCCTCGCTGCTATTCTCGGTGGCGGTGTTTTTCTATTTCCACAAATCGAAATCGGCGGGCGAAGCGGAGCCGGATGCCGCGGGCGTGGCCCGGTTGGTCGTGGTCATTTCCTTCGATCAGATGCGCGGCGATTACCTCGAACGCTGGGCCGGTCTGTTCGGGCAAGATGGCTTCGAGAAAATGAAACGCGAGGGGGCGTGGTTCTCCGATGCCCATCTGCCGTACGCCAATACCTTCACGGCACCCGGGCACGCGAGCCTCGCCACGGGGGTGCCCCCTTCCCTCCACGGCATCATCGGCAACGAATGGTATGATCGGGCCGCGAAGCAAACGGTCTTCAGCGTCGATTCGCAACAACATTACCACGTGCCCGGCGGCAAACCCGATGGCGGTTCGTTCTCGCCTCAGCGGATGCTCGTGCCGACCATCGGTGATTCGCTCCGGGCCGAGCGGCCCAAGAATTCCAAGGTGTTCAGCCTTTCCCTCAAGGATCGCTCCGCATCGCTAATGGGGGGCAAGAACCCCAACGGCGTGTACTGCTTCGATTCCAACAGTGGCAAATTTTACACGTCGAGCTACTACGGCGAACGCTTGCATCCGTGGGTCGAAGATTTCAACAACCGCAAGGTCGCGGATCGCTGGTTCCACTCGACGTGGGAACATTTGCTCGATCCTGCGATCTATGTCGAGAGCGTCGGCGTGGATGATCGAGCCGGTGAGAACCCCGGCAAGGAGCGCGTGTTCCCGCACCCGCTCGAACGCGGCCAAGCCCCCGGGCGAGTGTACTATCAAACGTTGGAAACCTCCCCGTACGGGAATGATCTCCTCTGGGAGTTGGCCAAAACCTGCATCGCTGCGGAAAAACTCGGCCAAGGCAACGGCAGCCACATGCTGTTCCTCAGCTTCTCCTCCAACGATAAGATCGGGCACGTGTGGGGGCCGGATTCGCACGAAGTGATGGACGTGACCTTGCGTTCCGATCTGCTCGTCGCGGACATCCTGAAACACCTCGATGAAGTGGTCGGTGCCGGCCGGTACACCGTGTTCATCAGTGCCGATCACGGCGTCTGCCAGATGCCGGAAGTGAGCGTGAAGACACACCCGACGGCCGAACGCTTCAACCCCGTTGCCGAGATCGAAGACCTCGGGGCCGAACTCGATGCCAACTTCGGCAAGCTCGGCAGCAGTACATCTGCATGGTTCGACGACCTCAGCTACCCGGAAATCTATTTGAACAAACTCGCGATCAAAGCGAAAGGCTACCCCTACGAAGTCGTGGAAGCGTTCGCCGCGCAATGGTCGGGCAACCGCAACCGGATGCTCACGGCGCACACCCGCACCATGTTGGAAGGCCCGCCGCTCGCCGATCCGATAGCGCGGCGGGGGCAGCTCTCCTTCTTCCCCACCCGCAGTGGCGATGTCTTCCTCGTTGCGAAGCCGTATTGTTTGCCGGTGGGCAAACTCTCCACCGGTTCCACGCACGGCAGCCCGCATTCGTACGATACTCACATCCCGGTACTCATGTACGGGGCGGGCATCCCGGCGTTACCCGAATACGATGAACCGATCAGTTCACTGATCTTGGCACCCACCGTATACCACGTGCTCGGGTTGCCGCCCCCGGGGTTCTTGTTCGAGAAAGTTCCCGAAACGATCGCTAAGAAACCGGTACCCACGGAGAACGACGATGGCCGATGAAGCAGTCAGCCCCGAAGTGCGGCAACAACGGATGAAAGAGTTTCTGAGCCTTTTGCCACTGACGATGGAATTGGCCGGCTTGCCCAAGTGCGAAGTCGGCAAGCTCTTTTCCGAGGGTCAAATGGAAGTTCGCATCAGCGTACTGCGCAGCGCGTACAAACAAGCCCGCAACATGGTGAAGGAAGTTGGAGAGAACGGCGTTTGACCGTTATTTCCTCCGCAATTCTTCGGCTTTCGAGTACTGTTCTGCGATCCGCTCTTGCAAATCGGCGAGGATCGCATCCCGTTTCATCTTCTTGTAAAACCCGGCGGGTACCGGCTCGCTGAAATGCACCGCGATCGAACGCCCGGCATCGGGCAGGAACAGCGGGGAAGTCTTCGGGAACGCTTGCTTCCGGGGCCACGCGGCGAAAGTACCAGCGATCGCACAAGGCACGATCGTGGCATCGGTTCGCTTCACGAGGAGACTGATGCCGGGTTTGAACGGTTGCAACTCGCCATCTTCGGAACGGGTGCCTTCCGGAAACATGATGACCGCTTTTTGTCTATCCAGCATTTGAAAGACCGATTCCAGACCTTCGCGGCCGAAGTCGCGGTCGATGGGCATGGCCCCGTAGGCCCGGATGAACTTGGCGAAGAACTTGTTCTTGAACAGAGTGCTGCGGGCCAGATAAGTGAGTTGCCGGGGGGCCGCCAAGCCGATCAACCACGGGTCGAAATGGGAACAGTGGTTACTCACCAGCATGACCGGCCCGGTGGTAGGCACGTTCATCCGTCCGCCGGCGCGGAAACTCCAGCCGAGGGTGAACGACCAAAACGAAGTCCAGTAACCGCCGTAGTAAATCAAGTTATCGATCATGGCGTTTGCACCCGTGCAATCATTTGGGCCAGCACCGCTTCGGCACTCTCGTGGGTGGTATCGATTCGGATGGCATCCGGGGCGGCGCGGAGCGGATCGAGTTCCCGGTTCTCGTCGCGGAAATCTCGCTCGAGGATCTGACGGTGAACGATTTCAAACTCCGCGATTTTCCCCTGCGATTTCAGTTGCTCGACGCGGCGTAGCGCCCGCACTTCCGGCGAGGCCCAGAAGAAGAATTTGTGCGGGGCTTCCGGAAACACGGCCGTGCCCTGATCGCGCCCCTCGCAAACGATCCGCCGGCCGTAAGCCAATCGCCTTTGCTCGGCTTTCAACTTCTCCCGCACTTCGGCGAAGGTGCCCACTTTGCTAGCCCACTCCCCCGCGGCTTCGCAGTGGCTTTTTTCGGTGTAATCGATGCCGTTGAGTAGTACGCGGCCGGGGGGCATCTCGAAATGGAACCGGTCGCACATCTCGCGGATGCGAACGCCATCCCTCGGCGATACGTCGAGATCGATTTTGGATTCCACCAAGAACGCCCCGGCGGCACGGTACATTTGGCCGGTGGGCAACAACTCGTACCCGATGAGTTCCGCCAAGCGCAACGCGGCGGAAGTCTTGCCCGATCCGGCGTATCCATCGATGGTGATGACCATGGATTCGTTTACTCGTTTGCCGGAAATTCGGTTCCGAATTGCTCTTGGCGGTCGCAAAGATTCATGTTATAAATATACAAGTGGTTTCAAATCTCCACCATCATCGGTTTATCCTACTCCCCAGTGTCATCATGCGTTATTCCCAGTTTTCGCGGCGAGCGTTCACGCTCATCGAACTGTTGGTGGTGATCGCGATCATTGCCATCCTCATCGGATTATTGCTCCCGGCGGTTCAGAAAGTCCGCGAGGCGGCAGCCCGGATGAAGTGCCAGAACAACATCAAACAACTTGTTCTCGGGTGCATGAATTACCATGAAGCGACTTCCAAGTTGCCACCGTGCTTGCAAATGACAGGCACCTCGGCGATTAACAATTACAGTCAAAACTTCGGGCCGAATTGGGCGGTGCTCATGCTTCCGTATATCGAGCAAGGTAACCTTTTCGATTCGGTGAGTTTGAGCATTTCAAACTATCCCACCACTGGCGACGCCGGTTGGCGGGTGATCGGAGCGACCACACTCAACGCCTTCCTCTGCCCCTCCGATCAAGGAGTCAACGTTCCTTGCACGCGCGTTAGCCCCGCTGGAACCGCCGGTTGGGCACGCGGGAATTACGGGGCGAACGCCGGGCCGGGGATGTTTTGGGCCAACAGTCCTATCAACTCAGTCGCTGTTGTCTCCAATGGGAAAATCGTTCAAAACATCCCCACTTTTACCCCTCCTGTTCCTGCTGGTGGCTACTCCGGTTTGAACTACCCGGGCGGCGGAGTTTTCACTGTCAACGATGGTATCAAATTGGTCGAAATCAGCGATGGCACTTCCAATACCGCCATGATCGATGAACTCCGCATCGGACCGGATGCCACGGATCTGCGCGGTACTTGGGCAATGGGCCAGTGCGGGGCGAGTATCGTAGCGGGCAGCGGGCGATCCGATAGCCCCGGCCCCAACGTTTCTGCCGCGGGATGGGACGATATCCAAGGCGGTTCGAACCGGCCCGAAATTAGCATGGGTGCTTACACGAGCAATAGCAATCAAGTGACTGCGAAAAGCAAACACACGGGCGGTGTGAACATCGGATTCTGTGATGGCAGCGTTCGGTTTGTGAAGAACCAAGTAACCTCCACGATGTGGTTCGCACTCCACAGCAGAAACGACGGTCTTACCCTTCCAACGGGGGACTGAAATGCGGGTACCTCTTTTCTTCCTGATCTGCTGTGCCGGTTTGGCAGGTTGCGGCTCTCCGAAACCCGCGAATTTGAAGGGTTCGCTCGCATTGGATGGCCATCCCTTCGCGTTGCCCGCTAACGCCGGGGAAGTGTTTATTTCATTCCACGGCATTGGTTCGGACGGCAAAATCGACATTTTCAAGAAATACGGTGGAACGGTTTCACCGAGTGGCAGTTTTGAAATCATCGCCTCTGCCGGGGAACTCCCCGTCGGTACCTACCAGTGGTCAATCGATTCCGCTCCGGGGAGGGTCAAAGAATTCGAACCCTTTTCCTACGATAAATCTAAAGCTCGAGTCGAACTGAAATCAGGCCCGAATCAGATTGTTCTCGATTTGAATCAACGATAAATCGTCTAACGTTCGGGTTTGCCGTGGATACCTTCCATCATTTCGCCTTCTGCATCCAATTCCGGATGGCGGCAGCGAACGCTTCGGGCTGTTCGAGATTCGATAAGTGCCCGGCGTTCGCAATCACTTCCAACGTTGCGTTCGGCAACTCCTTCACCATAACTTCCGCGAGCGCGGGGGGCGTGATCGCATCCTCGGCTCCCACGATCACGAGTGTCGGGAAGGGCATGTTTTTCAGGCTCGCCGTGGAATCCGAGCGATCGCGCAAGGCCTTCAACGCCGCGATGACTCCCTCGCGGGATTGCCGCGATGCCGTGGTTCGCACCCGTTCGACAATCTCCGGCTTCGATGCGCGGGTCGATTCGCAAAGCAGTTTCGGAAGCATCTGTTCGATCAAATCGGCGGGGGTTTGCGTGGCCATCGCGGCGATCGTCTTTTCCCGATTCGCTTTGGCTTCTTCGGTATCGGCATCGGCACGGGTATCGGCGAGAATCAGCCCGCGCAATCGCTCGGGGAACTTTCGGGCGAAGGCCAACGCGATGTAACCGCCCATGGAAAGCCCTCCCAGAACGAACGGCGTATCGATGCCGAGTTCTTCCATCGCCGCGGCGAGATTGTCCGCGTAACTATCGATCGTCCAATCTTCATCGGGCAGCGGGGTGCCGCCGAAACCGAAGACGTCCGGCGCAATTACGCGATGATCCGTTCGGAGGTTCGCGGCTTGGGCTTCCCACATGGTGTGGTCTTGCGGGAAGGCGTGGATCAACACGAGAACCGGCTTATCGCCCGGGGCTGCGGGGTGCGTTGGAGGTTGCGTCATCGGAATTCCAAAAAAAATGTTGGGGCGGAGCGCCCCCGGGGTAAAACAATAGATGAATCCCACCACGGAATCCACACGCCATGAGATTTCCGATCATACCGGCAATGCTTCTCATTCTATCGGGAGTGATGGGTTGCACCCGCCCGCCCGCCCCCATCTTGCAAGGCAAGCCACCCGAAGTGATCTTCGACCTCCCCGCCACCGAATCCTTGGCCGATTACGAAGAGTTCACGGGGCGAATCACCGCATACCGAATCGTCGACGTTCGGGCGCGGGTGACGGGGCATTTGAACAACGTTCTCTTCAAAGATGGCGATGAAGTGAGAGTTGGAACGCCTTTGTTCGATATCGACCCGCTTTTGTTCCAAGCGGAATTGGAACGGGCGAAAGCCGCGGTGAAACAGGCCGAGGCCAAAGCGAACCGGCTGGCGCGAGACGACAAACGCGCCAAAGAGTTGCTCCCCCGGAACGCGATCAGCTTGGAAGAAGCGGATCGAATCGCCGGGGAACTCGCGGAAGCGAAAGCGGCCGTGGAAGTGGCGGAGGCCCTGAAAAAACAGGCTCAACAAAACATCGACTACACGCATATCCTCTCGCCGATCAAGGGTCGCATCGGCAAACGTGCCATCGACGAAGGCAACCTCGTGAAAGCGGACGATACCTTGCTCGCCACGATCGTCTCCATCGACAAAGTGTACGCCGATTTCGATGTGGACGACCGCACCCAATTGAAACTGGTGAAATCCGGAGAACTGGTGTCCGCCCGGGAAGGCAATACGAAAGTGCGAATCGGCCTCCCGGACGAAGAAGGCTTCTCGAAATTAGGAACCCTCATTTTCGACGATAACAAACTGAACTCCAGCACCGGAACCATCGGCATGCGGGCGGAAATCGATAACGCCGACCGCTTGATGCAACCGGGGTTGTTCGTTCGCGTGCGGATTCCCCTCGGCAAGCCGAAGCCTTCGATCTTGGTTCCGGAAACCGCCATCGGCACAGATCAGGGTTTGAAGTTCGTGTTCGTGATCGATGCCGAAGACAAGGCCGTGAATCGCCCGGTGAAGGTTGTCATGCAGGTTTCCCGCAAACGGACCAAAGGTGGAGCGGAACAATTCTGCGTGGTGGAACCCGTACCCGAGAAACCGAACAGCGGCGTCCGCGAGGGGGATCGTGTGATCGTCGATGGATTGCAGCGGGTGCGGGCCGGTGCAAAAGTGACGCCGAAACTGCGGGATCCCGTTGCCTACCTGCCGCTCGCCCCCGCATCCGTAGCACCCGCCTCGAATGCTCCACCCGCTTCAGTCAATGCCGGTTCCCAGTAAAGCCGTGGTATACCGATTCTTTATCGATCGCCCCATCTTCGCCACCGTGATCTCGTTGTGGATCGTGCTGGCCGGGGCCTTTTCGTTCTTTCGGTTGCCCATTTCGCAGTTCCCCCTCGTCACGCCGCCGACGATTCAAGTCGATTGCAACTACCCCGGCGCCAGTTCCGAAGTCGTTGCCAAGACGATCGCCGCACCGCTCGAACAGCGGGTCAACGGCGTCGAACAAATGCTGTATATGTCCTCTCAGTGCACCAGCGATGGCACGTACACTCTCACCATCACGTTCGAACCGGGAACGAACCTCAACCTCGCCCAAGTGCTCGTCCAGAACCGGGTAAACTTGGCGATGCCCGAGTTGCCCGAAGTGGTTCGGGCCATCGGGGTAACGGCCCGCAAACGCTCCCCGGAACTTTTGCTCACCTTCGCCCTCAGTTCCCCGGACGGCACTTACGATCAAGTCTATCTGAGCAACTACGCTTCGCTGCACATCAAGGAAGTGCTCACCCGCGTGCCCGGCGTTTCGGATGTGACGATCTTCGGCCAACGCGATTACAGCATGCGCGTTTGGATCGACCCGGATCGGCTCGAATCGCGGGAACTCACAGTGCTCGACGTGGTCAATGCCATCCGCGCCCAGAATACCGAAGTGGCGATGGGGCGTATCGGCCCGCAACCGGGGGAAATCAACCGCCAGTCGCAGTTCGTCGTGTCCACGCCCGGCCGACGGGAAGATCCGGAGCAATTCGGCGAGATCATCGTGAAATCGGGCGAGAACGGTGCGATCACCCGCCTCCGCGATGTGGCGAAGGTAGAACTCGGCGCCCGCTCGAACGACATCGCCAACCGCTTCGACCGCCGCGAAACGGTCGGCTTGGCGCTCTTCCTTCAACCCGATGCCAATGCCCTCGATTCGGCAGCCGAGTTGAAATTGGCAATGATGGAGTTGGCCAAGGATTTCCCGCAAGGCGTGCATTACGAGGTGGGCTACGATACCACACCGTACATCCGTTCTTCGATCCTCGAAGTCTTCAAGGCGCTGCGCGATTCGATCATCCTCGTTTCTATAGTCGTGCTCGTCTTCTTGCAATCGTGGCGCTCGGCGTTGATACCCCTCGCCACGGTGCCCATCGCCATCATCGGTACGTTCGGGGCCATGGCCTCGCTCGGCTTCGGTTTAAACAACCTCACGCTGTTCGGCTTGGTGCTCGCCGTGGGTATCGTGGTGGACGATGCGATCGTGGTGGTGGAAGCGGTGCAACAGCGGCTCGAACGGGGCGATTCCCCCAGGGAGGCCACACTGAACGCCATGGGCGAAGTCACCGGGCCGGTGATCGCGGTGGGGGCCGTACTCGTGGCCGTGTTCGTGCCGTGCGCTTTCTTCCCCGGAATCGTCGGGCAGTTCTTCCGCCAGTTCGCACTCACCATCGCCGTATCGACGATCATTTCCACGTTCAATTCCCTCACGCTCTGCCCGGCGCTCGCCGCGAAATTGTTGAAGCCGCACAACGCCCGGCCCGATCTGCCGACGCGGATCATGAACCTGCTGTTCGGTTGGTTCTTCCGGTTATTCAATCGCGGGTTCGAACGCCTCGGCAAAGCATACATCTTCGGCGTTCGCAAATTCATTCGTATCCCCATCATTATTTTGATCCTCTACGCCGGGGCGGCCGGCGTGGCGTACCGCGGGTACTTCCACCTGCCGATGGGGTTCATCCCCACCCAGGATAAAGGGTACATGATCGCCAGCATCCAACTGCCCGATGCGGCGAGCGCCGAACGCACCCGCGAAGCGATCGATAACCTCGCGAACATCGCTTTGAATTTTGAGGTGGCGATCCCCGCCGAACCGGGCGAAGAAGGCGCGAAAGAAATCGAGGAAAAGGACGGCAAGAAAGTGTGGGTGAAGTACGTAAGGCCGATCAAGCATTGCAACGCCGTGGCGGGCAACTCGTTCGTGCTCAGCGCCTACGGTTCCAATTTCGGTTCGATGTTCATCATCCTCGATTCTTTCGAGAACCGCAAACCGCACGAAGAATTGTACGTCGATAACATCCTCGGCCCCTTGCGTGCGGCCATCTCCAAGAAGATGCCGGAAGCCCAAGTGAACATCTTCGGTGCCCCGGCGGTGCCGGGATTGGGCCGGGCGGGCGGCATGAAGTTCATGGTTCAAGATCGAGGCGAAGTCGGCTATCTGGCTCTGCAAGGCCAAACGGAAAGCCTCATCGAGAAGGGGAATCAGCAACCCGGATTGCAGGGGCTGTTCACCGTATTCAAAACGAACTCGCCCCAGTTGTTGGTGAAGGTGAACGATAAAGAATGCGTGGCCGAGGGCGTCGATCCGCTCGACGTGTATGCGACCATGCAAGCGATGCTCGGCCAAAGGTACGTAAACGATTTCAACCAGTTCGGCCGCACTTGGCAGGTCAACGTGCAAGCCGATCAGCAATACCGCGGCGTGGAGCGGGATACGCAACGTTTGAAGGTACGCAACAAGAGCGGTCGGTTGGTTCCCATCAGCGCGTTGACCGAGATCGTTTCGGTGAGCAACCCGCTGGTGGTGAGCCGTTACAACATGTACCCCGCCGCAGCGATCAACATGAGCGTGGCCCCGAAAGCCAGCACCGGTGAAGCCATCTCGGTGATGGAACAACTCGCCCACGAACAACTCCCGAACACCATGGGCTACGAGTGGACGGAGCTCACCTTCCTCGAACAACGATCCCGCGATACCGGCATGGCCGTTTTCGGTTTGGCGGTGTTGATCGTGGTGTTGGTGCTCGCGGCCTTGTACGAAAGTTGGTCCCTGCCGTTCGCCGTGATTCTGGTGGTGCCCACCTGCGTGGCCTGTTCGCTCGCGGGAATTTGGATTACGAATTGGGATACCATCGCCGCGAGCGATTTCGCGTTCCGCTCGTTCGGCTGCGAGTTCAATCCTGCCACCGCATTGGGCTTGATGCAACCCGGCAAGGAATACGGCGTGAATATCGCTTCGAGCATCGGCATGAAGAAGCAGGATGTGAACATCTTCACGCAGATCGGCTTCGTGGTGTTGATCGGCCTCGCTTGCAAGAATTCGATCCTTATCGTGGAGTACGCCAAGTGGCAGCGCGAAGCCGGGGCGGATCGTGCCACAGCGATCCTCGCGGCGTGCCGCCAACGGTTGCGACCGATTCTGATGACCTCCCTCGCGTTCATCCTCGGCGTGATGCCATTGGCGTTCGCCAGTGGGGCCGGCGCAGAAATGCGGCGGGCACTCGGCATCGCCGTGCTCTCCGGCATGCTCGGCGTGACGATCTTCGGCATCTTCCTCACGCCGGTGTTCTATGTCGCCGTCGATCGGATGGTCTCCGGCAAGTTGTTCCAATCGACGCCGGTTCGCAGAGTATCGCAAATTTTACTGTGGCCGTTCCGGGGTTCGCGGAAGCTTGTCGAGAAAGTGATGCGGCCCAATCGAATTCCCCCGCCCCCCGAACAGAACGGAGGTTGAACCGTGTTCGCTCGCTTCTTCATTGACCGGCCGATCTTCGCTGCGGTGCTTTCGATCCTCGTCACCCTCGGGGGGATCGTCGGCTTGGCGCGGCTTCCGGTTGCCCTGTATCCGGAGATCACGCCGCCCACCATTGAAGTGAGCACGCTCTACCCCGGTGCGCACTCGCGCACCATCGCCGATACCGTGGCCGCGCCGATCGAAGAGCAGGTGAACGGCGTGGAAAACATGCTGTACATGTCGAGCACCTCCACGAACGATGGGGGTTACACGCTCACGGTGACGTTCAAACCGGGCAGCGATTTGAACATCGCCCAAGTGCTCGTGCAGAACCGGGTGAACATCGCTACACCGAAACTCCCCGCCGAGGTGAAACGCCGCGGCGTGCTGGTGAAGAAGAAATCGCCCAGCACGCTGATGATCATCAACCTCTCCTCCCCGGAAGACAACCTCGGCGACCTGTACCTCAGCAACTACGCCACGATCCAACTACGAGACGAACTTTCTCGCTTGGAAGGCGTCGGTGATATCGTCTTCCTCGGCCAACGCGATTACAGCATGCGGGTGTGGCTGAACCCGGAAAAACTGGCGGTGCGGAACCTCAAACCGGCCGACGTGACGCATGCCATCGAACAGCAGAACGCCCAAGTGGCGGCGGGCCAGATCGGCCAACCCCCCGCTCCGAACGGCCAAGCGTTCCAACTCACCATCAACACCCTCGGGCGATTGAGCGACCCCGAACAGTTCGCCGAGATTGCCATTAAGACGGATACCGAAGGCCGGGCGGTGCGGATGAAAGACGTGACCGAGAAGATCGAACTCGGGGCCGCCGCGTACGATCAAACCTGCACGCTCGACGGCAACCCGAGCATCGCCCTTTCCATCTTTCAACTCCCCGGCTCCAACGCCATCGAAACGGCCGCCCGCGTCAAGAAAAAGATGAAGGAACTCGAAGCCCGTTTCCCCACCGGGGTGAAGTATCAGATCGTGTACGATACCACGCCGTTCATCGAAGAATCGGTCGGCGAAGTTTTCCGCACCCTGCGGGACGCCGTGATTCTCGTGGCCCTCGTGATGCTCTTATTCCTGCAAAGCTGGCGTTCCGCCATCATCCCGCTCGCGGCCGTGCCCGTGGCAATCATTGGAACGTTTGGATTTATGTCGCTGGCCGGGTTCAGCCTGAATACGCTCACGCTCTTCGGGTTGGTGCTCGCGGTGGGTATCGTCGTCGATGATGCCATCGTGGTGGTCGAGGCGGTGGAGTATCACTTGGCCCGCGGGCTATCCGCCCGCGATGCGACGACCGCCGCCATGAACGACGTGGCCGGCCCTGTGATTGCCGTGGGGTTGGTACTCGCAGCGGTGTTCGTGCCGTGCGTGTTCATCACCGGTATCATCGGCGAGTTCTTCCGCCAATTCGCCGTCACCATCGCCATCAGCACGCTACTCAGCGCGTTCAATTCTCTCACGCTCAGCCCGGCGTTGTGCTCGCTGCTGTTGAAACCTCACAAGCCAGGCGAACGCCGCGAAAAGCCCTTGCCGACGTGGGCGATCCCCGTGATCCTCGCTTACGCCGCCGTGGAATTGTTGTTGCCGGCGTCGAAGCCCACGCTGAACGGTTGGGCCGCCAACGCCCCCGCATTATTGCAGCCGTGGAAACCGTGGCTCCCTATGCTGATTCTGGCATTCGCCGGAGCATTGCTCGGCTTGATCTTCGCCAAGCCGTTGAACTGGTTTCTGGCATGGCTCTTCCGCAACTTCAACGCGGGCTTTGATCGGCTGACGCACAGCTACCTCCGCGGCGTTCGCTTGGTTCTGTTGCTCGCGCCGCTCGCGCTCCTCATCTACGGCGGTGCCCTCGTCGGCACTTGGCAACTCTTCAACACCACGCCCACCGGCTTCATCCCACCACAAGACAAAGGCTATTTGATCGTCAACCTGCAACTCACCGATTCGGCATCGCTCCCGCGAACCGAGGAAGCTTCCAAAATCGTGGATCGCTTGGCGCGGCAAATCCCCGGCGTGAATCACACGGTCGCCGTATCCGGGCAATCGGCACTCCTCGGCGGCAACGCCGCGAACTTCGCCACGATCTACGTGATGTTGGACGATTTTGAACATCGCCTCGCGGCGGATCGATCCGATGCTGCCATCGCGGAGAAGTTGCGCAACGCTTGCCAAGAGAACTTGTACGCAGCCACGGCCACCGTGTTGGGTGCCCCGCCCGTGGATGGACTCGGTGCCACCGGCGGCTTCCGATTGATGATCGAGGATCGCCAAGCCAACGATACCAGCGGCCGCGAATTGCAGAATGCCTCCGATGGCGTTCTGAACGAAGCGAAGAACACTCCCCAACTCACCGGGCTGTTCGCGGGGTTCCGCGCCGATACGCCGTGGCTCGAACTCAAGTTCGACCGCGAAGCGGCCGAGGCCCTTGGCATCGATATCGCCGACGTCATCAAGGCCATGCAAACGTTCTTCGGTTCCGAGTACGTCAACGATTTCAACCGCTTCGGCCGCACTTGGCAGGTGACCGTGCAGGCCCACGAACGCTATCGCAACGATTTGAAGGATCTGAAGCGCGTTCAAGTGCCCAGCCGCACCGGCGAAATGGTTCCGATCCGCAAATTCTTCAACGTGAAAGACATCGTCGGCCCCGTGATGGTGGTGCGGTACAACCTGCACCCGGCTTCGCCGATCTCCGCCAGCCCCGCGCCGGGAACCAGTTCCGGGGAAGCGATTACCAAGTTGTTCGCCATCGCCGAAACGCAACTCGAACCCGGCATGAAACCCGAATGGACCGAACTCGCCCTTTTGCAACTCGACAGCGGCGATACCGTGATGTGGGCGTTCATTCTTTCGGTGGTACTCGTGTTCCTCGTCCTCGCGGCCCAGTACGAAAGCTGGACATTGCCACTGGCAGTGATCCTCGTGGTGCCGATGTGTTTGTTCTCCGCCGTGCTCGGCGTGCGCATAGCGAACCTCGATATCAACATCTTCACCCAGATAGGCTTCGTGGTACTGGTGGGCTTGGCCTGCAAGAACGCCATCCTCATCGTGGAGTTCGCCCGCAAGAAGCACGAATCGGGAATGAGCATCAAGGAAGCGACTTTGGCTGCGTGCAAGCTCCGCCTGCGGCCCATCGTGATGACCTCCGTGGCGTTCATCCTCGGCGTGGTGCCGTTGGTGCTGGCTGAGGGGGCCGGGCACGAAATGCGCCACACCTTGGGCACCGCCGTGTTCGCCGGGATGATCGGCGTCACCCTCTTCGGCGTCTTTCTCACGCCGGTGTTCTTCTTCACCATCCAATGGATGACGGATCGAATACGAGGCGAACAACAAATCTTGGCATCGCCCGACAAATCTGCGACACTATTCTAAACGCTGGGGGACATCGTCCCCTTGCGAACCATACAGGGGGACATCGTCCCTCCGATTTTGTGAGTGTCCCCCTCCATGAATATCGCTGCCTGCCTGCTGGCCCTCACCCTCGCCGCAGAACCTGCAAAGAATCCGTTCCTCTTCAACGAGGGCGACCGCGTCGTCTTCCTCGGTTCCACACTCATCGAGCGCGAGCAGAAGTACGG
>JBBQWA010000088.1:0-14204 GCA_038211045.1 Gemmatales bacterium
GGTTGCGTATCCATCACCACGGATCGGTAGGCTTTGCCATCGCCATCGACCACGGCGGCTTTCATCGTCGTTCCGCCGACATCGAGGCCGACGTATTTCAATTCCGCGGGCATTCCGAGTCCTCTAGCAAAGGCGATTGCAATTTCTTGTTGTATACGCCGGGGAGTAATGCCCCGATGGATTTTGGCTACGAGCCAAAATGCACGTTCCCCCCGTCATTCCCGCGTAGGCGGGAATCCAGTTTTCATTCTGGGAACAATGCCTTCTGGATTCCCGCCTACGCGGGAATGACGGGGATTGCGAATTCAGGGATACCGAAATCCGTAGGGACACAGCCGGGGAGTATTCGGGTTTCGCCGTCTCGGGCAATTTCGGTATCATCCCCCGGTTCCCGGAGGGTTTTATGCGAGCATTTGCGAGTCGAACTTGGGTGCAAGCCGCGTTGGTGATCGCGATCGCCGCCGCGGTAGTCTTCCCGCATTTGGGAACGCCCGGATTATGGGACGACGATGAAGGTGTGAACGCCGAGTGCGCCCGCGAGATGATGGAAGCGGACAACTGGATCGTACCCACCTTCAATTGGGATCTCCGCACGGCGAAGCCGATCTTTCTCTATTGGATGTTGCGCGGGAGCTACGCCGCGTTCGGCGCGAACGAGTTCGCGGCGCGATTGCCCTCCGCCCTCGCGTTCATTCTCACGGCCGTTCTCATCTACGATCTCGCCCGGCGGATGTTCGATCGCACCACCGGGTTCCTCGCGGCGATTATTGGCATCAGCACCCTGGAACTGGTGAAGCAAGGCCGGGGTTGCACGACCGATGCTCTGCTCATCGCATTCACCACACTCTATTTTCGGGAGTTGTACCGCGGGATGCTGAATGGCGGGCGGGGTTGGTTCTTGCCGTGCGCCGCGGCGAGTGCCTTGGCCACGCTCACGAAAGGCCCGGCAGTTGGGTTGCTGCTCATCTTCGGGGTGGTGGGAACGTGGCTCATATGGAACAGGGATACGAAACGGCTTTGGGATCGCCGGATGATCTGGGCCAGCCTCGTGTGGGGGTTGATCGCCATTCCTTGGTACGCCATGGTGACGGCGGAATCCCACGGCGATTGGCCCAAGGGGTTCTTCTTGAAGGAGAATTTGGAGCGTGGAACCGAGGCGATGGAAAGGCACCGCGGACCGCCGTTTTACTATCTGATTTGGCTTTGTGTGATGCTCGCCCCTTGGAGTTTCTACCTCGCGGTGACGTGCTGGCAATCGGCCAAATATTGCCGGGCGGCCGCCGGGGAGAACTTCCGGGCGTACCGCTTGCTCGCGGTGTGGGTGCTGGTGTATGTCGCCGCGTTCACGGTGATCGCCACGAAGCTGCCGCATTACATCGCACCGGTCTACCCGGCGATGGCCATCCTCACCGCGGCGGCCATCGTGCGTTGGATGCGGGGCGAAGTGGTGTGGCCCCGTTGGGCGTTCGCGGGTGCCGTGAGTGGGCTGTTCCTCACCGGGCTGCTCATGAGTTTGGGAATGTTGATCGCGGGGATCGGGGATCAACTCGGCGTGCCGCGAAAATCGATGCGGTTCTTCCCCGGCCTCGAAAGCTGGGCGTGGCTCGGCCTGATTCTGATGCTCGGCTCGGTGGCGATGTTGGTATTCCATCGCCGGGGAAACCGGCCCGCCGCGGTCGCGGCATTCGCCTCGGCAACGGTGTTGTTCGTCGCGCTGGCCGGGGCGTTTCCCCCGCTCGTGATCGACCGTTTCAAAGCCACCAAAGAACTCGTGGCCGAGACCGGATGCCGCCGACTCGATACGGAAGTGATCGTGGCGAGCTTCGATTATTCGCAGCCGAGTTTGACCTTCTACGCCGCACGGCAGGTGAAGCGACTCTGGAAGGCGAAGGAAGTCAACGATTTCCTCGGTTCGCCGGTGCCGTTCTATTTGTTCGTGAAAGCGGAATCGTGGGATGGCCCGGAGTTGGGCGAGAAGATCACGGCGAAGTACCGCATCGCGGCGCGGCGGTACGATTTCTACCGCAACCGGGAAATCCTCGTAATTACGAACCGATGAATCTACCCCACCCTTTGCAACGGGCGGGCTTTCGGATTGGCGAAATCGTTGAAGCGGATCATCTCTTCATCCGGGTTCACATTCGCGGTTTCCCGCACCTTGTAGGGGCGTTGCCCGTGGCGTTCGAAATGATCCCGGGCCATTACTTCCCCGAGTAACCCAAGGCTAAGGAATTGCACTCCCATCAGTTCGAGCATCGCCCCGATGAGCAAGAGCGGGTTGCCGGTGATGAACGGCCCTCCGGCATACTTCATCAGCGCGGTCGAACCGAGGCAGACCGTGCCGAGGAACATACAGAGCAACGCGATGCCGCCGAAGAGATGCATCGGCCGGGTGTGGAAACGATCCATGAACTTCACGGTGAGCAAATCGAGCATCACGCGCACGGTGCGGCTGAGGTTGTACTTCGATACTCCCGCCGTTCGCGGGTGGTGCCGCACGGGCAGTTGAATCACGCTCGCCCCGCCCTGCACCGCCAAGGCGTTGATGAAGCGGTGCATCTCGCCGTAGAGGCAGAAGCCTTCGACCACTTCGCGCCGCATCACCCGCAGTGTGCAGCCGAAATCGCGGAAGGCAACACCGAGCGACCGCCGGATCAACCAGTTCGCGCACCGGCTCGGCAGCTTCCGCAACAGGAACTTATCTTTGCGATTGGCCCTTTCGCCCAGCACGCAATCGTAGCCGAGTTCGAGCGCCGCGATCATCTTGGGTAGGTCGGCGGGATCGTTTTGCAAATCGCCATCCATCGTGGCGATGACGTCCCCCTCGGCGTGATCGAACCCGGCTTGCATCGCGGCCGATTGTCCGAAGTTCTTCCGCAGCCGCACGAGTTTGATCCGGGAATCGGAGGCGGCGATGCCCTGAATTTCGAGGTGAGTACCGTCGGTACTGCCGTCGCACACGAACACCGCTTCCCACGGGCCGCACTTCGCCAAGGCTTCGCGCAATCGCTGAACCAACGGCCGCACGTTGGCGCGTTCGTCCTTCACCGGAATCACCACGGAAAGCAGATTCATCTCCCACCTCGGCGCATTCACTCGACGTTGAACTCGGCGGCGAGGGAATCGTCGCCGAACTTTACGAAGGAGTTCGTACGGAAGGGGATACCCGCGCCGGTGGCGTTGTGCAACTCCACTATCAGCCGGTAGCGGCCGGGTGGCAATGCGGGCACGGGCAAGGTGAAAAGGGTACTCGCACCGGGGGGCACCGTCTCGAAACGGAAGCCGCTGCGGGTATCGACGAGCCGTTCGTTTTCGAGGGTGCTGATGCGGTAGTGGGCGTGCACCCCGGCGAACGTTCCGGGCTTCAATTCCCACGCGGTATTGGAAGTATTTGTGGCCTTCACCCGGAACGCGAACGGAACCTCGGAGTAATAGGCGGGCAACGGATCGACCAACTCCTTACGGGATCGCGCCGGGCCGGGGCAGTATTCGTTCAAGAGCCAATGCCGAAAGCCCTCCCGCGTGTGGCTTTCCGCACGCGAGTTCAGGTAGCGCTCGTACTGATCGTAGAATTCATCCATCGCGGCGATGCGGCCGAAGCGGAAGTGGCCGAAGCGGGGCAACAACTGCTTCTTGGCTTCCTCGAAGGTCGCATCGGTCATCAGCAAGAGGGCCAACGCGGAAACGAGACCGGTGCGATCGGCCCCGGCTTTGCAATGGATGAGCACGGGGTATTCGGTGCGGTCGAACACTTCGACGATGCGGCGGATCTCCGCCGTGGGCGGCAGCGAGTTCGCGGAGAGCGTGATATCTTCCTGCGACAATCCGAGTTCCCGGCACGCCTCGCATTCTTGCTTGTACCAATCGAACTCGTTGGAAAGCCCGCGCAAGTTCAACACGGTGCGGATACCGAGCTTCTGGGCTTGCTCGCGGATGTGCGCCCCGCTGGGTTGGCTACTGCGGTAGACTTTGCCGGGGATCACCTCGTGCCGATTGGTGAGGGCGAGGACGCGAACCGTTTCGCAAACCACGATCGCCAAGGCAATGTACACGGCGATTCGGAGAAAACGAACGATGTGCGAAACCTCTGAGGGATAACGGGAAAACGGCCTTCACAACTGCATCAACGGTCAGCCGGGAGTCGTCGCCATGGGTTGTTCGTGCCGGGATCTTCCGGAAAGCCTTCCTTGGCGGCCCAAGTTCTTCAAGGCTTTGAACACATCGCGGACAGAGAGGAACAAACCGGTTTGCTCGGAGAACTCCCGGTGAATCTGATCCATGTCCTCCGTGTAAGGAAGATCATCGACGGAACGCAAGTTCCGGGTGAAATAACATCCGATTAGGATTTGTTTCTGTTCGTCGGTGAGTTCGGTGTGCGGTCGGCCCAAAGGGTAAATGAACGCATCATCGATGGGGATCCCACCGATGATCGGCTGGCGGGCACGAAAAGGAATCCGAGCCGGCGATCGTCGGAGCAATTCGACCATTTCGCGTGTAACCGGGGAATTGGCACCGATCAATGTGATCTCGTTATCCGTGAGCCAGGGGAATTCGTTTTGTCGAAAGACACCCAAAACGCGACCGTAGGCTTCGATGACACCCAGTTCATCGCGCAGGGGGGTGGCAACATACAACTGCCAGCGATCTTCGCCGGTTCGCTTCAACCAAGCGGCGGCAAGGACAACAATCCCATCGTCCAGTAGTTGTTCGACGAACCGCCGGCCGTCGTCGAACAATGGTTCTACCATTGCATTCGTATCCATGGGAAAACCCCGTCGTGTTCGTGGGTGACCGCTTCGTACAACGCTTTGGCATCCGCCTCCGACTTCTCTTCGTATCTCGATGTTTCTTTCCATTCCTTCACTGTCGCCCAGAAATTCTCGAGCTTCCGATTACCGGCCCGCGCGAGGCCGAACTCCGCATCCAATCCGGTCAGGGTGACGAGTTTCGTCAAATCGTGCGTCCAACAATCCTTGAGGCTGTCCCTGAATTTGGGATCACGGAACAGTGCGTCGCCTTCGCCGAGATACCTCAACAAGCACGATTTCAAGGCGTATTCGATTGCGTAACCGGTCAAGTAATATCCCGCCGACCAACGACCGTTACCCAGTAGCAATTCCGCGTCCTCGAGTCGTGTTGTGGCGAGGTTTTGTAGCGTTTGCCGATTCACTTGTTGAAAGCCCCAATATCGAAGCAAATCCTTGTTCCAATCTAACAGTTCCTATGTTCGAAGGGAACTCGAATTGCGCGTCAATAGGAGTCAGTCACTTCCCCGGCTGCAAATCGTGGATCAGATAGCGGCCGGCTCCGTGGCCGCTGCGGTAGATCACGGGGCGTTCGTACGGGAACCAGATGCCGTTGCCGCCGAAATCGAGGCCCGGCTTCGGCAAGATCACCACGAAGGTATCCTCGGTGTGCCGGAGCAGGGGATAGGGCAAGCGGCTGTTGATCCAGAGGCATTGCAGATCGCTCACCGCGAACCGGGCCGTTTTCGAGGCGAGGATCGCTTCGTCGTAGATTCGTTTCTCGTGTTCCAAGCCGATGCATTGGAACGTTCTCACGTGCAGGTACCGCAACCCCGGCTTCGTTTTCAACAGCAAGAACACCGCGTGCGGCGAATCGTTCCACGCAATGACATCGCCATCCTTCGCCCCGCGCTTTCGCAATTCCTCGGCGATTTCGTGCAATTCTACCCAATTCGGGGCACCGTCGAGGCCGTTCACGCGGGAGAATTCCCACATGCGGGTAAGCGATTCTTCTTCCGAGAGGCCGAAGCGCCAAGCCCGTTGCCATTTTCGCCATTCTTCGGCCGTGGTGATCGGGTGCCGGGCGGACACAATCGGATCGTGGCCGATTACCACTCCGGGCCAGCGATCAACTTTGTTATCGAACTCGCCGAGGGCGATGAACAGGCTCGCAACCAGTACCGTGAGGATGGTGAGGAACCCGAAGGCCCACCGCTGCGGGGCGATCACCGCGAGAATCAAAAATATCTCGGCGACGTGAACGTAATGGAATTCCCGTTGTAATCCGATTGCTTGGAGCGTCCAACCGAGGTAGAGCCACGCCGGGAACAGCCGGGTGATGCGTTGTTTTCGTTGGAGTTCCGCCTTCAGGCGGCCTTGCTCTTTATGTTGCGAACCAACAGCGGCTGAAGGCGGAACTCCAACGAAAGAAGCCGGGTTCCACAGCCAAGGCGATACCCGGCGGCTGAGGATGCAGGTGTAACCATCCAACAGCGTGGCGAAGGCGATGGGCATCGCCGCCCAGTGCAAGTACGACCACGGCGGAAAGTACGCATCTTGCAGGCGTGCCCGCGTTCGCAAACCGGACATCGAAAAGATGCGATCCGCATAGGAAGGGTTCCAAAAAGCGAACACTTCGATGAACGAATCCCACGAACCGGAGAACCACAGGTACGCGAAGCCCGCGGCACCGAGGATCGTTCCACCGAGGAGGTTCCCCGCGAAATCCCACAGCAACCCGCGCCAACCGCAGCGCTGCCACGCTAGAAACCAAGTGGAAAGCCACACGATGGCCGCCGGGATCAGCACGTGCGGTTTGATCCACACCGCGACCGCCCATAGCAAACCTTGGCACACGGCGGAAGTGAACACCTTCCGAGGAGCGACGACTTCCGCCTTCACCATCACCTTCCAACGCAGCCGCACGGCCATCAAGGCCGGGAGCAGCATCCAAACGTCCCGTTGGGCATGGCACGCTTCCGTGAGGAAGGGGTAGAACGCCGCAATGCTGGCGAGCGACCACATTCGCACCGCTCGGCTGGCTCCGCCTTCCCGGGCGAATCGGTTCAGGAGGAACACGATCCCGGCCACGATGGCGAGATCGACCAATCGTAGCGCTTCGTAACTCCAGCCGAACGCGGCCCGCACGAGCGAGAGAATCCAAACGAACCCCGGCGTGTTGGTATCGAAGATATCCCGGTAGTGGGCGCCGCCGCGGAGGAGGTTCGCCGCCGCGACATCGTAGAGCGTGACATCGGCCCACGGGGGCATGCGGAGGAAGATGGGTACGCCGAGCAGCAGGAACGCGGCCGCGAATGCCCCGCCGAGCCACACCGAACGCCAAGGAAGATACTTCGCAATTCCCGATTCCATGCTGCTGGTATAGCCGAAATCGCGTTTCGCAAAGCCAACGGGCCCATAAATGGGTGTCGGCCAAAATACACATTACCCACCCCGTCATTCCCGCGCAGGCGGGAATCCAGTTTTTTACTCGGGGAACAATGCCTTCTGGATTCCCGCCTGCGCGAGAATGACTGGGATTGCGAATTCGGGGATGCCGAAATCGAAAGGGGCACCTCCCACCGATGACGCAGATTCAACGCAGATAAAAGCAGGATCGGAGAGAATCATGGATTTTAGATTTGATCGGGTTTTCATCTGCGATCTACCGACGCCATCAGCGGCCACTCCGAACATTTCCTTTCCTCATCGCAATAATTGGGAGAAACTCGCCGATTCCGCCAACAATTCCCGCTCTCCGTGCATTCTCATTGTTGACACCCCCTTGGGTGGGCTGATAGCCTGTCGTAAGATGGAATAGAATAACGCACCGAACCGGGGCTACGCATGTCACCTCCCCGGAACCGTGCCCAGACCTAGTGAATCAACCATGGCAAAACCTTTCGGCGTCTGGGGTATCGACATCGGCCAATGCGCCCTCAAGGCCATTCGGCTCGAAATGATCGACGGCGCACCCACCGCCACCGCGTTCGATTACATCGAACACCCGAAGATCCTTTCCCAACCCGACGCCGACCCGGACGCGCTCACCCGCGAAGCGCTCGAAAAATTCCTCGAACGCAACCCCGTCGGGAAGGATCAAATCGCCATCAGCGTTCCCGGCCAAAGCGGCCTCGTGCGATTCGTGAAACTGCCCCCGGTAGAAGAAAAGAAAGTCCCGGACATCGTCAAGTTCGAGGCCAAGCAGCAAATCCCCTTCCCACTTGAAGAAGTGGTCTGGGACTTTCAAAAGATTTCCGGCGGCGAAGCGGTGGGCGGGTTCGCCATGGAAACGGAAATCGGCCTGTTCGCCATGAAACGGGAAATCATCGCCCGGCACTTGGCCCATTACCAAGCGGTGAAGGCCGAAGTTCACGTCGTGCAGATGGCGCCGTTGGCACTCGCCAACTACGCCACGTACGAAATCCTCAAACGGGGTGGCCCCGGCGGGATCGAAGGCGATGCCCCACCGCCGGAGATCGAAGACGACGTTCCCCGGAACAAGAAACGCTGCGCCGTGGTGCTCGACATCGGCACCGATAGCTCCAACCTCATCATCACCGATGGCCTGAAAATCCTCTGGCAACGCCCGGTGCCCCTCGGCGGCAACAACTTCACCCGCGCCCTCACCAAGGAAATGAAGCTCACCTTCGCCAAAGCCGAGCATCTGAAACGGAACGCCGCGAAATCGCCGGAGTTGATGAACATCCTCAAAGCGTTGAAACCGGTGCTCACCGATTTCGTCGGCGAAGTACAACGCTCTTTGGGCTTCTTCACCAATACGCACCGGGATGCCCACGTTTCCTACATGATCGGCCTCGGCAGCGCCTTCAAACTCCCCGGCTTGGAGAAATTCCTCGGTACCAAGCTCTCGCTCGAACTCCGGAGGCCCGTCGCATTCGAACGGCTCTCCGGCGAGCAAGTGCTGAACGATCCGACGTTCATCGATAATCTCCTCACCTTCCCCGTGGCCTACGGCCTCGCTTTGCAAGCCCTCGGCGTCGGTCGAATTCAGACCAACTTGCTCCCCGCCGAGATTCGCACGGATCGTATCATCCGGGCCAAGAAACCGTGGGCCGCACTCGCAGCAGCGACGGTTCTCCTCGGTACCGGGATCGCCGCATGGGGCGTTGGCGTGGAGTACAAAGCGGCATCGGATCAGCAAGTCGCGTCGGCAATCGCCGCGGCAGATAGCAAGATCGCGGCGGCGAAAAAGCAAGTGGCCGACGAAACCAAGAAGCAAGCCGATAAAGCGTCAGCCTTGGCAGAAGTGAAGGCCATCGTCAGCGGCAGCGAGGAACGGCTGAACTGGCCCCGCGTACTCGAAGTGATTAACGCGGCGCTGCCCAAACCGGGGGTGGTTGTGAATGGCCAAGTCACATCGGAAGGGAACTTGGAACTCAAGGAGCCTGACCAGCGGCGATACTGGCTCGAAGACAAGGCTCAAATCGCTTTGAAGAAACAACGCGAACGGGTCGCTCGCGGGATCTCACTCGAACAAATCTTCGACGACGACAAAGTCGAGGATTTGCCGACGGTGAACATCGAAGCCGTGGATGCCCGCTACACCGATAACCTCCAAGGGTTCCTGAACAACGCACAAGCCTTCGCGGATTCTACCAGCAGTTTGAACATCTTCGCCGATCTGCCAAGCCCGGATCGGGTGAAGAACGAAGCGTTGGCCCCCGTCGCACCACTTCCCGGTGGCCCTGGGGGCGCCGTACCGATTCCCGGGGTCGCCGGAGCCCCGGCGGTGAAACGGTTCGCGGAAACGCCCAAGGCCCCAGATGGGGGCGGGTGGATCATCGAAATCCGCGGGTACACTTTCAACAACGACGGCACGAACTTCATCCGCCGCACGCTCGTGAAGAACCTGCAACGGACCGACAAGTTCGCCAAGGACACCGATCCGACGGCGGACCCGAAAGACCCGTTCAAGAACAAAGTGGCCACGCAGCTCAAAGCCGATGTCATCGACCCGGCCAAAGGCCGCATCAGCCATGCGTTCCTCGCGGTGGGCATCGAAAACGATTTCAAACCCCGTACCCAGGCCGTCGGCGCCGTCCAACCCGCCGCAGGGGCGAACGGTGGCTTCATCTTCATTCAACAAAGCCAACTCGGCGCTTTGATCGTTCCCAAATCGGTCGATCCTTCGAGCACCTCAACTCCCGGGGCCAATCCGGCTACCGGAGAAGCCTCCCCGGCCACGCCGACAATGCCCGGCGGCATTCCGGGAGCGTTGCCGAATACCGCGCCGGCTTGGCAGGGTTTGATCACACCGGGAAACCCCAACCCGGCGGGGATTCTGGGTACAGAAGTGGTGCTGCCGCCGGCCGTGGGTACGGTTCCAGGTGTTCCCCCCGCTGTGGCTCCGCCCGCGAAAAAGGCCAAGAAACTCACCGAGTTCATCGTCTACCTGATTTGGAAAGAGCCGATCGGCCTCGAAATGAACGGCATCACCGCAACCCCCGCTGGCACTGCCGGTGCGACAACCGCTGCCCCGGCCACCCCGGCACCGTAGGTCGGATGGCAATTGGTAACACAGCAGAACAAACGATTCCCCGAACACCGTAGCGGCTCCGCCATGAAAAAAGACATATTCAAAAAGCACCACTTCTGGTTCTTGTTGGGCGCCGTACCGCTGCTGCTGGGCATCCTGTTCATTCTGCTGATGGTGGAACCGGCCAGCGAGATCGCAAAGGCCGCCACGAGTTTCAAAGGTAAGATGAGTGAAACATCTCAACAGAAGCCACCGGGCAAAGGTGTGCTCGACGACTTGGACAAACAGAAAGATGAACTCGAAAAACGCCGCGACGACCTCTGGAAAACCAACTACGAACGCCAGCGGGTTTCGGGCGTGCTGCAGTGGCCGCGGGCTTCGCGCGATCCGGTGTTGGAAGCGTTCGAGAAGGCCGGGTTGCCTTTCGGTTTCAATATCGTGGAAGCCTTGGATTCGAGCTTGCCCGCCGAGAAGCAGTACATCCAACGCAACGATGAAATCCAAAAGTTCACCAAAGCGGACAATTACCTCGAAGCCTACAAAACGCTCGCCGAGAGCATCGCCCCCACCCTCTACGAGAAGGGGAGTTGGGAGAGCGTTCTCCGCTTCGTGAGCGATTGGAAAAATGGGCGGCCCCCGTTCCAACAATTCTGGCTCGCCCTCGAAGATTTCTGGATACAGCGGGCGCTCCTCGGCCCGATCAAAACGGTGAACGACAGCATCGCCCGCTTCAACGATCTTTCTCCCAAAGATGCGACGAAGAAGTTCCAATTCCAGAGCCGGATTTGGGATTTGGAAATGGAACTCGCCGCGGAAACCGGAGCGACCGTCTTGAAATCCAAATTGAAGAACCGCACCGATCGCTTGCAAGTCCTGGGCACAGGCAAGAGCATGAGGTTGAACGTGTGGATCGACGATCCGGCCCGTTCGCAGCCGTTCGAGTACCGGATCGAAGGGGAGATCGTCAAAGGGAACGAGGAGATCATTCCCCGATTCGTGCTGGCGTTGCACCGCCTCCCGGCCGGTAGCAACCCGGATAGAATCTGGAAGGTCGAACAAGTGTTCGATATCTCTACCGTCCCGGTTCGCCTCGTCCGTCGGATCGATCTCGGCTTCCCGGATAGCAAACGGGCCACGACCGCGCTCAAGACTCCGAAGTTCCTCGAAGATCCGGTTGCCGAAGGTGCGGCGCCCGGAACCCCCGCGAACCCGGCAGAGGCATTTACGCCCGCTCCCCGCGGTGGTGTCGAGGGCGGCGGCATGGTGCCAGGTACCGGTGCTGCCGGTATGGCCCCCGCACTTGGGCCGAAGACCGGCACCCACGAGGAAGTGCTCCTCGGCAACAAGAAACGCTACACCGAGGTGAACGAACAAATCCGCCGGATGCCCGTGGGTATCGTCATCGTGGTGGATCAGGCGTACATCGGCGATCTGCTGGTCGCGTACGCCAACTCGCCCTTGCGGTTCCACACCACCCAAGTGCAAATGCAACGCTTCCGCGATAGCCTGCCGATTGTCGCACCCGCCGGAACCGCGACTGCGGGTATCGCAACTGCCGGTACACCCGCTCGCGGTGGCGAACTCGCAACGGGAGCGCCGGGCACGGCCGCCGTCTCCGAGACTCAATCCACGGCGGGTTTGGTCGAAATCGCCATCTACGGCATCGTGACCTTTTACGAACAGTACAAGCCCAAGAGTGCAACCCCCGCACCCGCGATCACTCCGGCGATCGCGCCGGCCCCGAAACCCCCCGCTCCCGCAAACTGATTCGCACGCACACCCACGCGAGGCCCCAGCCATGGCGAAAAAAGGCAACTTCAAAGAGCTGTTGATGGAGAAGGGCGAGAAGATCGGCTTGATCGCCGCCATCGGCTTCTTCATCATTTTCATGCTCATCGGAGTCACATCGATGTCCGATGCCGTGAACCCGGCGGACAAGAAGAAACAGATCGAACAGGCTTCCTCGGGCCTCCAGCGAACCGTGGACGATACGAATCCGAAAGCGCTGCCGTTGCCGAGCGATGTGACCAAACCGGTGTCCGAACTTACGCAAGTCTCGGCGAATTCGTTCCCGAGCCAGAACCCCACGTTCGAACCGGTGAACTGGCCCAGCAGCCTCCGCGATAACCCGCTCGTAAAAGCCCCCACCGAAGCGCAAGTCAACTACATCGCCGGTTCGTACCGGGGCTACGACCGCCTGTTCGAGAAGGATGCCAACGGCAACGTCATCGGCGTCCGCGTCGGCGTGCTGAAGGTTCAAAGTAAGCAAGAATTCAAGTGGGAAGACTTGCAAAGGCGGTTGGAGAAGCCGAAAGCGCCGGGAGCCAAGCCGAAGCTTCCCCCGCAGGTCAACCCGATGCAACCGCCGCCGTTGGTTCCGCCCGCACCCCCGCCCGCCGGCATGATGGGCGAAGGCGTAATTGCCCCCAGAACCGGCAACGGCGAACGGGATGACGTCGTCGTTCAATACATGAGCTACGACGAGGCGACCAAATCGAAACTCCCGCCCGCCAAGACGATTTACCCGGTTCGGATGGCCGTGGTGCAACTCACCTTCCCGTTGAAGGATCAGTTGGAAGAAATCAAGCGTTCCCTGCGCTTACCCAACATCGCCGCGGCGATGATGGAAGCGAGCCAAGCCACCATCGATGCCCGCACCCCGTTACGCCCCGGCGCCCCCGGCGTGCCGATTGCCGCAGCTCCCGTGGCCATCGCACCCGCTCCGGTGGGCGGCGTTCCCGGCAACAATGCGATCATCGATACCGGCGATTCGCCCGCGTTCGTCGGCTTGGTGGTCGAGCGCCGCGTGACGGGGCCGGACGGCCAACCCTCGGGCTGGGAAACGTTCGATCACCAAGAGCGGTTCCGCGAGAAGTTCATGTGGTACGACACGCCGTACATCCAGGAAGATGGCTATCTGCCGTACTTCCTCCGGCCCTATCAAGGCTTGTCGTCGCCGCTACCGGTGATGGCGGGCGGATACTTGCAAAACTACCCGCCGAGCATCACGCTCCCTTCGATCAACGCCAACTACCAACGGCTCCTCGCCGAGAAGGCACCGAAGAAGGCCGCCTCCGAACTCGAAAGGTTCAAAAAAGGGGAAAACAACCCCTACGCCCCGCCGGTCGGTACCCCCGCAGGCAATCAGTTCGGCGGCGGCGAAGAAGCTCGCCCACCCGCTTTCAACCTGCCCCCCGGCGTACGCCCCGGAATGATGCCGGAAGGCGCCCCGGGCGTTCCCGGAGCCATTGCCGGGATCGACCCCAACAAGCTCGACGTAGAATTCATTCTCTTGCGTTTCCTCGATACCGATCTCAAGCCCGGCCACACTTACGAATACCGGGTGAAAGTGCGGATGAAGAATCCGAACTTCAACAACAAAACCAAGGTCGCCAACGCATCGATGGCCGACGAGGAAATCCTCGATAGCCCGTGGTACGAAGTGAAGGATAAGGTCACCGTTCCCGCGGAGAACTACTTGTACGCTTACTCGGCGAAGAAGTACGAAGAGAACGTCAAGAAGATGCACGAGGATGCGGGCAAACCCGATATTCTCAACCGCGTATTGGAATTGAAAGACGTTCAAGAAGGCCGCAAAGCGGTGGTGCAAATCCAACGTTGGCGCGAGTACCTCTCGTTCGGTACCAAGCAGGAACCGATCGGCGCTTGGATCATGGCGGAAATGCCCGTCGGCCCCGGCGATTACATCGGCCGCCGCGCCTTGGTGGCCCTGCCGCTCTGGCGCTCCAGTATCCAAGATCCGACCGCCACCAAAGAAACGCTCGACCCGTACAGCGGCGGCTACGTGCTGCCTTCACCCGATGCCAAGATGCCGATGCTGGCTCTGTGGCCCAGCGATTCCGGTACGCGGAAGTTCACGCTCCCGCGGGTCCGCATCCTCGATTTCCGCACCCCGGACGTCCTCATCGATTTCGACGGCGGAAGCGTGACGACGAAAG
>JBBQWA010000089.1:0-14185 GCA_038211045.1 Gemmatales bacterium
ATCGTCGCTGACGCTTCCGGCTCGGAAAAACATGGGCCATCGTCGCTGACGCTTCCGGCTCGGAAAAACATGGGCCATCGTCGCTGACGCTTCCGGCTCGGAAAAACATGGGCCATCGTCGCTGACGCTTCCGGCTCGGAAAAACAATCACGTCGCATTCTTACTTTGGCGGCGTTGGTACGCTTGGAACTTGCCGGCCTTGCGGAACTTATCCCCTTCGCCATTGGCCAACTGTTGTTGCAAACCTGCCAAGGCCGCTTGTTCTTCGCGGATTTCCGGGCTGGCCGGGCAGTATGCCAGTACGATGCACGCATCGGCCAGTACCTTCTCCGCCCCGGCGTGATCGCCGTGCTCGTACATTTCCGTCGCCCGCTTTTTGTCTCGGGCGATGTGCAACAGGGCGAAATGCTCTTGCACCTCGGCATTCGGTTCGAGCTTCTCCCACGCCGTCTCACCCACGGCAGGCAGCTTGAGTGCCACGGTGAAACTGTGGCGTTTGGAATCCTCGGGGGAAGTCCAGGCCACGCGGAACTTGCAAATCTCGCGTTCCCCCCGGAAGGCTTCGACCTTCAAACGTAGGGCCACGGTGATGGGCATTCCCGCGATGAGGTTGGGCAACTTCCACCGGCCCGTCGGCAGCGAATCCAAATCGTTGAGCACATCCGAAACCTCGACTCCCTTGCTCGGTTCGAGGCCGAGGCTCATGGTATGGCCCGACATGGCCATCAAGCCGGTGAGTTCGGTTTGGAAGATCGCGGCGAGTTGTTCCGGGGCTTCGATGAAGTAATAGTTACCATCGCCGCTGCGTGCCATCGCTTCCATCAGGTCTTCGTTGTAATCGTCGCCGACGCCGAGGGTGGTCGTGCTCACCCCCTTGCGGGCGAGGGCGTGGGTGGCCGAGGAAATCTTGTCGGGGTCGGTTTCCCCCTGATTTGTTTGGCCATCCGAGAGAATCAACACCCGGTTGATGCCCTTGGAAAGGAGGTGTTGTTCCACTTGCTGGGCGCCCTCCTTCCAACCGCCGTGCAGATCGGTGCTGCCGCGCGGCTCGATCCTGCGGATGGCGTTCACGATGGTCGCTTTATTCTGTCCGGTGGTGTTGGGAATGATCGTTTCGATTTTGTCGTCGAAGGTTGTGACGCTGATGCGGTCGGTGTCGGTGAGTTGCTGAACAGCGAAGATCGCCGCATCTCGGGCGTAATCCATTTTCTTGTGGCCGGTCATGGAACTGGAACGGTCGAGCACGAGGCCGAGGTTCAACGGTGGGCGTTGCAGTTTCGTTTTCGGTGAGGGCGGAAGGATTCTCAGCAACAGATCGAGCGAGGAAGTGGAATCGGAGCGGACGGCCCCGCGCAGCGGTACGATTTCAACGGTGGGCAGGTTCATGGGAAACCCTCGGAAGAATGGCGGAACACAACCTATTGGCAGAGGCTGAGGGAATGTGACACGCAAGTGCAGAAATGGTTCGATCCGGCCTCAGAGAGGCCGTGAACAAAGAAGTGGTGGTCCGATTCAATTCCCGTCAACCATCCCGGAGCATTTCGCGCGCAGCGTTCCGCCCCGCAGCGCCCATTACGCCGCCGCCCGGGTGGGCCGCCGCACCGCACAAATACAATCCTCGGATCGGCGTGCGATAATTCGCAAACCCGGCCACCGGGCGGACGCTGAACATGCTGCTCATGCTCATCGAACCTTGCATGATGTTGCCGCCGGTGATGCCCCAAAGGCGTTCCATCTCGGGCGGCGGGATCACTTGCCGGGCGATCACACTCGCTTTGAAGTTCGGGGCGTACTCGTTCAAAATGTCGAAGCAACGGTCGGCGAACTTGTCTTTTTCCGCTTCCCACGTCGTGCCGGTGAGTGTGTACGGGGCGTACTGAACGAACATACTCATGATGTGCTTGCCGGGTGGGGCGAGGGAATTGTCGAGGGCGGTGGCCATCGTACATTCGAGCATCGGGTTCGCGGCCGGTCTGCCGTGCTTGGCATCCTCGTACGCCCGTTCGATGTAATCCACGGTGGGGCAAATGTGCATGGTGCCGTGGTGTTGCGGGCCGATGCCCTTGCCCGGCAGGCACGAGAACTGGGGCGGCTCGCTCAGCGCCACGTTAATTTTCACCGTGGCAGAACTGTAGTCGATCCGTTTGACCGCGTCGAGGAACTCGGCGGGCAGATCGCTTTCGTTCAACAATTTGCGGAAGGTGACGTTCGCATCGGCGCACGAGGCGACTTTCGCCGCGCGAAACTCGGTGCCGTCCTTCAACGCCACGCCGACGGCTTTTCCGTCCTTCGTGATGATGTTCGCCACTTCGGCATCGTTGCGAATCTCGGCGCCGTAACTGCGTGCGGCCGAAGCGATGCTTTCGGAAAGCGTCCCCATGCCGCCGCGGACGTAGCCCCACACGCCGCGAACGCCGTTGCATTCGCCCATCACATGGTGGAAAAGAACGTACGCCGTGCCGGGCATCGAAGGCGAAGCGAAGGCGCCGATCACGGCATCCGTGGCGATGGTCGCCTTCAATTCCTCGGATTCAAACCAGCGATTGAGAATCGGCGTGGCCGCCCCGGTGAGGATTTCCAGGGCTTCGCCACCGAGATCGCGGCCGAGCTTGCGGAAGTTCCAACCGATCTTGCCGAGGCGGAAGAGATCGCCGATTCCGCCCCACGGGTTGGGCGGCGTGACGTCGAGGAGCGGTTCGAGGAAATCGGCCACTCGGGTGAGCATCGCTTCGAACTTCGGGTAATTCTCGGCGTCCTTCTTGCTGAACTTGGCGATTTCGCGGTGGGTGAGTTCTTTATCCGGCCCCATCATCAGGAATCGGCCGTCGGGGAAGGGTGAGAACGATGACGGTGAACGCGGGATCATCTCGAAGCCGTGTTTCTTCAGTTCGAGGTCGCGGATGATCTCGGGCCGCATCAAACTGTTGACGTACGCCGCCGTGGAAACTCGGTAACCCGGCCACGTTTCCTCGGTGATGCAGCAACCGCCGAGGATTCCTCGGCGTTCGAGCACGAGAACTTTGCGGCCGGCCTTGGCGAGGTACGCCGCCGCAGTGAGGCCGTTGTGGCCGCCGCCGATGATAATCGCGTCGAATTGGTTCGCCATACGGATCGATCTCGCAACGAATCTGGATTCCACTATCACACAAAGTCGGTGTAGAATATGATGAAATCATCACGATCTAACTCTGTACTAACTCTGTACTCATTCTTATACGAGGTCTCTCCCGTGACTTCTCTCCGCCGGCACCGGGCATTCACACTCATTGAATTGCTCGTGGTGATTGCCATCATCGCCATTCTTATCGGGCTTTTGCTGCCCGCCGTGCAGAAAGTACGCGACGCGGCCAGCCGCATGCGTTGCCAAAACAACCTGAAACAAATCGGTTTGGCCTGCCAGAACTACCACGGCGCCTACGGTAACTTCCCGCCAGGCAACGTCACTTGGCCGGGCGGCACCGGCATCAACCACGAAACCGGCACGACTTGGAGCATCGAACTCCTTCCCTTCATCGAACAAGATAATCTCTACCGTTCGTACAACCAAAACTTGAAGAACATCGACGCGGCCAACATGCCGGCACTGCAAACCCGCGTTGCCGCTTACGAATGCAATGTGGATAAAAGCCTCGGTCAAAAGGGCAAACCGGAGAGCGGCCCAGGCTCGGCCCTCGAATACATGCACGGTTCCTACCGCGCCGTCTCCGGCAAAAGCAACGGCACGGGTTCCCAATGGTTTGACCACTCGGCCGAATCCACGTTACCAGTCGAATGGCTCGGTATCCTGCACGCCACCGGACCACCGAAAACTTGGCTGGTTCCAGCAAAAATCTCCGACGTCCGCGATGGGATGTCCAACACCATGCTCGTCGGCGAATCGAGCTACGTAAGCCATGTGACGCGGGGCACCTTCTGGGGCTACGCCTACGGAGGTTACAACACAAGTTCGGGCGTCGATTCGTCTTGGATTCTCAGCGGCGATTACACCGGTTGCATAAACGCCAAGGCGATCCACATTAACGCTTGCAAACGGATGTGGGGGGCGAACCACACCGGCGTTATCAATTTCGTATTCGGAGACGGTTCCGCCAAAGCCATTCGCAAGAACGTAAATACTTCCATCTTCGCCTCGTTGACCACGATGGCCGGGAGCGAAACCCTCGGCGATTATTGAAAGCACGCACTCGTATGAAATTCACTTCATAATCGCGGGAGTGGCGTAAAGCTTGCTCAAAGAATCGTGCCGGAGGGTTTGACCCAACCCGGCACGATTCTTTTCTTTACCCACGAGGAGTTCGCCATGATGAAGTTTACCCCACTGGCAATTGCGGCCGTCATCGCCTTGGCTTCCGGAGCTGCGATTCGCGCCCAAGAAGTGGCCAAGCCCGGCCCCGAACACGAAATGTTGAAGAAAATGGAAGGCAATTGGACGACGGTAATGAAGGCTGCGGGCAAGGAATTCAAAGGCAACGTCGAATACAAAATGGGCCTCGGAGGGTTGTGGCTCTGCGGTAAGTTGGAATCGGAGTGCCCGCTCGGATCGTTCACGGGCATGAGCCATGACACCTACGATGCCAAGAAAGGGAAATACGTCAGCATTTGGATCGACAGCCAATCCACCACGCCGATGATGATGGAAGGCACTTGCGACAAGGAAAAGAAGACAATCACCCTCATGGGCGAAGGCCCGGGGATGGACGGCAAAATGACCAAGGCCAAAGGCGTATGGCACATGCTCGACGACAACCACATGATGTACAGCATGTACATGGGCGACTCGAAGGAACCGATGTTCACAGTCGATTACATGCGGAAGTAACGGCGAGAACACAAAATGCCACCCGCGTTTGCGGGTGGCATTGTCAATTGAACAAGAAGTGGCAGATGTCGCCGTCTTGCATAACGTACGCCTTCCCTTCGACGCGCATCTTCCCGGCGGACTTGATTTCCTTCTCGCTCTTGTAAAGTTCCAAATCTGCGAGCGAATACACTTCGGCGCGGATGAATCCCTTCTCGAAATCGGTGTGGATCACCCCTGCGGCCTGCGGTGCGGTGGCACCGACGGGCACCGTCCACGCCCGGACTTCCTGTACGCCCGCCGTGAAGTAGCTTTGTAAGCCGAGGGCGCGGTACGCCGCGCGTACGAGCGTGGCGAGTGCCGGTTCGGCCAAGCCCGAGGCCGAGAGCATCTCGGCGCGATCCGCCGGTTCGAGTTCCGCGATCTCCGCTTCCAACTTCGCGCACACCGGCACCACTTCCGCCCCGACCTTCTCCGCAAAATCCCGCACCTGTTTCACCATCGTTCCTTTGCCTTCCAAATCGTTCTCGTCCACGTTCGCCACGTAGAGGATCGGCTTGGCGCTCATTAGGCCGAAGCTGGAGATCACCTTGGTTTCATCCTTCGTGAGTTTCAACTTTCGCAACGGTTGTTCCGTCGCCAAGTGCGCCTGGCACTTGCGGATCACGTCGCCGCGGGCGATGGCTTCCTTATCACCGCTTTTCGCACCCCGTTCGGCCTTGGGGAGTGCGGTATCGAGCGTTTGAATATCGGCCAGCATCAATTCGATTTCGATCACTTCGATATCCGAAAGCGGATCGACCTTCCCCGCGACGTGGATGATATCGGGATCCTCGAAGCAGCGAACCACTTGCAGAATCGCGTCGACTTCGCGGATGTGGCTGAGGAACTTGTTGCCCAGCCCTTGCCCTTCGCTCGCCCCCTTCACGATCCCGGCGATGTCCATGAGTTTCAACTGCGCGGGCACGACTTTCTTGGGGGGAATGTATTTGCAGATGCGGTCGAGGCGATCGTCCGGCACCGGTACGATCCCTTCGTTCGGTTCTATGGTGCAGAACGGGAAGTTCGCACTCTGGGCGTTCTTCGACGAAGTGAGCGCGTTGAACAGCGTGCTTTTGCCCACGTTCGGCAGACCGACGATACCCGCTTCCATGTTTCAATCACCCTTGTATTGTTCGCTCGACACGAACGTTCGGCGTTCTATAAACCAATAAGCGGATATCTTATAGCTCTCTTCCCCCCGCGTCCGCACGATGTGAGCGGTTGCCCGGCGGTGCCGGTTCTCGCATACTGAACTTTGCGTCGGTTATCCCACCATGGCCCGTTGGGCCGCATCTCTCCGTTCGGAGCTTCTCCCATGAATTTGCGTCGTTTCGCATTCGCTTCCACCCTGTTCCTGCTCGGCTTCGGGGCCATTGCCCAAGAAGCCAAAGACAACCCGGCCGCCAAATCGCTCAACCGCGATAATCCCCGCCACAAGGAATTTCTCAAACGTATCGCCGATACCAAGAGTGAAGGGGACGTGATTTTCCTCGGCGATTCGATCACTCAAGGCTGGGAAGGTGCGGGCAAAGATGCCTGGAAGGAAACCTTCGCCCCCATGAAAGCCGTGAACCTCGGCATCGGCGGCGATCAAACCGGCCACGTGATCTGGCGGATCACCGAAGGCAAAGAAATCGATACCCTCAAGCCGAAAGCCGCGGTCATTATGATCGGTACGAACAACGGGCATAAGCCCGACGAGGTCGCTGGAGGAATTAAAGTTATTATCGCGGAGTTGAAGAAACAAAAGCCGGAGATCAAAATCCTGCTGCTCGGCGTGTTCCCCCGTGCCGGTGGAATTACCAAAGAAGAAACGGTGGCCCCCGCAGATAAGCTCAGCGCGAAGATCAAATCGATCAACGAGATCATTGCCAAGTACGACGACGGCAAAACCGTGTTCTACAAAGATATCGGCACGAAATTCTTGAACGACAAAGGTGGATTGGAACGAAAGATCATGCCCGACTTGCTGCACCTCAGCAAAGACGGTTACCAGATTTGGGCCGACGCGATCAAGGACGATGTGGCGAAGATGGTGAAGTAAACAAAAAGCTCACCCGTTGCAACGGGTGGGCTTGATGGATGGCGTTCGAGATCACTTCGCGGCGATTGCCGCTTCAATGGCCTTGGTCAATTCTTCCGCATCCGGGGCGACCTTCGATTTGTACCGCCCCACAACCTCGCCCTGCTTGTTCACCAGAAACTTCTCGAAGTTCCAGCTCACTTCGCCCTTGGTCGGTGCGTTCGTGGTGAGCGCTTCGTACAGTGCCGATTTGCCTTCGCCTTTTACGGGTTGCTTGGCGAGCATCGGGAAAGTGACTTTGTAATTGGTCGAGCAGAACTTGGCGATTTCTTCGTTCGTGCCTTTTTCTTGGGCGCCGAAATCGTTCGAGGGCACGCCGATGAGCACGAAACCGTCTTTGCTGTACTTCTCGTAGAGGGTTTGCATGCCTGTGTACTGCGGGGTGTAACCGCACTTGCTCGCGACGTTCACGAAGAGAACGACCTTGCCTTTGTAATCGGCAAGATTCACTTCCTTGCCGTCGATGCCGGTCACTTTCTGTTCGAGCGGGGTTGCCACTTTCTTATCTCCTTGGGGTTTATCGTTGCCGCAGGCGGTCAGGCCGCCGAGCATGCCGATGGTGATCGCGGTGATCCAAGTTCTCATGGGGAAGCTCCATTGATGGGGGCAATATCGAACCGGGTACACCCGGATACCTTTGCTCATGATAGTCAGGGGGCGAGCCGTTGAACCATCCAGCCGTCGGATGTGCGGCGGAATACGATCCGATCGTGCAATCGGCTCGGCCGGCCTTGCCAGAATTCGATTGTCTCGGGAACCACGCGGTAGCCACCCCAGTTCACGGGCCGGGGCGGATCGCCATCGGGGTATTGCTTCAACAACCCGGCATGCTGATCTTCCAAGAATTCCCGGTTCGGTATCACCGCACTCTGCGGCGAGGCCCACGCGCCGAGCCGACTGCCGAGAGGTCGAACGCGATAATATGCATCGGAATCCTCGACCGAGACTCGTTCGGCACGGCCTTCGATTCGCACTTGGCGTTCGAGTTCGTCCCACAGGAACACCATCGCCACGGCGGGGTTCGCGGCGATTTCACGCCCCTTGCGGCTATCGTAATTCGTGAAAAAAGTAAAGCCGCGATCGTCGAGGTTTTTCAACAGCACGGCTCGGGCCGAGGGTTTGCCACCCGGCGTGCAGGTGGCCAAGGTGAAGGCGTTTGGCTCGTTCAATTCCGCCGCGAGCGCTTGTTCGAACCATTGGCGGAACAATTGGAAGGGTTCGTGGCCGGCTTCGGCTTCCGAGAGGCCACCGAGTGTGTAGTTTTTGCGAAGCTCGGCGAGTGAAATCATGGAGCGATCCGAGTTGTAATGCGAATTTCAAATAACCGTAGTGGGAGTCAGATCAGTTCCTTCACCGATCCGTCGGATTCGCCACCTTGGAAGTTCTTGGGCAGCGGCACGCCCATGCGGTCGAATACGGTACTCCACAAGTTGCCGAGGCGGACGTCCTTCTTCAGGATGTGGCCTTGGTGTTTCACCCCGAGCTTGGCACCCCCAGCGAGCATAGTTGGCAAGTTGGTATTCAAGTGAGCATTCACAGAACCGTTGCTGCTGCCGTAGCACAACAGCGTATGATCGAGCAGCGTTCCGCCGCCGTCGCGGATCGACTTCAACTTGCCGAGGAAGTAGGCCCATTCTTCCATGTACAGGACATCGGCCTTGGTGAACCACTTCAGCTTATCGGGGTCTTCGCCGTGGTGGGTCATTTCGTGGTAGTTGTAGGGGTTGCCCATTTCGCGCCACGCGCCGGTGCCGTCTTGGCCGTCCATCCGGGCCATGTACGAGATCACGCGGGTGCTGTCGGTTTGCAGGGCGAGAACGATCACGTCGAACATCAAACGCTGGTACCGGCGGTATTCCAGCCCCGCTTTCTCCGGGTCGAGGCCCTGTTCCTTGCCGAAGACGAGATCATCGACCTTCGGCTTCGGCCGGCGGAGCCACGCCTTTTCCTCTTGCATACGGCGTTCGAGATCGCGGATGCCGGTGAGGTACTCGTCGAGTTTGCGTTTGTCGTCGGCCCCGAGTGCCCCTTCGAGTTTCTTCGCCTCGATCTGCAGGGAATCGAGCACGCTCGTGCGGCGGATGAACTCGGCTTCGCGTTGGTTCAATGCCTCGGCGGAGTCGGGCCGGAACAGTTGATCGAAGAGGACGTGCGGGCGATTCTCGGCGGGGATCGGCGTGCCGCTGGCACTCCACGAAAGGGTTTGATCTTGGTTGCCGCCGAAGCCGGTTCCCCGACGGATGCCGAGCGTCAGCGAGGGGAATCGCGTTTGCTTACCGATGGCCTCGGCGAGTTCCTGATCGCAAGAGATCCGCAACTTCCCCCCGGCGCTGTGGGTGTTGGTGCCGGTGAGGAACGAACGTTCGCCGGTGTGGCCGCCGCCGTGGGTGAGCTTCATCCCGGAGATCACGGTGAAGTCGTCGCGGTAGGCGTCCAGCGGTTTCAAGATCGTAGTGCTGGCGTACTGCTTACCGGTGGCTTCGGGGGTGAAATCGCGGCCGTTCAAGCCGAGGCCGAAGTAGCAGAACATGGCCCGGCGGATCGGCTCCGGTGCTTTCGGGGAATCACCCCGGGCATACATGGCGTCGAGCCAAGGCAGCGCGATGGAGATGCCGCCCGCTTTCAGGAAACTGCGGCGGGGCATCGCAGTATGTTCGAGAATGTTCATAATGCGTTCCAAGGTGTTTCCGAGCCGGAAGCGTAAGCGACGATTCTCGATCTGCCTCACCGTCGTCGCTTACGCTTCCGGCTCGGATAAACAGTATACCTACTTCGTCGTAAAAGCTTCGCTCGCCACAATCGCATCGATCAGCGAGAGAATTCGGTATTCGTTCGATTTCAAACTGCCGCCGAGCGAATCGATCAATGCGGTATCGGTGTATCCTACGGGGCGGCCGAGGGCGTAGATGAGCAACTTGGCGGAGAACGCCCGTGCGAACTTCTCTTTCTTCGCGAGCAGCCCCGCTTTGTACTCTTCCAGCGTTGAAAACGCGCTGCCATCGGGGAACTTACCGCTGACGTCGAGCACCGGGGCCTGATTGGCGCGGAAGCCTTCGCCGTTGGCCTTTTCGCGCCATTGGCCGATGGCATCGTAGTTTTCCAATGCCAAGCCGTAAGGGTCGAGCTTGGAATGGCAAGACGCGCAGACCGCATCGTTGCGGTGGAGTTCGAGGCGCGCCCGAACCGTGAGGTTCTTGCCGCCGGTGTTGGGTTGAATTTCCCCGGCGTTCGGCGGCGGATCGTTCGGCGGATCGTTGAAAAGTTCGCGGAGAACCCATGAACCGCGGCGCATCGGCAACGTGCGAGTGCCATCGGCGAGGAAGGTCATCAGCCCGGCCATGCCGAGGATGCCGCCCCGATGATTTTCGGGCCGGATCGCCACGCGGCGGAACTCGGTGCCTTTCACCCCCGCAATGCCGTAGTGTTCGGCGAGCCGTTCGTTGACCATCACGAAATCGGAATCCAAGAAGGCCGTGATCGGTTCGTTCTTCCGCAGCACCTCGGCGAAGAATTCCAAGGGTTCCCGTTGGGAAGCCCGTTCGAGGGCTTTGTCGTAGTTGCGGTAGGTCGCGGCGGGTTGGATCGCCCCGTACTCCCGCACCGAGAGCCATTGGCCGCCGAAGTTCTTCACGAACTCCGCCGCCTTCGCATCGGCCAGCATCCGGGTGATTTGAGCCTTCACCGTGGCGGGTTCCTTCAACTTACCGGCCGTGGCGAGTGCGAAGAGTTCATCGTCCGGCATCGAACTCCAGAGAAAGTACGAAAGCCGCGAGGCGAACTCGTAATCGGTGAGGGGCCGCGCTTGCGGATTGCTACCGGCGGGTTCGCTCAGGAACAGGAAGCTCGGCGAACAAAGCACCCGTTGCAACCCGGCCCGGATCGCTTGCGGGAATGTTGAACCCTTGGCCTTCTGACCTTCCATCACCACCTTCACCACGGCATCGATTTCCGCCGCGGTTACAGGGCGACGGTAGGCACGGGGAAGGAACTTGCCGAACATTTCTCGAACGTACGCCTCATCGCTGCGGCCACCGGCTTCATAGCCGAGGGCTTTGTGGCTGGCCGGGGGCCATTCCTTCTGAATCGGCCCTTCGATTTCAATCGAAGTGATTTGCAACCGTGCGAGCTTCTCAATGTTCTTGGCCGGGTTGTAAATCGATTTCGGCCCTTTCCATGTGTTCAACTTCTCCAGCACCCCGTCGAGCTTCACTCGAAGACTGTCGAGCTCCGATTGCGGGGCTTTCGCGGCGGCTTTGCGTTCCCGTTCCCGCGAGAGGGCGGTCATCTGCCGGGCCAAGGCGAAATGCTCCGGTTCGGGGATGATGGCTTCTTGGTTGTGGTTCCACAGCAGGCTGAAAGTTTGTGGGCCTTTCACTTCGCCGTTATTCGGGCCGCGGAGGAACATCGTCAATTCCGTAACGCCCGAAGGATCGAGATCGACTTCCTTCACCGTTTGGATCGGCGACTTCATCGCGTATTGCAACTGCAACCTGTTCTTTTCGGTGCGGCCGCGTTGATCGACCTTGGCTTTGATACGAAAGCGGTAATCGCCGTCTTGCAGCACCACCTTGCCGATAGCGAAGTGATCGATCACGCCCCACTCGGCGAGTTCTTTCGTGTATGTGGGCCCGCCTTGCAGGAACTCCACGTACTCGGGTTTGATGAACAGCGTATCGGCGCCGCGGGGTATCAGGTGCGGTGAATTGGCGTACGATTCGACGGTCTTGCCCGGCGGCTTCGCCCGCAAGAACGGGAACTTCTGGGTCAATACATTCGTTTTGGGCGGTTCCGACACCACCGCTTTTGAGGCGATCTTGGAAGCGGCGGTCAAGCTGCGTTCGATTTGCGTTTGATCGAAGAAGAGGGCCACACCCAGCCGATCGAACCCCTCGGCTTTGCCGTCGCCGGGCAATTCCTCGACGAGCGAGGCCACGATGTTCGCATCGAGCTTCAACAGATCGCGGATCGTGTTCGCGTATTCATCGCGATTGAGTCGCCGCATCGGAATGCGGCCCCCGGCATTCTTCGCCGCCGCATCGGCGGCTTTGAGGTTCTCGTTCACCCAACCCACGAACCCGGCAATTTCCTCCGCCGTGGGCCGGGGCGATTCCGCTGGGGGCATTTCGCCCACATTGATGCGGTCGATCACTTCCTTCCAATGATCGGCCGCTTTGGGAGCCCCGAAATCGGTGTTGAGCTTATCGACGCGGAACCCGGCCTTCGATTGCTTCTCGTTGTGACAGGCCATGCAATGCTTGGCGAGGAACGGTTGTGCCTTCTCGACGTACCCCGCTGCAGGAGGCGGAGCCACCGGGGTCTCTTTCGCGGGCAAGCCGGCGAGGAAGCCGAGGAGCGATGCGAGAGTAACGAACGCCGAACGCATGGTGGGAACCTAGGGTTTCAAATCGATTTCGAGAACGTTTTTGCCGGGTTGGAGGGTCACTTTGTAATCGCTGGTTTCGGCTTTGCGGTACTTCTTGGGCAGGGCTACAGCTTCGAGCTTAGCGCGGGCCTCGCCTTTGGTGTCGGCCGGAATGACGAAATAGACTTTGAACTCGCTCTCTTGGATAGGGCCGTGAATCTTGAACGAACCGTCCGATGTCACTTCACCGCCGCCTCCGCCGGTATCCTCGGAGTAGAGGACGATATGGAAGCCTTGGAGCGGCTTGCCATCAAGGGTCGCTTTTCCCTCCACCGTGCAACGATCACGTTCAGTAGGCTTGCATCCGCCGAACAATAGAATGGAACACATCGTCAATGGCAGGACATGGTGCAAACGAAAAGTCATGCTCACTCCGATCTGAATATTAGTTTTCATTGGGCGTAAGACCATCATTTCGCACGCAGAGCGCACGCAAGTCGGCGAGTCTGATCCCGTCGCGGATGAACCTCACGCTACCATCGGCGAAGGCGACATTGATGCCACCCGTATGGTTCGAGTTTAGGATCGTGTTGTTTTCTTGGGTGGCTTGACTGGCGTTGGGCGTGGTAGCCTTTGTGTTGATGGCAAACTTCACCGTTGTGACCCCATTGCCATAATAGAACGCATCAGCACTCTGCGTGCTTTGCTGTGCGACAGTACGTGTACGTTGGGCGCCCAACCAAGCCCCACTATGGTTGCTGCTGATGTTCTTCGGCTTGCCTGTACTATCCAAGACGAGACCGGACTGTTCAGCGAGCATGATGGTATTGGAGGTGCCGTCCCCGCTCGAGATTTCAATTAGCTTCAGGGCTTCATTGACCAAAAGGCAACCAGAATTCGCCACATCGCCGTAATCAGATGCAGCAAGGATCGTGCCTGTGGTTCGCCCGATCGGATCGGGGGATGCCCCAGCCACGCCTACGTAATCGCAAAACATCACGCCAGTCTTATTGAAGAAACTGCCTTTGTCATAAATGGCTTCGCTTGTGTTTGAAGGACAGCGGTATGCGGGCAACACAAGGCCCACCAGCAAGAAGTTTCGTTTGCTAGCATCGAGAGCATTAGGCGCCGTACCCGTGCCGCTGAACACCTCGGTACCGTTGAACTGCAACTGATCAAAAAGATTCTGTTGTTCAATATAAGGCAAGACCAGTGCGCGCCAACAATAGGAAAATGTTCCGTTGCCTCCATTACCCACACTACCAACGGGCAACTTGCCCATGGCGTTCTCGTGGCCGTGCATCGCCAACGCGATTTGTTTCTGATTGTTTGAACACTTCATCCGCGCAGCAGCCGCCCGCACCTTCTGCACGGCGGGCAAAAGCAAACCGATGAGCACCGCGATGATCGCAATCACCACGAGCAATTCGATCAGGGTGAACGCAGTTCTCTGAAAACGGTTCCGTGGTAGAGCCATTTTGCGTGCCCTCGTAGTTGAAATATGTATGCCGGAATGAATTTAATGCCGGCAGGTGGAAGAATGTTGAATTATACCCGATGATCGATCCTCGGGCAAAGGCCGAAGCCCATTAAACTTTGGTCGCGCGTTTTATCCACCGGCGACCGCGGGCGAAACCCCACATTCCAAGTGCCGAGATGCCGAGCAATGTGCCCGGTTCGGGAACCGCCGCGAGGTTCAAGTAAACGTTGTTCCCCGTGGTGGAGAGGGTGAAAGCCCCCGCGCCGTTGGCGGTGAGATAATCGGCAAATGCGGTGCCGCTGCCGGTAACATTGAATGTCGGGGTACCGGTAATGCTCGCGGCGGAGGTTCCGGTGACCAAAGTGAAACTGTAGTTATTACTATTGGTCAACGCGATGTTGCCATTGTCGACGATTCTGA
>JBBQWA010000090.1:0-14104 GCA_038211045.1 Gemmatales bacterium
GGTTACTCTCAGTCATCGAAGGAATACCACCCCGCAGCCGCTCCTCACTGCGTTCGGAGCGACCTCCCCGACAAGGGGGGAGGTGGGTGAATTCGGCGTTCAGCGATACGCGATTCTCAGCCACACTCATCACCTCCCCCCTTGTGGGGGAGGTCGTCAGAACCGAAGGTTCTGGCGGGTGAGGGGTATTGCTCGCTTACGCGTCGGGCTAACGCATTTGCTAGTTTTCATGCCCGCGGGTGGGCGCTGCGGTAACTCTCTTCGATGCGTTTGGGTGTCACGTGCGTGTACACTTGGGTCGTGGTCAGAGACTTGTGCCCGAGCAGTTCTTGCACCCCGCGGATGTCGGCGCCGTTATCCAACAAGTGCGTGGCAAAACTGTGGCGGAGCGTGTGCGGCGTCGTTCGCGGATCGAGGCCCGCACTCAATAGATGTTTCTCCAACATTCGGCCGACACTGCGAGTGGTCAACCTCCCGCCTTTGTTGTTCAAAAACACCGCATCCGATTGTTTTCCAGCCTTCGAGAGAAGTTCCTTGCGATCGGCGAACCACGTTTTCAAAGCGTTCTGAGCTTCATCGCCCAAGAGTGCGAGGCGTTCCTTGCGGCCCTTCCCGCGAACGACCGCCACCCCCTCTTCGAGATCGAGATCGGCGAGATTCAACCCGCAGAGTTCCGAGACGCGCAACCCCGCCGAGTAAAGCGTTTCGAGAATCGCGCGATCCCGCCGCCCGGACCAATCTCGTGAGGTAGGAGTGCCGAGTAATTTTTGAATGTCTTCCAAGGTGAGGAAATGCGGGAGCGTTTTCGCTTGCCGGGGGCCGCGGAGTGCTTCCGCCGGGTTCGCCGTGAGTACTCCCTGCCGACAGAGGAACTTGCCGAAGGTTCGCACGGCGGCCAAACGGCGAGCCACGGTCGAACGGGCATACCCTTGTTCGGAGAGCCACGCCATGAAAGCCCGCAGCGCCCGCGTGTTCCAATCGCCCGGCTCGACCGAAGTTTTTTTGAAATGCTCACGCACGAACTCGAGTGCCTGAGACAAATCCTCGCGGTAAGACTTCACGGTCTGCGGCGACGAATTCTTCTCGATACTCAGGTGCGTTAGAAACTCGGCAAAGCCACGTTCGAGTGTCACGGTTGCAATATCTCGGGGAATGATGCCTTCTATCACCCTCTCCCCTTGAGGGAGAGAGTGGTTCGCACAGCGAACCGGGAGAGGGGTTCTTAGAACCTCTGCAAAACCCCCTCACCGCCCGTCGCTGCGCTCCGTGCGACCCTTTCCCCTAAGGGGAGAGGGTGTACTCAAACCGGCGCGGCTACCCAATCCGGCTCGTCAATTCTCCGTGCGTCGCCCCGGCTTGCTGCCTCGCACGTTCCGTGAGCACGGCCGCATCGAACCAATTCAACTTCACTTCCGGATCGGCGGCGTGATCCCGCATCGCGTCGATGACCTCGGCCCGGCTCGAATCGTCGTATACGTATACGAATCGATCTTCGCCTTTCACGAGCGCCAAAACGTTCAGCTCGTTCATGGCGAACCCACTCCGATGCGCGGACGACCTACCGAAATTGTCATCGTCCGTTGCCCGACGGGGCGTTGAGTGGGAGTTGCCTTCGGCCGATCGAGTTTCGGGTGCGCGGGCTGAGCAATCGTTACGCCCGCCAAGGTTTTCCCGTCCGTTCGGCCCGGAAATTCTTAAGAAACGGTCGAAATCCCCCTTTTCCCATAGACTGTTCGGAAATTCGCCGGGTATCATCGGCCCTTCGCCCTCAGCAACCTCTCCTGGAGTTCGGTACTTATGAACGACACTGGCCGCGATATGAAACTGTTCTGGACATGTTTCATCTCGCTCATTGCAACTTCGTTCGGTTTTATCGTCCGTGCGAATCTCATGGATACTTGGGCGAAGGAATTCGGCCTGAACGAAACGCAGAAGGGCGAAATCTTCGGCGTCGGGCTTTGGCCGTTTGCCATCAGCATTGTGCTATTCAGTTTGATCGTGGACAAAATCGGTTACCGCACCGCGATGATCTTCGCGTTCATTTGCCACGCCTTGTACATGGTGATCGTGATCTCCGCCCCGTCGCTCGTGGCCGGGGGAGCCAGCGGTTACTGGGTGCTGTATCTCGGCAGTTTCATCGGTGCCCTCGGCAACGGTACCATCGAGGCCGTGATCAATCCCGTCGTCGCCACCATGTTCAACAAGGATAAAACCAAGTGGTTGAATATCCTGCACGCCGGGTGGCCCGGCGGCTTGGTCCTCGGCGGCCTTCTCGCACTCGCCCTCGGCGGCATGGATTGGCGATTGCAAGTCGGCCTCGTCGGCATTCCCGTGGCGGTCTACGGTGCGATGCTGTTTGTGGTAAAGTTCCCAATTAATGAGCGTGTGGCCGCCGGGGTGCCGTTCCGCGACATGCTGAAAGAAGTCGGCTTCTTCGGAGCGCTACTTGTGAGCACGCTGATCGTGTTCGAATTGGCAAATGTGCTCGAGAAGTTCAACATCATCATCGGTTCGGATGCGGTGATATCTTGGTTCAACCTTCCGGTCGTCGGTACGGTCGATGTTACCCAGAAACTCGCCATCAAGTTCGGCATCAGCGCTGTGATCGCCGCAATCGTCGGCGTTTACACGTTATCGTTGGGCCGGCCGCTCTTCGTCTTCCTCATGCTCATCATGATCCCGTTGGCCATCACCGAACTCGGCACCGATAGCTGGATCGGCAGCTTGATGGAACCGGAAATGATCAAACTCGGTGGCAAGGGAATCTACGTTCTGCTCTACACGTCGTTTATTATGATGGTGCTTCGATTCTTCGCCGGGCCAATCGTACACAAACTTTCGCCGCTCGGATTGCTCGCCATCAGTGCCGCCATCGCCGCCGCCGGTTTGTTCAGCCTTTCGATGGCGGTAGGGGGCTTCATCATTCTTGCCGCAACCCTCTACGCCTTCGGCAAGACGTTCTTCTGGCCGACCATGCTCGGTGTCGTCTCGGAACAATTCCCCAAAGGCGGGGCACTCACACTCAATTCCATCGGCGGGTTGGGCATGATGGCCGTGGGCATTCTCGGCACTCCACTGCTCGGCAACATTCAAGATAAATCGATCGACCAATCGTTGATGGCCAAAAACACCGCTTTGCACGAGCGCGTGATGGGCGAGAAGAAAACCAGCCTCTTCGGCGAGTACCAACCGCTCGACGAAAAGAAGGTCGAACTCGTATCCGCTACCGATAAGGAGGAAATCAAGACGAGCAAAGAAGCGGCCAAGAAGAACGCTTTGAAAACGGTCGCCCTGTTCCCCGTCGGAATGTTCATTGCGTATCTGTTGCTCATCGGGTACTTTAAAGCCCGTGGCGGCTATAAGCCCGTTTATCTCGAAGGTCACGCCCCCGCCGGGCACTAATATTTTCCACTCGCGTGGAAATCCGAAGCCCCGCCCGACTCTCCCCGGGCGGGGTTTCCTCGTAAATTACCCCCATGGAATTCGGCTCACTCCTCGTTCTCGGTTGCGGCACTTCGGTGGGGGTGCCTGTGCTCGGCTGCGATTGCGCGATCTGCCGATCGCCGAACCCGAAGAACAATCGCACCCGCGCTTCTGTGCTGTTGCAACTGCCGGCCGGGAATCTGCTCATCGATACCGGGCCGGAACTGCGGATGCAATTGCTCCGCGAAAAAATCCCGCTCGTCCATTCCGTGCTCTACACCCACTACCACGCCGATCACCTGTTCGGCTTGGACGACGTTCGCGTGTTCCCTCGAATTCTCGGCGGAGCATTGCCCATCTATTGCACCGACGACGTTGAAGAAGTGATTCGCAACGTGTTCAGTTACGCGTTCCACCCGGCCGCCGAGGAACTCCCAGCCGGTGTACTACCCAAGCTCGAATTCCGAAGGATCGCCGAGGAACCTTTCGAAGTGATGGGCCAGCGAATCGTGCCGATTCCCCTGATCCACGGGCGGTTCAACACCCTCGGCTTCCGCATCCGCAACGTGGCGTACTGCACCGATGTCAACGTGATCCCCGACCGAAGCTGGCAGCACTTGGAAGGATTGGACGTTCTGATCCTCGATTGTTTGAAACCGGGGAAGTCGCATCCCTCGCACTTCGGTTTGACGGAAGCTCTCGAAGTGATCGAACGATTGAAACCGAAGCGGGCGTACCTCACGCACCTTTCGCACCTGTTCAATTCCGGCGAGCCGCCCGCGCTTCCCGCGAATATCGAACTCGCTTACGATGGTCTTCGCATTCCCCTGGGGCACACCCGATGATGGAACTCCGCGCTCTCCTGAAACTCCACGGCCAAGAACACTTGCTCGAAGGCGTGGGATCGCTCCCCGAGGTGGATTGTCAGCGATTTGAATCGGAACTTCGATCCCTCGATTTCGAGGCGTTGAACGCACTCTTCGCCAAGCGGAACGAATCGGCTGTAGCGTTGCCGTCGCGCGATCGTATCCATCCGACCCCCGTCGAACCGTTCGGCCATGTTCCCGCCGAGATCGTCGAGCGCGGTGAGGTTGCTCTACGAAACGGCGAAGTCGCGGTGTTGCTCGTGGCGGGCGGGCAGGGCACCCGCCTCGGATTCGACCACCCCAAGGGGATGTACCCGGTCGGCCCGATCAGTGGGGCGACGCTATTCCAGATTCACGCCGAGAAGGTGCTGGCTCTCACCCGGCGTTACGGTCAGCCCGTGCCGTTGCTCGTGATGACCAGCCCCGCCACCCACGCGGAAACCGTGGCGTTCTTCGAGGAGAACTCTGCGTTCGGCCTCGCCGCGGAACAGGTGCATTTCTTCACCCAAGGAACGATGCCCGCACTCGACGCCGCGACCGGGAAAGTGTTGCTCGAAGCGCCGGGTCAACTCTTCCTCAGTCCCAACGGCCACGGCGGAACCCTCACCGCGCTCGCCGAGAGCGGGTTGCTCGAACGCCTGAAATCGCAGGGCGTGAAGCAGATCTTCTACTTCCAAGTGGATAACCCGCTGGTGAAGATCGCCGAGCCGGGCTTCTTGGGAATGCACATTGAACGCGATTGCGAGGCGAGTAGTAAAGTGGTGTTCAAAGAGGAAGCGGGTGAGAAAGTGGGCATTCTCGCGCTCGTGGACGGCAAGTGCGGTATCGTGGAATATTCGGATATGCCAGCCGCGATGTCGGAAGAACGATCGCACGATGGTACGCTCGCGTTCCGGGCGGGGAACCCCGCGATCCACATATTCAGTGTGCCATTTCTCGAACGGGTCACGTCGGGAAAAGAACGGTTGGAGTATCACATCGCCCGGAAGAAGGTGGCCCACGTGGGCGACCCGGAGCCGACCGGCATCAACGCCCTCAAGTTCGAACTCTTCATTTTCGATGCCTTGCCCTTGGCGAAGCGTTGGCTTGTTTTGCAGACCTTGCGCGAGGAGGAATTTGCTCCGTTGAAGAATGCGAGCGGTGCCGATTCCTTGGCCACGCTTCAAGCGGCGATGCTCGCACAATCTCAACGATGGTTGAAGATCGCCGGATTGACCGGCTTGGAGAATTGCGAAGTGGAGATCTCGCCGCTGTTCGCGATGGACCCGAGCGAATTGAAGATGAAAACGATCACCCCCGGGAAGCGGGTTTATTTGAATTAAGAGGATTCACCGCAGAGGGCACAGGAGAGCACGAGAGAAAATCAGAGAGCATTGAATGGAATTCATACGGCGTACAACCCATAAACACACGATTCTCCGATCCCCTTTTGTTGTTTTACTCGTGTGCCCTCCCGTGCCCTCTGCGGTGAAAATTCCGATCACACACCAATCAATTCGTTGAACTCGGCTTCCGTCAGCACCTTCACGCCGAGTTCCTTCGCCTTATCGAGTTTGCTCCCGGCTTTGTCGCCCGCCAGAACGAAGTTCGTTTTCTTCGATACGCTGCCGGAAGTCTTACCGCCATGATCTTTGATCGTGGCTTCAATCTGATGGCGGTCGTATTTTTCGAGCGAGCCGGTCACCACGATCGTCATCCCCGCGAGGGGCAACCCCCCGGCGGGTGCCGGCTTCTTCTCGTGCGTCAATTTCAGGCCGATTTCGCGCATCCCGCGCACGACGGCCTCACCGACGTCGGAATGGAAGTAGTTGAAGATGTTCTCCGCTCGCTTGGGCCCGACGCCTTTGATCCCCGCCAAATCCTCGGCACTCGCGGCGATGAGCGAATCGATATCCGGGAAAGCATCGACGACGATTTCCGAAAGGCTCTCGCCGACGCCGTAGATGCTGAGCGAAGCCAGCACCCGCAGCAAGCCGCGATCCTTGCTCGCTTCGATGCCCTTGAGAAGATTGTTGGCTTTGGTTTCGCCGAACTTCTCGAGCTTCAGGAGGCTGCCCTTTTTCAGGTGGTACAAGTCGGTCACGTTTTTCACGAGCTTGCCATCGATGAGTTGCTTGGCAACTTCTTCGCCGAGGCCATCGATATCCATGCGTTCCCGGCGGGCGAATGAGATGATGCGTTTGGTGAGTTGCGCCGGGCAGGCAGCAACATTAGAACAAATGTAACCGAAGCTGCTGGCCGATTCATCCTTCACCACATCGGCCCCGCACACGGGGCAAACGCTCGGCCAAACGATCGGCGTTTCTTTGCCCGTGCGGGCTTCGAGCACCACACTCACTACCTGCGGGATGATCTCCCCGGCCTTCTCGACCACCACAGTATCGCCGTAACGAACGTCTTTCTTTTCCACCCAACTGGCGTTGTGCATACTGGCCCGGCGGACGGTCGTCCCCGCAAGTTGCACCGGCGGATCGAACTCGGCCACCGGGGTGAGTTCGCCGAACTTGCCGATCTCGAAGGCGACGCGACTGAGTTTGGTGATCGCTTGCTCGGCCTCGAATTTGTAGGCTTTCGCCCATTTGGGCACTTTGCTTGTGGCCCCCATGCGGGTGCGCAAGGCCACCTCGTTCACTTTGATGACGAGGCCATCGGTGTCGTAGGGTAAATCCTTGCGTTTTTCGTTCCAGATTTGAACTTGCTTGAGAAGGTCGTCCACATTCTTGGCTTCGACCCAGTGCGGGTTGACGGGGAAGCCGAACTTCTTCAGCGTGGCGAACAATTCTACCTGTGTGGCGATTTCGATGCCGTCGACGAAGCCGAGGCCGTAGGCGAAGAAGCTGAGCTTGCGGCGGGCACTCTCCTTCGGGTCGAGAAGCTTGAGTGTGCCGGCGGTGGTGTTCCGCGCGTTGGCGTAGGTTTCCTCACCGCGTTCGACCTTCTCCGCGTTGATCCGCACCAACTCGGCCCGGCTCATGTACACCTCGCCGCGAACCTCGAATACTTTCGGCGGCGTCTTCGTGTTCAACTTGAGGGGCACGCCGGGGATGACGCGGAGGTTGTGCGTAACGTCATCGCCGACGTCGCCGCGGCCGCGGGTAGCCCCCTGCACGAACTGACCGTTTTCGTAGGTGAGCGACATCGAAACGCCGTCGATCTTGAGTTCGACGGTGTACCCGACCGTGCGTTCCCCCGCCGCTTTGCGAACATCGGCATCGAACTTGCGCAGGTCGTCGGCATCGTAACTGTTGTCGAGGGAGATCATCGGCACGCGGTGCGTGACCTTGGCGAAGCCTTCGATGGCATCGCCGCCGACGCGTTGCGTCGGGCTATCCGGCGTGGCGAGTTCCGGGTGGGCTTTTTCGAGTTCGGTGAGTTCCTGCAACAACCGGTCGAATTCCCGGTCGGAGATTTCTGGGGCTGCATCGACGTAGTATTTTCGGTTGTGGTGATCGAGGAGTTCGCGCAACTCGGCGGCGCGTTGGGTTGGGTTCTTCGCTGGCACGGTTCATTCCCCGGATGGTTTGAGGAAAGTGTGCCAGAAGTTGCCGAAATGGAAAGGTTCGTGACGGGGAATTCCGAAAGCGGAAAGACATTGTCCCTCCGGCTCAGCACCCCGGGACAATTTCCCGGGGCTTTCATTCCATTATCCCACCCACTTGGAATCGGTCGATTCGTAGTTCAACAATTCTTCCGGCTTGAACCACAGTGCGATTTCCAAGGCCGCGTTCTCCGCGCTATCGCTGCCGTGGACGAGGTTGTTCTGCACGCTGATGGCGAGATCCCCGCGGATGGTTCCCGGAGGGGCCTTGGCCCCGTCGGTCAGGCCCATGAGCGAACGACCCACGGCCACCGCTTCGCGGCCGGCCAGTACCAAGGCCACGGTCGGCCCGCTGGTTAGGAAGCTCAAAAGCGATTCGTAGAAGGGCTTGCCCTTGTGGACGGCGTAGTGATTCTCCGCCAGTTCGCGGGAACATTGGATCAGTTTCATCCCCGCGATCTTCAACCCCTTCTTTTCGAAGCGGCCGGTAATCTCCCCGACGAGGCGGCGTTGCACGGCATCGGGTTTCAACAGAATGAGCGTTTGTTGCATTGGGGCACGGTGGTTCGTAATAGGGAAAACTCTTTACTCATCGTGCGGAGTGAACTGCGAATCGTCCAGCGTTCCGTGCCATTCTTGTTCGCTAAGCGCGTCAGTGAGGACCAGCGTATTCGTTCCGATGCACCCGCGATCACGGCGTGGCGGAGTGGATCACCTTCTCAAGGACATTCGGTTCCGGGGCGATCTGCACCCCGGCTTGCACAACTTTCGACCATTGTTCCGGATCGGGCGGCAGTTCCTTCCCCGTGAGTTCGACCAACCCCTGATGCGTTCGACCGACCACGGCCACATCCTTGCCCTTTTCCGCCGTGAGCACTTGGGAAAGCGCTTCGACGCACCCTTTCTGGCGCATGCTCGTCAGCCCGCGAACCGCTGCGATGCGAATATCCCGGTTCGGGTCTTCGAGCGGCGTCTCGGCTTTACGCGTGGCCACCTCGGCGAGGAAACTCACCGCTTCGGGTTGCTTTGTTTCCGCCAGGGCCAGCACCGCCTTCATGCGGATCGTCGAAACGAACGCGGGCGGGAAGCCGGTGGGCGTGTTCATCCCCACGAAATCGATACTCTCGCGGGATAAGCCGCTCTGCTGCACTTCCGTGGGAGCATTCACCGCTTTGTTCAATTGGCCATCGGCTTGATAGTACGCCGCGACGATCAACCGCACGCAACGGGGATCTTTGAACTTTCCGAGTGCATTGATGGCGGCGGTACGCAACACCGGGCTGGGTTCCTTGGTGGCCGCGTCGCCCAAGATTTGCAGGGCTTCATCCTGTTCCGTCGGCGTGCCGCCGTTCTGGGCCGGTTCTTTGAGCCGCCGCATCGCCTTGGCCCGTTCGTCCCCTTCGACCTTGTTACGCAGGACGTACATCGGATCGTCGTTGGAGAACGTTTGTTTGAATGGGGAGTCCCGCCACTTCTTGGAACTCATCGCGTCCCAGGTATTGGCGCAACCGAGGGCGAGGCCGATCGGCAAGAATGCGAGTAATCTTCGAACCATGATTGCCACCCCCTTCGACCGAAAATTCCCCCAGAGCATGCGGGCCATAACCGAACGGGCCGAATCGGTCAAGGGGATTGCGTTGCCGCGTTGCCGGGGTGTGCCTTTCGTTTTCGGCATTAGTGAATACCCACTTCCCGTCATTCCCTTGTAGGCGGGAATCCAGAAAGCATTGTTCCCAGAGTGAAAACTGGATTCCCGCCTACGCGGGAATGACGGATGGTGAATGCACAATTTGGCTCTTGGCCGAAATCCAAAGGCACACCCCGTTGCCGAATTCGATTGTGAGAATGGCCCCACTGCGTGGTAGCATGCTTGCGATCTTCTCCCAAGCCCCCGGTATCGTCATGTTCCTCCGATCTCTCCCAGTTGCATTTCTCATTCTCACTTCCGCAACCGCAGCGGAACCGACTGCACGAGTGTTGGAGTCCCACGGCTATTCGCAAGCGATCGAAATTCGGCTCGAAAAAACGAAAGTGGTGCTTTGCCCGCAGGTGGGCGGGCGCGTGTTGGAATTCTCGCAGAACGGAACCGACGCGCTCTGGTTCGACCCCGCCGAGAAAGAACGCAAGCCCGGCAAACCTGGGCCGGCGTCCGCCGGTCGCTTCGATTACGGCCCGGAACTGACGGTGACGGCGCACCCGAAGGCGTGGGCCGGGGAATGGACAGCCGAGATTTCACGAGCCGGTACGGTGAAAATGACCAGCCCGAAGGAAGATGCCGGGATTCAACTTGCCCGAGAGTTCCGACTGGTTCGGCACGGGGAATCGGTCGGCCTCGCATGTACGCAAACGATGACCAACACGGGAACGGCGATTCGGGAAGTTTGCCATTGGGGCCGTTCCTTTTCCCCCGGCGGCGGGATTTGCATCGTTCCCATCGGCGACCGTGCGAGCCGATTCCCGAGTAAGTATGCGATGTACGAGGAGAGTGCGATCATCAACGTGAAAGCGGCGGATGAAAATATCCGAGAACGGGACGGATGCTTGGAAATCTTGGCCCCGCCGCGGAAGCCGAAGTTGGGCTTCGACAGCCACGCCGGATGGTTGGGGTACGCGATGCCTAACGGAACGATGTTCGTAAAGCGATTCGCAACTTACCCGGATCGGGTCTACAACGAAGCGGCCGGGCTGACACTCTCCGTGTGGTATCCCACCGGCCCCCGGATCGAATTGGAGCCGATCGGCCCCAGGGAACGCCTGAAAGTGGGGGAATCGGCGTCCTTCACCGAAACGTGGTGGTTGCTGCCTCAACCGTTTCCGAAGGATGGCGAACGGCTCAATTTGAAGGCGATTGCGGAACGAGTTTCCAAGGAAACGATTGCGGTGCCGTGAGCTTCGGTTTCGTTCAGGATGAATTCCCCCGGTGGATGCCACCGTACATCACCCGCACGAGGAACAATCCCTGCGGCGGGGCCGTCGGCCCGGCTTCGCAACGGTTCATCGATTCGATGATTTCTTTCACCTTCGATTCCGGCCAGTAGCCGCGGCCTACTTGGTAGAGCGTGCCGGTGATCGAACGCACCATGTTGTAGAGGAAGCCGTCCGCAGTCACTTCGATACGGATGACGTTCTCGTGCCGGTACACACGCATTTCCGAAATGGTGCGGATGCTGCTCATGCGGTTGGGCCAGTTCGTCTCGAAGCTCCGGAAATCGTGCCGGCCGACCAGCGATTGGGCGGCTCGGTGCATCGCTTCGTCATCGAGTACCCGGCGCGGGTGCCAAGCGAGCCGCCGTAGGAATGGATCGCCGATGCGGCCGTCTTGGATCTGGTAGCGGTAGGTCTTCCCGACCGCATCTTTGTTGGCGTCGAACGATTGGCTGGCGTCGATGCAATCGCACACGCTCACGTCGTCCGGCAGGTTGCCGTTGACCGCTTTGACGATGGTCGCGTGATCGAGTTTCGTGGCCGTGTAGAAGTTCACGACCTGCCCGAGAGCGTGGACGCCCGCATCCGTTCGGCCACTGGCATTCACACGCACCCGTAGTACGTTGGTGATACTCTGGAGAACCTTTTCGAGGGTTTCTTGAACCGTGCGAAAGCCGGGCTGGGTTTGCCAGCCGTAGAACTCGGTGCCATCGTACCGCACGGTCAGTTTCAAGTTGCGCATTGCGGGCAATTCGGATTTAGCCCCCGGTGAAAGGGTCACCGCAGGTGAGCCGCACCGGGGGATGTTGCGCGTCACCCCCGGTGCGGCTCACCTGCGGTGACCTTTTCACCGGGGGCTAAATGATCATTGTCACTTCACGATTCCCCGTTTCAGTAGCTCTTCGGCGCATTGCACGGCGTTGGAAGCCGCACCCTTGCGGAGGTTGTCGGCCACGATCCACAGATTCAGCGCCTTGGGGTTCGAGGGATCGCGGCGGACGCGACCCACGAAGGTCATATCCGATCCCTCGGCATTGATCGGTTGCGGGAACTCCCCCGTGAGGAACTCATCGAGGAACACAATCCCGGGCGCCTTCGCCAGAGCCTCCTTGGCTTCGTTCACGCTCAGCGCATGCTCGAATTCGACGTTCACCGATTCGCTGTGCGAAATCCGCACCGGCACGCGCACGCACGTCGGGCTGATGCCGATGGTCGCATCGCCCAAGATTTTCTGCGTCTCGTTCACCACCTTGTTCTCTTCTTCGGTGTAGCCGTTGGGCTCGAGCGCCCAATCGAGGGTGATCACGTTCCCGGCGAGTTGGGCCTTGTGCGCCGTGGGTGCGGGCACCGGTAGGCCCATGGCGAGCGCTTTGGATTGGGCATCGAAATCGACGAGGCCCGTGGCCCCTTTGCCGGACGACGATTGGTACGTCGAAACGATCACCCGGCGCACCTTGGCGAGATCGTGCAATGGTTTGAGGGCTACGCACAGCGGGATCGCCACGCAGTTCGGGTTCGCCACAATGCCCTTGCGGGCGTTGTGCAACTCCTCGGCGTTCACTTCGGGAACCACGAGCGGGCAGTCCGGATCCATCCGCCAAGCCGAGGAATTGTCGACGACGATGGCCCCCATCTTCGCCGCGATGGGGCTGAACTCCTTCGATATACTCGAAGGAGTCGAACTAAGGACGATTTGAACGCCCGCGAAGGCTTCGGCGCAGATCGCTTCGACAGTGTGCTGTTTCCCGGCGAATTCCACGGTCTTCCCCGCCGATTTCGCGGAAGCCAGGAACTTGATGCTCTTCACGGGGAAATTGCGCTCGACCAGAACTAGGCGGATGAGATCGCCGACGGCTCCGGTCGCACCGACGACCGCCACATGCACTGCCACGGGAATACCTCGGAATGGGAGATGCCGTGGGTAACCCACGGCATCAGGTATTTTAGTGGTTCCGCCGAAAGGGCAAGTTGCTATTCGGAAGCGTTCGCCTCGCCCCCGGCCCGCGTGAGCATCCCCACGTACACGCCGATCTGAACCGATTGGTTGATGAACCGGACGGAGCCGTCGCCGAACAGGTGGTTGCACCCTCCGGTGTGGAACGAGTAGACTTCGTCGACGTTGTTCCCATTCATTGCCAAGGTTTGCGTGGCGGATCCCGCGGAAGTCGCGACTCCAGTCGCCGGATCGACACCATCGTATGTAATGGCACAGTTGTGGGCGCTCCAAACTGCGCCGTCCGTGTTGTTGTCTGTTCCCGTCTTGGCCCGTAGGCGATACGTGTTCGGGTTCCCGGCCTTTTCGATGATGGCGATGGTGTTGGACAAGCCGTCGGTGACGGCGCCGAATGGCTGTGGCAGGTTGGGTTGGAACAGGGTCTGCCAACCGCTGGGAACGTTCGTCGCGCCGTACCCATTTTTTTGAACGGTCGAGCGAATGCGATCGACCCAGACATAGTCGGTCACCGCGCCGGGAAAGCTGGGTGACGTGGTCACCGGTCGAGTCCGCAACCCTTCCGGCGTTGCTGGGCACACGTACATCTTCAGCATGGTTCCCGACGCGGTACGGTTTTGAGCCCCGTCACGCCAAGACATGCTCTGGTCAAAAAGCTTTTGGACGTTTTCCTGTTCCATGTAGGGAAGGATCAATGCCAGCAACCCTCGGACGCTTTCATTGTCCGGGGCGACCGCGGGCAGGGCGATGACTGTTGTGCCCGTGCCGTCACGGTTGTAGCAGGAGGGGGGCAGTTGACCGAACGTCGTTCCGTAGTTGTGGACTGCCAAACCGATCTGCTTCATGTTGTTCTGGCAGCTCATCCGGCTGGCGGCGGCACGCACCTTCTGCACGGCCGGCAGGAGCAGGCCGATGAGGATCGCGATGATGGCAATGACAACGAGCAACTCGATGAGAGTAAAGCCCTTGCGACGTTGTATGAACATGTAAACCGATCAACGGAGAAGGAGGTGTTCGATTTGAGAGGTGGTAACAATGTATTCCAGAACGGTGCAGCAAGTCAAGCGGCGACGAGTAATTTCAAACGGAGACTGCCGCCTTCAATTTCGCCAAGCCAGTCTTGGCCACTTCGTTCGGATCCTGTTTCCAGTATTCCCGGTTGAAGATCTCCAGCGAGAGGTAGCCCGAATAGTTAATCGCCCTCAGCGTTGCGAAAATGCCTTTGAGTGGGGCGACGCCATCGCCGGGGTAGACGCGGTTCTGATCGGTGATCTTCGCCCGTTCGAGCTTCGGATAATCGTTCACATGGAAGATGCCGATACTCCCGGCGGCCAGCAACTTCAGCCCCTCGAAATCGGAGCCACCTTTGTACAAGTGATACACATCCGGGAGCACGGCCCC
>JBBQWA010000091.1:0-14029 GCA_038211045.1 Gemmatales bacterium
CGCATCGGCGGCTTCGATAGCCTGCTCGTTTGCACCACCGCGATTGCCGCAGGGTTGATCGCTTGGCTCGGTATCCGTTTCGTTCGCATCGGCCTGCATCCGATCTTCGCACTCGGGCTGCTATTACTCGCGCTCGCCGGCACGAGTAACCACTTTCATGTCCGCCCCTTGCTCTTCACCATGCTCGCTATGGCGTGGACAATGAATCGGCTGATCGCATTCGAAGCGGGCCGTATCAAATGGAAATCGCTGGCTTGGTTCATTCCGGTCTATGTCATTTGGACGAACATACACGGGGGAATGCTCGGCGGCCTCGGCACATTCGGCATCGCCCTCGCCGGGTGGACGGCCTTCCGGGTGATCGGTTGGCCGTCGCCGATCAATGGGCCGAAAACGTTCCTCGGCCTCTCCGCGATCTTCGCTCTGTGTGGGCTCACGGCATTCGCAACGCCATACGGTGCCGATTTGCCGCGGACGTGGTTGTTGATTATGAACATGCCGAAGTTGCCCGATTTAATCATCGAACATGCGCGATTCCGTTTCAGCGATCCGCTCGGCTGGCCGATGCTCACTTTCGCCGGGTTCTACCTGTTCTGCCTCTGCGGGCTGACGCACAAGCCGCGAGTGGTTTGGTTATTGCCCTTGGTTTGGCTCGCCCAAGCGCTGTTGCGGGTGCGGCACGGCTCGCTGTTCACCATCGTCGGCATGGTGGCCCTCGCCGATTTGTGGCCGCAAACACGTTGGGCGCAATGGCTGGCGGTCAAACGGCCGGACGCCTATTCGCCGGTGATTTCCGAACGCCCCGCCGCGCGGGGCATTGCGATCACGGCGTTGGTATGCGTATCACTCGCCCTGATTTTGCAGGGTTTCGGCGTGCGACTGCCGTTGATCGGCACCGGCTCGGCGAAGCTCGACAACAAAACGTGGCCGATGGAATCGTTGGATGCGATTCGGGAGTACGAGCCGAAATCGCCGGGGCAGACCGCGAAGATATTCAACGAGTACAGCGACGGTGGCTTCCTCAGTTACTATGCACCCAATTACCGCGTGTTCGTGGATGATCGCTGCGAAGTGTTCGGCGAAGATTGGCTCGAAGAATTTGTGAAAGCGGGCGAAACACAAGAAGGAACCGAAGCCGCGATGGAACGTTGGCAAAAGCAATACGGTCGCTTCGACTTCGCACTCGCCCGCACCGGTTCGGAATTCGATAAGTACTTCGCCGCTCGCCCCGCAGAATGGGAACGGAAGCATGCAACCCCGACCGCGAATTTCTACGCACACCGGCTTCCGTAAAATAGCAGCATGGCACTCCCCGATTTCACCGAAGCCCGCAAGCACTCGCTGCAAAAGTACCTGAAGTACCATACTTCGGCGGAACTGCGATTCGACGACACCTCGCGGCGGCTCTATTCCACCGATGCCAGCCATTACCAAATCCAACCATTGGGCGTCGTCATTCCGCGCAGCACCGCGGATCTTGTGGCCACAGTGCAAATCGCCGGGGAACTCGGCATTCCCATCACCGCCCGAGGCGGCGGCACCAGCCTCTCCGGGCAATCCATCGGCCCCGGCATCGTGCTCGATTGCTCCAAATATCTGAATTCCGTGGGCGAAGTGAACATCGAAACGCGAACGGTGAAGGTGCAACCGGGCGTGGTGCTCGATCAATTGAACCGACATCTGGAAAATACCGGTTTGATGTTCGGCCCCGATGTGGCCACCGCGAATCGCGCGACTCTCGGCGGGATGCTCGGCAACAACTCGGCCGGGGCGCGCTCCGTGGTGTACGGTAAAACGGTCGATCACGTGCGTTCCCTGAATGTCGTTCTCGCCGATGGGCGAACGACCGAACTCGGCTTCCACGATGAAAAAAGTTGGCGGGCGAGGTGCGAACGCCACGATGCCGAAGGGAAACTCTACGGCACCATCGATACCATTGCCCGAACGAACGCGGCGGAGATCGAATCCCGCTTCCCGAAAATTCTCCGGCGCGTGAGCGGTTACAACTTGCCGGGAATCGCATCGCGTTCGCTGGTTCCTTTGGTGGTCGGTTCCGAAGGCACTCTCGCGGTGATTGCCGGGGCGGAACTCATTCTCGTTCCCCGGCCGAAGCACCGCGGGTTGTTGGTTCCGCATTTCGATTCGTTGATCGCGGCGCTCGATTGCTTGGCGATGTGCCTAGAAATGCGGCCTTCTGCGGTCGAGTTGATGGATACGATGTTGATCGATCTCGCTCGCAATCAACGTTCATTGAGCAAGACGATGGCTGCGATTGAAGGTCGGCCGGCCGCGCTCTTGATGGTGGAATTCAGTGCCGATACGGAAGCGGAAGTGTCGGATCGCATCGAGAAGCTCGCACGGCGATTGAAGCATGCACCCGGAATGACTGCGGCTGTTGTGGCAACTGAACCGGCGCTCCGCGATCCCTTGTGGAGCTTGCGAAGTTCTGCCGTGCCACTGTTGTACGGCATGCCGGGGGATCGCAAGCCCATTACGTTCGTGGAAGATTGCGCCGTGGCTCCGGAGCGGTTGCCAGAGTTCGCCGAGCGCTTCCGCGGCATCATTCGAACGCACGGGACGGAAGGAGCTTTCTACGGCCATGCGAGCGTCGGATGCTTGCACATCCGGCCCGTGTTGAATCTGCATGATCCCGCCGACGTGGTGAAGATGCGGGCCATCATGAACGATGTCACCGATCTCGTGCTGGAATTCCATGGCTCTTTGAGCGGAGAACACGGCGATGGCTTGGTGCGGAGCGAGTGGAATGAGAAGATGTTCGGCCCGAAAATCTACGAGGCCTTCCGCCAGATCAAACGGGCATTCGACCCCGAGAACGTGCTGAACCCCGGCAAAGTGGTGAATGCCCAGGCGATGGAAGAGAACATGCGGTTCGCCCCCGGCGCACCGACGCCCACGGTTCCCACGGTGTTCAATTACGAGGCCCAAGGCGGCTTCTTTCGCAGTATCGAACTCTGCAACGGCGCGGGCGTGTGCCGAAAGACGCAAGGCGGGGCGATGTGCCCGAGTTACCGGGCCACGCTCGATGAACGGGATACCACCCGTGCCCGCGCCAATGCCCTGCGGCTTTCGCTCAACACGGTATCCAACTCGGCCCCGCTCTCGGAGAAGTGGATCGCCCCGGTAATGGATTTGTGCCTCTCGTGCAAGGCATGTAAGAGCGAGTGCCCGAGTAACGTCGATCTGGCGAAGCTCAAATCGGAGTTTCAGCACGCTTACTACACGAAGCGCGTCCGTCCGATGGGGCACTACCTCGCCAAGAATGTGGATACCGGCTCGCCGCTCGCGGCGAACTTCGCGGGGATCGTGAATTGGCTGGGAAAGCGAGGGTTCGCACGCAGTATCCTCGAAAGCCTCGGCGGTATCGACCGCCGCCGGAGTTTGCCGGAGTTGCATTTCCAACACTTCCGGCGATGGTTCGCCAAACGGAAGGGCTTGTCCTCCTCTTCCCCGCCGGGAGAGGGAGGGGTGAGGGGGAATGGTTTGGGAAATCCCCCTCACCCCCAACCCCTCTCCCTCCAGGGGAGAGGGGGGAATAGCAAGCGGGTGGTACTGCTCGACGATTGCTTCACCACGTTCCAAGAACCGCAGATCGGTCAAGCGGCGGTGGCACTGTTGGAGCGCGCTGGCTATTCGGTGGAAATCGCGGGCATCTGCTGCGGTCGGGCGATGATCAGTAAAGGCTTCCTCGATGAGGCCCGCGAACTGGCCACGCAAGGTGTTCGCAAGCTCGCCCGTTTCGCGGCAGAGGGAATCCCCATCTTGGGTTTGGAACCGAGTTGCATCCTCACACTTTCGGACGAATGGCCGGAGTTGGTGAGTTCGCCCGATGCGAAGAACATCGCGGCGAACGTGGAATTGGTCGAGAGTTGGTTCGCCCGAAACGTTCGGGCAGGGAATGCGAACTACCGTGCGAGGGAACCCGTGAAGCCGATGATCTTCCACGGCCACTGCCATCAGAAAGCGCTCGTGGGCTTCGGCGGCAGCGTCGATGCCTTGAAATTGGTGCCCGGCGCGGAGGTGACGGCACTCGACGCCGGGTGCTGCGGCATGGCCGGAATGTTCGGCTACGAGAAAGAACATTACGATATCAGCGTTCGGATCGCCAACCTCGCACTTTTGCCGAGCTTGGCGAAACACCCCGCCGCGACACTCGTGGCCACGGGGACGAGTTGCCGGCACCAGATACGCGATCTAACGGGTCGGATCGCAATGCACCCAGTGGAAGTGCTGGAATCCCTGGCGCAGGAAGTGGAGTAAGGGAAGCTTCAACTGGTACTTGGGTCTGACGATTCCTTGATCGATACGATCCAAATCCGATTGCACGCCGGCGAACGGCCGTGAACAGTATTTGTCGGAGTTCCGCCTTCAGGCGGTCTTTGATTTGTTAAAACGATTCAAGACCGCCTGAAGGCGGAACTCCAACATAAGATTCACTCCATGCGCTGGTCCATCATTCGACTGATTGCCGGGAAAGAAACGCGGGACTTGCTCCGCGATCGCCGCTCCGTGATTCTCACGGTGGTGATGCCGATTCTGCTTTACCCGCTCTTTGGCCTCACGGCGTGGGCGTTCGCTGCCAGCTTGCTCGGTCAGCCGACCGTCATCGGGATTGTGGGAATCGAACACCTCGCTATTCCCGAAGGCCAAACGTCGCCGTTCCCACCTTTGCTCGATTCCGATAATTCCAAATTTGCCCACGGCCTCGGCGAGCCTGAACGCGAAGTCAATCCATTGATCGTGAAGCCGCTTGAAGGCGACCCGATGGAACTACTCAAATCGAAAGGGGCGGATGCCGTGGTGGTAATCCCGCCAGGTTTCGGTGCGGCCATCGAACGCGGCGAGAAACCACAAGTGCTCGTGAGCAGCCGCGAAGGCGACGACAAATCGAAACTCGCGGCCAAGCGTTTAAGCAACGCACTGAAAGCATGGGAAGGTCAAATCAAACGGGTGCGGTTCGAGCGAGCCAAGCTCCCCGCCGATTTCGACAAGCAGTTCACCATCGAAGACCCACAAACCCAACGCCCGCCGGAGAAGCGAGCAGCTGATGAACTGCGTGATCTCTTCGCCCGCATCTTCCCATTCATCCTCACGATGTGGATCGTCGCGGGTGCCACGCAACCGGCCGTCGATCTTACCGCCGGGGAGAAGGAACGCGGCACGATGGAAACGCTGCTAATCTCTCCGGCGAACCGCAGCGAAATCGTCCTCGGCAAATTCTTCGCGGTGACGTTCTTCTCGTTCGGCGCCGCGGCGTGGAATGCAGTTTGGCTCACCGTATCCGGGATCGCGCTCGAACGATTCCTCGGCTTTCCAATTCTGAATCTGCCCGGAATGTTGGGGTGTCTGATTCTCGCGTTGCCCACTGCGATGCTCTTCGCCTCCGTGAGCGTGGCCTTCGGCGTGTTCGCCCGCAGTACCAAAGAGGGGCAGTATTACCTCATCCCGTTGATGTTGGCCGTGATGCCGCTGGCATTCATGAGCATGATGCCGGGCACGGAACTCACTTTGAGAGAGTGCTTCATCCCCGTCACGGGATCGCTGCTATTGCAACAGAAGATGCTGAGCGTGACTGGTGAACCGATCCCGTGGAACTTCTTCCTGCCGGTGTTTGGCTCGTTGGCGGTGTACGTCGCGTTGGGGCTGGGATTGGCGATTTGGCAGTTCAAACGGGAATCGGTGCTCTTCCGCGAAACCGGCCCCGCCCGCAAACGCGGGTGGTTCGGAAGGAAGTGAGATATCTGTGCTTCGTTGGAGTTCCGCCTCCAGGCGGTCTTGATCGCTCAATCACAGATCGAAGACCGCCTGAAGGCGGAACTCCAACAAAAACACTTCGCCCACAGCTTGCCCCCTTCCACTGGCGAAAGGTTCTGTTAGAACGGTAGGGCGAACAGGTTTCTCCGCGATTCCCCCTCCCCCACCGGTTCCCATGCTCTTCGCTTCCACGTTCATTCAGAACCTCGATCCGCTCGGAAATCGCTTCGCCAGTACGGTGGTCGCCGGGTTGCCCGTGCTCCTCCTCTTCTACTTGCTCGTGGGGCGGCGTTGGGTCGCCAGCTACGCCGGGGCGGCCGGGGCGGTGCTCGCCATCGTTCTCGCTTGGCTCGTCTTCGGTATGCCGATGGATAAAGCGGTACTTTCGTTCGTAAACGGGGCCGCGTTCGGTTTGCTCCCCATCGGTTGGACCGTCTTCGGAGCGATGCTCATCTACAACTTGGCCGTGGAAACCGGCATGTTTACGGTGATCCGACGATCGATTGCCGGTTTGAGCGGGGATGCCCGCGTGCAAGCGGTACTCATCGGTTTCTGTTTCGGGGCGCTCATGGAAGGGGCCGCCGGTTCCGGTGCACCGGTCGCCATCTGCGGGGCGATGCTCGCCGGCCTCGGCGTGCCACCGTTGCGAGCGGCGGTCATTTGTTTGATCGCGAATACGTCGCCAGTCTGTTACGGCGGCCTTGGCACCCCGGTGTTCGTACTTAGCGGTGTCACCGATCTGCCCGGCGATGCCATTAGCACCATGTGCGGCCACCAACTGCCGTTCCTTTCGTGCCTCATTCCCTTCTACATGGTGAAGGTGATGTGTAATTGGAGGCAAACGTTCGAAGTTTGGCCGGCATTGGCCGTGGGCGGCGGTTCGTTCGCTATCTTCCAATACTTCTTTGCCACGATGCACAATTGGATCGGCGTGGCCCTTTGGCCGCTCACCGATGTGGGCGCGGCGATCTTCTCCATGATGGGCATGGCACTCTTTCTGAAGTTCGTTTGGAAGCCGAAATCCGAGTGGAAGTTCCCCGCCCCGAGCGATCCGGCCCTAGTCGATCCGCCCGCACTCGAAGTTCCGACCGATGCGCACGCCATCGAAGCGCAGATGAAGATGAAGGAACTCCTCGGGGCGAACAAGCATGACGATACCCCGCTGACACCCGGCCTCATTCTCAAAGCGTGGTCCCCGTTCATCATCATGTCTCTCTGCCTCGGCGTCGTCGGCTGGCTGCGTCAGGTGGAGATACCCGGCCCCATCAACATGGGTACCATCGCATCGTACTACCCGGTCGAAGTGCCGGGATTGCACATGCAGGTGGAACGTGCGGATCGCCTGCAAAAGCCGGGGGCCACCGGCAACGCCCGGCTCGAAAAAGCCGTGTTCGAGGTGAAGTGGCTCACCGCGGCGGGAACGCCGTGCGTGGTCGCGGTACTGATTTCCGCATTGGTCTTGCGAACGCCCCCGCGAGTGCTCTGGCGGGTGTTCGTGAAGACGATGCACAACATGAAGATTCCCATTCCAACCATCGCTTGTATGCTCGGCCTCAGTTATGTGACGAAGTACGCGGGAATGGATGCGACCCTCGGCGTCGCGTTCGCCAGTACCGGCTTGCTCTACCCGTTCTTCGCGGCGATCCTCGGTTGGACGGGCGTATTCCTCACCGGCACCGACGCGGGCAGCAACGCCCTTTTCGGCAGCTTGCAAAAGATCACGGCGGGGCAAATCCACGCTGCGGGGCACCTGCCGCATCTGGAACTCGGCCAAGCCGAGGTGCTCCTTTGCACGGCCAACAGCACCGGCGGCGTGATGGGCAAAATGATCGACGCTCAAAGCATCTGCGTAGCGACCGCCGGGACGAACCAGATTGGCAAGGAAGGGGAAATCTTCAAAGCGGTGATTGGGCACAGCATCCTGCTCGTTTGCATCGTGGGCGGGATTGTATGCCTGCAAGCCTTCGTGCCGCCGTTCACGCTGATGGTGCCGAAGCCGTGATGGATCGTGTATGATGCTCTCGGAGGATGAATTATGACTGCCGCACCCGCAATGCCTTTGACCGAACTCTACGAAGCCGACGAAACCGCGTGGCTCGACGCCATGGCGATGTTGATCGCCGAGCGCCGCACGTCCGAATTCGATCTCCCCAACTTGCAGGAGTACATCGAATCCATGGCCATTCGAGACCGCCGCGAGACAATCAACCGACTGATCGTGCTTTTGATGCACATCCTGAAGTGGGAATATCAGCCGGATGCAAGAACCGGTTCGTGGCGATCAACAATCCGCGAACAACGAAGACAACTGCGATCCATCTGCGAACGCGGGGTTCTGCGAATCCACGCCGAGGAAAATCTTGCGGAAGCCTACGACAACGCAAGACTGAATGCCTCGGACGAAACGGGGCTGAACGTTACTGAATTTTCGTTCGAGTGCCCGTGGACGCTCGAACAGATATTGGCCGACGATGACGCCTGACCCTATCGCAGCCACCCGACACTGGATCGAATCGGTCGTGATCGGGCTGAACCTTTGCCCATTCGCTCGCCGGGTGTTCGATGCCGAGAAAATTCGTTACGCCGTGACCGATGCGAAGGATTCGGAAGAAATGCGAGTGGCACTCGCCGAGGAGTTGCTGCGATTGGTTGGCACCCCGCGTACCGAAATCGAAACCGCGATTCTCATTCACCCGCACGCTCTCACCGACTTTCTCGATTACAACGACTTCCTCGCTGAAGCGGACGAACTCCTCGACGAACTCGATCTGACGGGCGCAATTCAAATCGCCAGCTTTCATCCGGAGTACCGTTTCGCTGGAACGAAACCGGAAGACGTGACCAACTTCACCAACCGCTCGCCTTACCCAATGCTGCATTTGCTGCGCGAGGATAGCATTACGGAAGTGGCCGACGACCCGCGAATACTGGATGATATTCCTGAACGCAATATTGCTACGTTGCGCCGGCTCGGGCTGCGTGGTATTCAAGAGTTGTTGATCGCAAAGCAGGGGGACGACGTCTCCCCGCTTTCAGAAAGGGGTTGATCGTGTTTCGACTATTCTTCACCGCATCGATTGTGGTTGTTTGTGCCGCAACGGATCTCTCGGCCGGGAAGTTCAACAAGGTTTTGAGCGTCGGCGATGCCGCACCCGAGTGGAAAGACCTCGAAGGCACCGACGGCAAGAAGCATTCCTCCGCCGTGTATGCGGGCAAGGACGTTCTGGTGGTCGTGTTTACTTGCAACAGTTGCCCGGTGGCCGTGGGCTACGAGGAACGCATCTTGGCATTCGCTAAGCTACACGCCGGCCCGGAAAGTAAAGTCGGCATCGTGGCGATCAACGTCAACACGATCAAAGAGGATTCGATGCCGGAAATGGTGAAGCGGGCCGAGAAGAAGAAGTACCCGTTCGCGTACCTGTACGATCCGAGCCAAGAGATCGCCAAGAAGTTCGGGGCGACGATCACCCCGGAGTTCTTCGTGCTCAACAAGGAACGCAAAGTGGTTTACATGGGCGCATTCGACGACAAGTCGCCCCCGGCCGATGCGGCGATTCAGCATTTGGAAACTGCAGTCAAGGCGGCCTTGGCCGGCAGTCCGACCGAGGAAAGCGAAACGAACGCCCGAGGGTGCCGAATTCGATTCGCAAGGTGATACGCGTTGCTTCGTTTCTCCTCCTCGTGAATTTTCGGAGAATTCAATGGCAACGAAGAAAGCCCCGAGCAAGAAGCCACCTTCAACCGAACCGGTGAAGCTCCTCTCCGGCGGCAACCCGCAGATCGCCAAGACCTACGGGGACGCTCCCGTTCAAGCGTTCATCGCGGCCATGCCGAGTTGGAATGGCGGCATGTCGGCTTCCGCGCCGGCCTCGATCTCGCCAAGAACTACTGCCGACCGGACAATTTGAACGGGCCAGTGTACCACGTCCGCGTTCGTTTCGCCCATCCCGTTAAGGGGCCGCTCGCCATCGGGGCCGGGCGTTACCGCGGGTTCGGATTGTTCGCCGCCGATGAGATGGCCTGAGCGGAATAGGCCTGCGTCGCGGATCTGTAAGTCATTCAAGGCGAACGAAGGAATCGCAATCTGGAAGCCTGCCAGGGAACGAATTGCAGATCCTCGCATTCCTGCCACTCTGGCATTCGCCGATTCCCTTGGGTGGAGTTGAGTTCGCGCAGCCTCACGCATCGCAACGCCTTGCGCCGACGCGCTTTCCCGGCACGCCGGTTGCATATCAGTGCTCACGCAAGTGAACCTTTCGATTCTCGGAGACAATCCGCAATGGCTTCCAAACAAATTACCTTCGGCGACGATGCCCGCCAAAAGCTACTAGCCGGGGCCAGCAAACTCGCCCGTGCCGTGCGAAGTACGCTCGGGCCACGCGGCCGCAACGCCATCCTTGATAAAGGCTGGGGCAGCCCGACCGTCACCAAAGACGGCGTGAGCGTGGCCGAAGATATCGAACTCACCGATCCGTTCGAAAACATGGGCGCCCAGCTCGTGAAAGAAGCGGCCAGCAAAACGTCCGACGTCGCTGGCGACGGCACCACCACGGCGACCGTTCTCGCCGAGTTCATCTTCCGCGAAGGCCTCAAGGCCATCGCCGGTGGCTCCGACCCGATGGCCGTCGTCCGCGGCATTCAAGCCGGGGTCGAAAAGGTCGTCGAAGACTTGCACAAGCAAGCCGAGAAGATCGACCCGAAAGACAACAAGGCCATCACGGAAGTCGCCACGATTTCCGCGAACAACGATAAGAGCATTGGTGCCAAGCTCGCCGAGGCGATGAAGAAGGTCGGCGCCGAGAACGGCGTGATCACCATCGAAGAAGGCAAGACTCCGGAAACCGAAGTGAACGTCGTCCAAGGGATGCAGTTCGACCGCGGCTACCTCAGCCCGCACTTCGTCAACAACCCCGAATCGGTGACCTGCGAGTTCGAGAACCCGTACATCCTGATCTTCGAAGAAAAGATCACGTCGGTGAAGAGCCTGATTCCGCTGCTCGAAACCGTGGCCACGAAGCAAAAGGCCCCGCTCGTCATCATCGCCGAAGACATCGAAGGCGAAGCCCTCGCCACCTTGGTGCTGAATAAGCTCAAGGGTGTGCTGCAAGTGGTCGCGGTGAAGGCCCCCGGTTACGGCGACCGGCGCAAAGCCATCCTCGAAGACATCGCCGTCCTCACCGGTGGCAAAGCGATCTTCAAAGACCTCGGCGTTCAACTCGAAAGCATCAAGCTCGAAGATCTCGGCCGCTGCAAGAAGATCAAAATCGACAGCGAGAACACCACGATCACCGAAGGTAAGGGCGACAAGAAAGCCATCGAAGGCCGCTGCGAATACATCCGCAAGGAAGTGGCCAAGACCGATAGCGAATACGACCGCGAGAAGCTTCAAGAGCGGTTGGCGAAACTCGCCGGGGGCGTGGCCCAAATTCGCGTCGGCGGGGCGACCGAAACAGAAATGAAGGAGCGCAAAGCCCTCTACGAAGATGCTCACGCCGCCACGAAGGCCGCAATCGAAGAAGGCATCGTTGCCGGGGGCGGCGTCGCATTGCTGCAAGCCCGTAAGGTGCTGGATAAATCCAAGGCCCAAGGCGATGAAGCCGTCGGCTACCGCGTGCTGTTCGCGGCGTTGGAAATGCCCTGCCGCATGATCGCCGAGAACGCCGGGCAAGACGGCAGCGTCGTCGTGGCCAAGATCGGCAAATCGAAAGACAAGAACTTCGGCTACAACGCCGATACCGACGAGTACGAAGACCTCCGCAAGGCCGGTGTCGTCGATCCGGTGAAGGTCACCCGCAGCGCCCTCCAGAACGGGGCGAGTGTCGCCTGCTTATTGCTCACCAGCGAAAGCATGATTGCCGACATCCCCGAAGAGAAGAAGGACGACCACGATCACGATCACCACGGCGGTGGAGGTGGCATGGGCGGAATGGGTGGCATGGGCGGCATGCCTGGGATGATGTAATACATGGGGTTTAGGGTGTGGGGTTTGGGGTATGACCCAAATCCCAATCTTTACCCCTCAGTTCATGATGTGTCGATTCTCAATCCAACAAATACCCTACACCCTACACCCCATACCCCAGACCCCACACATGGCCAAAGCAACCAAAGAAGCACCGAGCCTCAAACTGAAGCCCCTCGACGACCGCATCGTCGTTCACCCGACCGAAGCGGAAGAGAAGACCGCCGGGGGTATTCTGCTTCCCGATATGGCCAAGACTAAGCCGCAACAGGGCAAGGTCGTTTCCGTCGGCCCCGGCCGAACGAACGAAGCGGGCATGCGCGTGATTATCGCCGTCAAGGTCGGCGACACCGTGATGTACGGCAAGTACAGCGGCTCGGACGTCGAAGTCGACGGCATCGAATACAAGATCCTCCGCGAAGGCGATATCCTCGCGAAGCTGGGCTAACTTGGGGTATGGGGTGTGGGGTGTAGGGTATCGTGCGATCCCTGCCAACTTTGCGCCCGTTCTCCATAGCCGGTTTTGATACCCTACACCCGATACCCCATACCCGAGTTCAAAATGGCCAAGCAGTTGCTATACACCGATAACGCCCGCAAGAAACTCCTCAGCGGGGCCGAAAAGCTGGCCAAGGCCGTGGGCATCACCCTCGGGCCAACCGGCCGGAACGTTATCATCAACAAATCGTTCGGCGGCCCGACGATCACCAAGGACGGCGTGACCGTATCAAAGGAGATCGAACTCGCCGACCCGTTCGAGAACATGGGCGCCAAGCTCGTGAATGCCGTGGCCCAAAAGACCTCCGATACCGCGGGCGATGGCACCACGACCGCGACCGTGTTGGCACTGGCCATCTACCAAGAAGGCCTCCGTTCGATCACCTTCGGCGGCAACCCGATGGGCGTGAAGAAGGGTATGGAAAAGGCCGTGGCTCACGCCGTGACGTACATCGAAGAGAAGCTCACCAAGAAGCTCTCGAAGAAGGAAGAAATGGCCCAAGTGGCCTCGATCTCGGCGAACAACGATCCGAAGATCGGCGCCCTAATGGCCGACGCGTTCGAGAAGGTCGGCAAGGACGGCGTCATCACCATCGAAGAAGGTAAGACTTCCGAAACGACGTTGGAATTCGTCGAAGGGATGCAGTTTGATAAGGGTTACATTTCGCCGTACTTCGTCATCAATACGCCGGATATGAAGTGGGAGCAAGAAAAGCCCTACATCCTCATCTACGAAAAGAAGTTGAGCAACGTCCGCGAGTTCCTGCCTTTGCTGGAGAAGGTCGCCGCGACCCGTCGCCCGCTGCTCATTATCGCTGAAGACGTGGAAGCGGAAGCGCTGCAGATGCTGGTGGTGAACCGTCTCCGCGGCCTCGTGGAAGTGTGTGCGGTGAAGGCCCCCGGCTTTGGCGACCGCCGTAAGGCAATGCTCGGCGACATTGCTACGCTCACCGGCGGAACGTACATCTCCGACGACCTCGGCTTGAAGCTCGAGAACATCGAACTCGAACAACTCGGCCAAGCCGATCAAGTGTCGGTCGAAAAGGAAAACTGCACCATCATCTGCGAGAAGATGGACAAGGATCGTCAGAAGGCCGTGCAAGCCCGCGTCGATCAGATCCGCACGCAGATGGAAGCGACCGAAAGCAGCTACGACAAAGAAAAGTTCAGCGAACGCTTGGCGAAACTCGTCGGCGGCGTGGCGATCGTCCGCGTCGGGGCGGCTACGGAAGCCGAGATGAAGCAAACCAAGGGCCGCGTTGAAGACGCCCTGCACGCGACCCGCGCGGCCGTCGCCGAGGGGATTGTTGCCGGCGGTGGAACGGCACTCCTGCGGTGCGTTCCCATCGTGGAAGAATTCGCCGAGAAGCTGAAAAACAAGGATGAACGTACGGGGGCCGAGATCATCGCCCGTGCTCTTTCCAAGCCGATCCGCACCATCGCCGAGAATTGCGGTCTGGATGGCGCGGTGATCGCCGACGAAGTGACTAGCCGTGGGGAGAAGAGCCTGAATATCGGCTACGACGCCAACACCGGCGAATACGTGGACATGTATAAGGCGGGCATCATCGACCCGACGGTGGTGACGAAGTCCGCACTCACCAACGCGGCCAGCATCGCCGGACTGATGCTGACGACCGAAGTGATGATCACCAAGATCGACGACGAGCATAAGGGGAAGAAAGTTTCCGGGGCAATTGCGTAGAATAATATCGGCTGTATTGTGAAGCCGCGGTGCGAAACGAACAGCGATCCCTCATCGTCGTTCGATTCACACCGCGGTTTGTTCGTTACCCG
>JBBQWA010000092.1:0-13848 GCA_038211045.1 Gemmatales bacterium
CCCCGAATGCGGGGTGATCTTCGATGGGCGTCCAATCGCGTTCGCCCGGCCCGCGAACTTCGTCGGTGGTTTCCCAATCGCCATCGCGCAGGCCTTGGAGCACGAGTTGTGGGGATTCCACAGCGCGGCCCTTGGGGTCGAACTCGCTGCGGATGAACCAGTTTGCCATGGTCGTTTCCTTATAACACCGCACCCCAAGCGGGTGGGGGAGGTCGTCAGAACCGAAGGTTCTGGCGGGTGGGGGGTTGCCAAACTGACAGTCAGTAACGCCCGCCGCTCGGGGTAGAGACCCTCGGGCTAACGGGATTCGTTCACTTCGGCGCCGAACCCCGCGATCTTCTTTTGAGTGTGCCGCTTCGATAACTCCGCACTCAAATCGCGGACATAGGAATACGGCAACTCCTTGTGGGCCGCCAATCGCACGTCCGGCGCTTGAGCCGCCGTGGCCAATCGCGCATCAAGCCGCACCAGCAAATCACTGAGGCTGCCGAGGTTGTCGTCCGCCTTCTCGGCGGGCTTCTCACCGATTCTCACGGCGTAGTAGATCGCGCCGCCGGGGCGTTTGTCGATCATCACCGTGAAGGCGTCCGGGATTTGGCTCAGTTCCGCGGCGTTCTTCATGCCGGGCACGTCGATCGGCGACACGGCCGCGACAGCGGATGTCATCATGAAGAAGATGAGCAGCACGAGGCTAATATCGATGAGGGGAATCATATCCACGTCGTCGTCATCTTCGGTCGAATGTTTCTTCCATGCCAGTTCGGGTTCTTCGAGTTCCACCGGGGCTTGCGGAATTTGCGCCGGCAAGCCGACCGGCAATTCGGGGCGCTTCGGCTTCGGTCGGGGGAAGTAATCCGTGAGCACAGGGTGCGCGAGGGCTTCGATCCAAGCTTCTTCGGTATCTCCCGGGCGAACTCCATCCTTCGGTGCGAGCCGACCTTGTTCGGCCCAACCGCACGCGACCGTGAGCGGTACGGCGCGATAAATCGTATCGGCGGCGCGGAGGTACAAATCGAGCGTACGGGTTTTCGCGGCCATATTATCCAACCCTCGCGGCGACGCCTTCGGCCCTCGCGGGGGCGGCTTCGGCTCGTTCCTTGCGGATGTTCTGCACGAGGGTGATGAGCTTCTGTCCGGACGATTTCATCTTGAGCTCGAAATTCGCAATCCACGCCTTGAAGAGCACGTGGAAGAACACAAGGGGAATCGCGGTGAGTAAACCGAGGGCCGTGGCGAAGAGGGCCAAACCGATAGCCTGCGTTTGACTGACCATGCTTTGCGGATTCGCTGCGTTCGCCCCGATGGCGTTGAACGTGTTAATCATGCTGATGACGGTGCCGAGCAAGCCCACCATCGTGCTGATCTTGGCGATGGCGAGAATCATCGGGAGGAGGAAATTTAAGCGGGGGTAGATTTCGAATTCCACGGCACTCGCCATGCTCCGCCGCATCGCGGCGACACCTTGCTCGGCGGCCTCCAAGCCGGCCACGAAGAGGATACTCGGGATGACGCCCTTCTCTTCTTTGCAGAAGGCGAGGGCCGCTTTGGTGCCCTTCTTTTTGAGGTTCTCTTGCAAATCTGGCAGGATCGCATCGAGGTTGGTGTTCGCCCCCATGTTCAAGAGCCAGCGCCAAATCACGAGCGCGAAGGCGATGAACGTCATGATCGTCATGGGGATGGCGAAGTACCATTCCTTGGTGTAGAAGTTCGTCAACGCCTGCATGGGTCGCCCTAGGTTTCGTAGGGTGGGCACTGCCCACCATCGTGGAAAAAGGTGGGGCAGTGCCACCCCTACAAAAATCGTCAGATCAGCTTCAGCAATTCCGGCAAGGTTACTGTGCCTTCGTACAACGCCCTGCCGACGATCGCAGCGAATGTGCCCGCTTCGGCCAACCGCCGGGCTTGTTCGAGATTGCTTACGCCGCCCGAGGCGATCACCGGCAATCGGGTCGCGGAACGCATCGTTCGCAACTCCGGCTCGTTTGGCCCGTTCATCATGCCATCGCGGGCGATGTCTGTATAGACCACCGCGAACAGCGGCGCCGTTTCCACCAGCTGCGCGAGTTCGGTCGCTTTAGTAGAACTGGTGTGCAACCACCCCTCCGTTGCGACGAAACCGTCGCGGGCATCCAAACCGAGAACGATCCGTTCGGGGAATTCGTTGGCGACCGTTTTCACCCACTCGGGATCTTGCAACGCCTTGGTTCCCAGCACGCCCCAGCGTACCCCCCAATCGAAAATCGCGGCGAGGTGATCGCGGTTGCGCAATCCGCCACCGAGTTGCACCGGAACATTTACGGCTTTCGCGATCCGTTGGATCGTCGGCCCGTTCACCGGTTGCCCGGCTTTCGCCCCGTCGAGATCGACCAAGTGCAAACGATCCGCCCCGAGTTTCACCCAATGCTCGGCGACCGCGACAGGATCATCGGAGAACACGGTTTCTTGCGAGTAATCGCCTTGCCTCAGGCGGACGCATTTGCCACCGAGGAGATCGATCGCGGGGTAAATGAGCATGGGTGCGAATACCGGGATTGTTCGGGCGCGTCGCAATTCCATTGACCTTGCCCACGCGGTGGAGGTATCTTACAGATTGGAACGCCGGATACTCACCGTCATGCTCCGAACACCACTTGGTGAAAGTTTGAACGGGAACAACCTCTCCCTCGGAGGGAGAGGGTTGAAATTGGCTTTTTCGGATGTTGTTGTACGTTTGACTGTCAATAGCCCTCGACTCTCACCGGGGTTTAACATGGAATGTCGCCGACGCGGTAAAAATGGCTTCACGCTCGTGGAATTGTTGGTGGTGATTGCGATCATCGCCATTCTCATCGGCCTGCTGTTGCCCGCCGTTCAAAAAGTGCGTGAAGCCGCATCTCGGGCGCGCTGCCAGAACAACATCAAACAGTTGGCCCTCGGGCTTCACAATTGCCAAGCCGCTCACGGCACGCTCCCGACGTACAACGGCATCTTCCCAGTGGAATTGTCGAACAGAAATCCCACGATGATGGTTGCGAATACCAAAACCGTGTACGGTAGTTGGATTCTCCACGCCCTGCCGTTCATCGAACAGGATGCATTGTACCGTGAGATTTTCGACGAAGTTCAACAATACACCAACGGTGGTGCGATGCAAACGGTGGTGACCGATCCCAATATCGTCTACCGCTCCGCAACGAATCAATCGGCCACGCATAAGACTTGGAATGCCGCGTGGGTGGCGGGGGGAAGCCAAACCCAACAAACGGCCCAAACCAATGGCAACGGTTACCAAGTCTTCGCCACAACCTTCATTCCGGCGAAGTACGCCGATCCGCTGCCTGCTCCCAACATTCAAAATGGCTGGTACCGCATCGGAGCGGACGGAAGTTTCACCGGCCCGTTGGCCGGAGTGACCACGAACATCATTTCCGGTGGCTACCAAGGGGTGTTCAAACCCGCGAACCGTGCCGCGGTGATTCCCGCCCTGCTCTGCCCAGTCGATCCGAGTGCCCGCAGCGACCCGCAAGCGAAAGCCCCGGGGGCGGTTTACGCGAACACGACTTCTCCTTGGGCCAGCACCAATTACTTGGCGAATTGGAATGCCCTCACGAACGGCAACGGCAACCAAGGTTTCCGGGCGCCCCCGCAACGCCTCGATCGAATCACCGATGGATTATCGAACACGATTTTGATCGCCGAGGCGTACGCTTGGTGCGAAGGCCGTGGGCGCACGGCTTACGTCGCCTGGCACGAAAGCTCCAACGGTGGTGTAAACTACGGTGGCGTTCACAATTTCGGCCTCACCTACGGGTTCAACAACCAATCGATCGCCGTGGCTGGCGGGGCGCCCGCCCCGGTTACGAAATCGCTGGGTTTGCCCAACCCCGGCGATACGCCCAACATCGTGATCCGTTTGCAGATCAAACCGATCCCGAAGCCGTTTTCTTCCTGCCCGGCGGGTAAAGAATGTTGCAACTCGCTCACGGTGCAATCGGGGCACTCCTCGCTGACGGTGGCCATGGCGGATGGCAGCGTGAAATCGGTGAGCGATCGGGTGAGCACAACGACGTGGGGGTATCTGATGATGCCGCGGGACGGCCAAACAATCGATGCGGATTGGTAGCCCATTGGCCTTGACCGGAATCGCGGATCGGATAATAAAAAGGTGTCGGGCGTTTAGCTCAGTTGGCTAGAGTACCACATTGACATTGTGGGGGTCACTGGTTCGAGCCCAGTAACGCCCAATCCGACAAAGCCCCGGTTTCCCGGGGCTTTCTTCGTTGAAGATTATTTTCGCGCTGCAATTTCAGCCATGCTTCGTGAACGCGTGCAGTCGCATCCGGGGACAGGTGCTCAATTCCTACTGCAACACCTTCTCCGGTTCAGCGAAGATCGCCGGTACGCCGCCAGTGTGGATGAATACCAGCACGCTGCCGGGCGAATACTTGCCGTGCCGTGCGTCGGCGATCAAACCTGCCATGGCCTTCGCGGAATACACCGGGTCGAGCAATATCGCTTCGCTTCTCGCAAGGGCGTTCAACGCTTCCCGCCCCCGCAGTGAAGGCATGCCATAGCCGGGTTCGATAAAAGTCTCATCGGCGTCGATCTGCGATGCGTTCAATCGTTGTGGGAAGCCCAGCAACTTCGCCGCGGCGTTGGCATCGCGGGCCGTGGCTTCCGGGATGCTCCACGGCCAAGGCATCGGGCAGATCAATCGCGCCTTCGCCTTCAATCCCAACAATTCCCGCCCGAGGGCCACGCCCGCGCCGGTGGCACCGCTGGAAGACACGTAGAACGCTTCCGCTTCCAAGCCCAACGCGGTAAGTTGTTCCGCAATCTCGGCCACGCATACGGCGTAACTCACCGCGGCCCGCGGCACCACCCGCGCCGGGTTCCACACATACGGTCGCCGGCCCTTCGCGCGGAACTCCTCCGCTTTCTCGGCCATGAGCGAGTTCAACTCCGGGCCAATCTCGGCATCGGTGAAATTCACGTTCGCACCGACGAGGTAATCGAGCAACAGGTTCCCTTGCGGTTCCGTGGAATACTGCATCCGGCTCAGGTACAGATGGCATTCGAGGCCGAGCTTCGCACACGCCGCGGCAGTCTGCCGACAGTTGTTCGATTGCACCCCGGCACCCCACACCACGACATCCGAATTCAGATCGAGCGCATCGCCCATGAGGAATTCGTTGTGCCGGGCTTTGTTCCCACCCAGCAGCAATCCGGTGCAATCGTCCCGTTTGATGAAGACGCGGACTCCGCAACCCAGCCACGCGGCAAAACGGGGGGCCTCCTCCAGCGGTGTCGGCAAGTGGGCGAGCCGGATGCGGGGCAGGCGATTCGCGGAGGCAAAAACTTCGGCGGGGGTGAAAGCCATTGGATTCCTCGAACAATTCCCTCCTAAGATACAAACAACATTCATTCTCCGCACGATGCGTTCTCGATGCCCCACCCGTCGAACCATTCCCAAAAATCCGCGATAATCCTCGGAGCCGGTCCCGGTGGCTTGGCCACGGCGATGCTGCTGGGTAAGGCCGGTTGGGACGTAAAAGTCCTCGAACGCATGCCTCGGGTGGGCGGGCGCTGTTCGTCTATCGAGGAACAAGGCTTCCGTTTCGATCTCGGCCCGACCTTCTTCCTATACCCGCGCGTGCTGGAGCGAATCTTTCACTGTGTCGGCCGCGACCTGCATTCCGAAGTGCCGATGGTGCGTCTCGACCCGCAATACCGCGTGCTCTTCGGCACCGAGGGTGGCCAGATCGATTGCACGCCGAATCTAGAACGCATGGCGGCGGAAGTGGCGAAGTTATGCCCCGCCGATGGCCCAAACGTTCAACGCTTCATCGATCACAACCGGATGAAACTGGAACGCTTCCGCCCGGTGCTGGAAAATGCGTTCCTCGGTTGGAAGGATCTTGCGAGTTGGCAGTTGATGAAACTTCTGCCATTGTTACGGCCGTGGGCGAGCGTCGAAGGCGAACTTCGCAGGTATTTCCGCGATCCGCGTACTCGATTGGCGTTCACATTCCAAGCCAAATACCTCGGCATGTCGCCGTTCAATTGCCCCAGCTTGTTCAGCATCCTCAGCTATTTGGAATACGATTTCGGCGTGTGGCACCCCTACGGCGGATGCAGTGCCGTGTCCGAAGGTATGGCCCGCGTCGCCGGGGAACTCGGCGTCGAGATTCGCACCGATGAAGAAGTTACGGGAATCCTTTTCGAGGGACGCAAGGCCGTGGGCGTTCGCACGGAGCAAGGCGAATACCGGGCCGATGCGCTCATCATCAATGGGGATTTTGCCCAGACGATGCGGAAGCTCGTGCCGAATGAATTGCGACGGCGTTGGACGGATGCCAAGATCGAGAAGAAGAAGTTCTCGTGCAGTACGTTCATGATGTACCTCGGCATCGAAGGCTTGCACGAAGAACTGCCGCACCACACGATCTATACCTCCGGCGATTACCTCGGCAACCTCGCGGACATCGAAACCAACCGCGTGCTCTCGGACGATCCTTCTTTCTACGTTCAGAATGCCTGCGTCACCGATCCGGGCTTGGCCCCCGCGGGCATGAGCACGCTGTACATTCTGGCACCGGTGCCTCACCGCACCACCAATATCGATTGGCCGAAACAAGTGGCCGGCTTCCGTGCGAAGATCGTTCAACAGCTCGAAAAAGTGGGCGTCCGCAACATCGAGAAGCGCATCCGTTACGAAAAGATCGTCACCCCAACCGATTGGGAAGACACCTACGAGGTGTTTAAAGGCGCGACCTTCAACCTCGCCCACAACCTCCGGCAGATGCTCCACCTGCGGCCTCGCAATCGCTTCGAAGATCTCCAGAATGTCTACCTTGTGGGCGGCGGCACCCACCCCGGCAGCGGCCTGCCCGTGATTTACGAATCGGCCCGCATCAGCACGCGATTGCTATTGCAAGATCACCATTGCGATACTGCGTGGCTCGAGGTGGAACCGGCGGAAGCTCCGATCCCTACAATGGTGTGAAAAGGAAGGAGGTTGCCATGTCGCTCCGCGATTTTACATTCCCTCAAGTCTGCACGGATCTAGGTTTGAATTTCGACGAAAAGCCCTTGTTCCGCGACGTGTCACCCGTTGCCATCGATGCGCACACTCAGGAATTCCTCGAACTGGGCCGTACGATGTCCAGTGGGATCAACAACGAGAAAGCCCGCTCGGAGTTCGTTATCGCCCCGTTCCTTCTGAAGCTCTACATTCTCAGCGGGAAACGCTTCGGGTTATTCTCCGGAACCGAACTCAATGTCGATGTATCACGCGGACTCAACGGCGTATGCGACTTCCTGCTCGCCCGGGAACCGTTGGTATACATGCTCCGGGCCCCTTTGATTGCGGTGGCCGAAGCCAAGAACGACAACGTCAATAACGGCTTCGGGCAATGCGTGGCTTCGATGAAGGCCATCGAACTCTACAATCAGAAGCACGGCAAGCCGACCGACACGATCTACGGCGCTTCGACCACCGGCGTCGCTTGGAAGTTCTTCCAATTGCAAGATAACAACTTAACCCTCGACTCGGACGACTACGAATTCGGCGACCTCGGTAAGGTCGGCGGTATCCTCTTGCACATCGTCAACTCACAGAAATAAACCATGACCACGGACGGAACCCCGCGTATCGGAATTATCGGCGGCGGCCTCGGCGGCCTCGCCGCGGCTTGCACCCTGGCGGCCCGCGGCTATCGCGTCGTCCTGTGCGAGAAATCCCCTTGGCTCGGCGGCAAAGCTGCACAACTGAGCGAAGCCGGCTTCCGATTCGACATGGGGCCGACCATCCTCACCGTCCCCGTCGATCTCAAACGCATCTTCGCCGAGGCTGGTAAGAAGATCGAAGACTACCTCGACCTCATCCGCCTCGATCCGCAATGGCGATGCTTCTTCGATGGCGGAGGCGTGCTCGATCTGGAAGAGAACACCGAGGCGATGGCCGCGAAACTCGATACCTTCGCACCCGGCAGTTCCCCCGGTTACCGCCGTTTTCTCGAACTCTCTGAACGATTGCACCGAATCTCGAACGATTACTACTTCTGGAAATCGATCGGCGGCATTGCCGACATGATCGACGTTCGCGGCGGATTTAAGCCCCGCATCCTCGGCGATGTCCTGAAGATGCGCATGGGCCGCAGCGTCGCTTCCACCGTGCGCGAGTTCGTGCCCGATGCTCGCGTCGCCCAAATGATCGATCACTTCACCCAATACGTCGGCTCGTCGCCCGATGCCTCCCCGGCCATCCTCTGTGGCATCGCCCACATGCAAACCTCCGAGGGAATCTGGTTCCCCAAGGGGGGCACCCGCGCCGTGCCCGAGGCCCTCGTGAAACTCGGCACCGAACTCGGCGTCGAGTTCCGCACCGGTTGCGACATCCGCAAGATCGCAACGAATGCCAGCGGAGATCGCGTCGAGGCCTTGGAAACCGAGGCCCGGGAGCGCATTCCCGTGGATGCCGTGGTATCGAATGCCGATAGCGTGCGCACCCACCGCGAGTTGCTCAACGGCACGACCGAACGGGCGAAGAAGCGTTTCGAGAAGCGGCGGACGTACGAACCCGCCTGCTCCGGTGTGGTGCTATACCTCGGCTTGAAGAAAGCCTACGAGCACTTGCTTCACCACAACTTCGTGTTCAGTCGCGATCCGCACGAAGAGTTCGATTTCATCTATAAGAAGGGGGAACCGGCCCCCGATCCTACCTGCTATCTTGCTGCCACGGCCCGAACCGAACCGGATACCGCCCCGCCCGGCGGCGAAGCGCTTTATGTTCTGGTTCACACCCCGTACCTGCGGCCGCACCACGATTGGAAGGCGATGCTTCCCGAGTACCGCCGCGTGATTCTGAACAAGTTAAAAACGACCGGGGCGATGCCCGATATCGAAGATCGCATCGTGTACGAATCGGCACTCACGCCACAAGACATTCACGATCGCTACCGCGTGCTCAACGGGGCGATCTACGGCCTGGCATCTCACGGAAAGTGGACCGGCGCATTCAAACCGGCCAACCGTTCGAAAGACATTCAGGGTTTGTATCTCGCCGGGGGAGCCGCACACCCCGGCCCCGGCATGCCCATGGTGCTCATGAGCGGATGGATCGCCGCGGATACGCTGGATAAGGATCAAGTTGTTTTCAAATCCGCCGGGATGCCCGCGTGAGCGCAACACCGTTACCGAAACGCTGGCCTTGGCTCATCCGCGGCTTTTGTCGGTACGTGCGGAGATTCCTTCGAAAGAACTTCCGTGCCCTACGACTCTCCAAGGAAAGTTCGACACTCCCGAGCGATGGATTGCCGGTGCTCTTCGTGATGAATCACCCTTCGTGGTGGGATCCGATGGTGGGTGCAGCTTTGATCGATCTGCTCCCCGAATACTCCCACTATGTCGCGATGGACGCCGCGACGTTGAAGGTGTACTGGGTGTTCCGTCGCCTCGGCTTCTTCGGCATCAACATGAACACACTCGCCGGTGCCAGAACGTTCTTGCGGACCGGTTCGGCAATTCTCGCCGACGATTGCCGCGCCTTGTGGGTGACGGCCCAAGGGGAATTCGCCGACGTTCGCAAGCGACCGCTCGCATTGAAGCCCGGTGTCGGCCACTTGGCCGCACGCTTGGATCGCGGTTGGATTGTGCCCATCGCCGTCGAATACGTTTTCTGGAATAAACGGAAGCCCGAAGCGCTAGTACGAATTGGCGAACCGATTTCGTTGGAGTCCGGGCTTCAGCCCGTCTTCGCAAATGCATCGAATACCGAAACACGGGCTAAAGCCCGGACTCCAGCAAAGGCATGGATCGAACGCATTGAGGCCGTCCTCACCGAGACGCTCGATGCGTTGAACGCCGAGGCAATCTCGCGCGACGCTTCGCTGTTCACGCCCTTGATCGGGAAGTAACGCCATGGATTGGCTCGTGTACATTTCGTTGTTCCTCGCCGGGTTCCCGGCGCTGCTTTACTTCGCCAACGTGAAACTCTTTCGGCCTCCTCGATTCCAATGGAATGGCCTAGCCCCCGCGATTTCGTTGCTCATTCCCGCCCGCAACGAGGAGCGCGGAATCCGAGCCGCCGTGGAAGCCGCACTCGCCAATACAGGTGTGACCCTCGAAGTGATCGTGCTCGACGATCACTCCACGGATCGCACCTCCGAGATCGTGCGTGAGATCGCCGCAAAACATTCCAATGTGCGTTTGGAAACCGCACCGCCGCTGCCCGAGGGCTGGAACGGCAAGCAGCACGCTTGCTTCCATCTCGCCGGATTGGCGAAGTACGAAACGATTTCGTTTCTTGATGCCGACGTTCGGCTCGCCCCGACGGCGCTGCTGCGAATGCACGGATTTCTCGTGGAATCGAAGGCGGCGCTCGTCAGCGGTTTCCCCCGCCAAGAGATGGGAACGATCTTCGAGAAGCTCATCATTCCGCTCATCAACTGGCTGTTGCTTTCGTACCTGCCGCTTTCCCGAATGCGGAAGGATAAACAGCCGAGCCTCGGGGCCGGGTGCGGGCAATGGTTCACCACAACGAAAACCGATTACTTCCGCGTCGGCGGCCACGGCCACCCGCGCGTGCGTGCCTCCCGGCACGATGGAATTCAACTGCCCAGGGCCTACCGCCACGAAGGGTTGATGACGGATTTGTGTGATGCGACCGGCGAAGCCGAGTGCCGCATGTATAAGGGTGCCAGGCAAGTTTGGAATGGCTTCGCCAAGAACGCCGGGGAAGGCATGGGAGGAAAGGTTTCAATCTGGTTCTGGACGGTGCTGCTCACGGGCGGCCACATTCTGCCATTCGCGACACTCTTGGCATTGTGCTTAGAACCCTCGGCGAACAATTGGGGGATTGCTATGGCCTCGGCAGCCGTCGTGCTTTCGTTGCTCCCGCGTTTCCACGCCAATCGGCGATTTCGACAATCGCTGCTTGGTGCCGTGCTTCATCCGTTGGGCATCCTCGCCTTACTTGGCATTCAATGGTACGCCTTCGTTCGCAACGCTCTCGGAATGCCGGTCGGATGGAAAGGCCGACCCGCAGCGGTCTAAAGTAATGTCATGAACGAAACTCCCGCCTATGTGATCTTCGGTGCCGCCGGTGGCATCGGTTCCGCACTGTGCCAACAACTCGCGGCCAAAGGTTCGCGATTGTTGCTGGTGGGGCGAAACCCCGAACGGCTCGAACATTTGAAAAGCGAACTCCCCGTGGGCGATTACCGCACTTTCGCAGCGGATGCGACGAATTCCGTCGAGGTGGATAGCGCTTTCGCCGAGGCCCAACTCGCGTTCGGAAGTATCGCCGGGGCGGCGAATCTCGTCGGATCCATCATTCTCAAATCAGCACACACGACGACCGATGCCGAGTTCGAACAGACGTTTTCGTTGAACACCCGTACCGCGTTTTACGTGTTGCGTTCCTCCGCGAAGGCGATGTTGAACACCGGTGGATCCATCGTTCTGATGTCGTCCGTCGCCGCGAATATCGGGTTGATGAATCACGAAGCCATCGCAGCCGCGAAGGGGGCGATCAACGGTATGGTTCTTTCCGCAGCCGCGACCTACGCCCCGCGGAACATTCGTGTGAACGCCATCGCCCCCGGTTTGGTGCGCACGCCACTCGCGGCGAGAATTACCGGAAATGAAGCCGCGTTGAAAGCGAGCACGGCGATGCACCCGCTCGGCCGCATCGGCGAACCGGACGATGTGGCCACGCCACTGGCGTGGCTGCTCGACCCGAAAACGACGTGGGTCACCGGGCAAATCCTCAACATCGATGGCGGCATGGCCACCGTGCGTGCGAAGTAACGATGAAGATCAAACGTCCAACTCATCGGCGACCATCTGATCGGCTTTATCCATGATGAACGTATAGCGGGATTCCGCTTCCTTGCCGAGGAGTTCGCGGAAGGCATCGTGGGCTTCGAGGTTCGATTCCACTTCCACCTTCAACAGCGTGCGCGTCTTCGGGTTCAACGTCGTTTCAAAGAGCACGTTCGCATCCATTTCGCCGAGGCCTTTGAACCGCGAAATCTCCGGCTTAGCATTCGCCTTGAGCTTGGAAAGAATCTCTTCCTTGTGTTCGTCGTCCTTCGCCCAATGGGTTTCTTTGCCCACGTCGATGCGGTAAAGCGGCGGTTGGGCGATGTAGACGTGCCCCTTCTTGATCAATTCCGGAATGTGGCGGAAGAAGAAATCGAGCATGAGCGTACTGATGTGGTGGCCGTCGGCGTCGGCGTCCATGAGGAGAATGATCTTGCCGTAGCGGAGTCCATCGTAGTGGAACTTATCGCCGGCGCCGGTGCCGATGGCGTTGGTGAGGTCGCTGAGTTCCTTGTTTTGCAGCACTTTCAGCGTGGGCAGGTCTTCGCCGTTGAGAATTTTTCCCCGCAGCGGCAGCACAGCTTGGATCGTGTTCAAACGCCCTTGTTTGGCGGAACCCCCGGCGGAATCGCCTTCCACGATGAAGAGTTCTGTTTCATCGCGATCCGTGCTTTTGCAATCGGCGAGCTTGCCGGGAAGGTTCCCCTTGCGCCGACCCGGGCTGGCGCGTTTCACTTCGTTGATGGCGGCGCGGGAGGCTTCGCGGGCTTTCGCCGAGAGCACGATTCGGCCGATGATCGCATCGGCCACGGTGGTGTTGCCGTTGAGCCAGGTTTCGAGAGATGTGCGAACGAATTGATCGACCTTGCCTTCGGTATCGCTATTGTTCAAACGCTGTTTGGTTTGCCCTTCGAATTCCGGGTTCTGCACGAACACCGAGACGACCGCGACGATACCTTCGCGGATGTCGTCCGCCGTGATCTTCAGCCCCTTGATCTTCACCTCGTGGGTTTCGAGGTAGTTGTTCACGGCTTTGCGGAGGGCCGATTTCAAACCGTTTTCGTGGGTTCCGCCGTTGGGCGTGCGGATTCCGTTGACGTACGAGCGCACCGCCTCGTCGGTCGATTCGGTCCATTGGAGCGCGACTTCCATACGGTCTTCGCCATCGCGCTTGGCGTGGAATGCGGCTTCGGTGACGGCGGCTTTGCCGCCGTCTTTCACGAGCTTGGCGAGGTAATCCGGGATGCCGTTGGGGTGGGAGAGATCGACCGTCTCGCCGGTGATTTCGTTGGTGAAGGTGATCTTCAACCCGGCATGGATGTACGACATATCTTCGAGCCGATGCCTCAACGTCTCGGCATCGAATTTCACCGTTTTGAAGATGGTGTCGTCCGGTTGGAAGTGGATCGACGTACCGTGGCCGCGGGCCGGGCCGACCTTGATGAGTTTCGTTTGGGGGATGCCCTTCGAGAAGGTCATCTGGTACTCGGAGCCTTCCTTTTTCACCGTGGCCACGAGTTTCTTGGAGAGCGCGTTCACCACCGAGGCGCCGACGCCGTGGAGGCCGCCGCTGAAAAAGTAGTTGCTATCTTTGTTGTTGAACTTGCCCCCGGCGTGCAACTTGGTGAGCACGAGTTCGAGGCCGGAAATCTTGTATTTGGGGTGCGTATCGACGGGGATGCCGCGGCCGTTATCGGCGACGGTGAGGGCATCGCCGGACTTGTGCAGCGTCACCGAAATGTGATCGGCGTAACCGTTCAAGTATTCGTCCACCGAGTTGTCGACGATTTCCCAGCAGAGGTGGTGCAACCCCTTGGAATCGACGCCGCCGATGTACATGGCGGGCCGCACGCGCACCGGTTCGAGCCCTTCGAGCGCGGTGATCTCGTCGGTGGTGTATTTGGAAGGTTTGGGTGCGGGAGTCATTTAATTCCGTCCGAGCCGGAAGCGGGTGGGACCCTAACGAACAAAAGGCTAATGGCTAACCCATACGGGCACGGTCCAAAAAGAGACCCCGTAGTAGGGTTTGCTGTGGTTTCGTAG
>JBBQWA010000093.1:0-13778 GCA_038211045.1 Gemmatales bacterium
AGGGCGGGGTTGTGGAATGTAGGCCGCACCGCGACCATGAATTCTAGACGATCCGTCACAGCCGTGAGTGCGGCGGCCGTGCTCCACGCATCGAGGGAAGGTGCGGCTTCGCCTTTGATGTCGTTGAGGTTCAACTCGGCAACGAGCGTGAGATCGAATCCGATTTGTTCGCTGCGTTGGGCGAGCCTCTTGGAATACTCCCACGTTGCGGCCATCGCCTCGTCTTCGACGTTGCGCAGCCAACCGCCGAACACCGGGAGCCAATAACCGTATCGCATAAGTGATTTCTCGGGGTTTCGCCACAGAGTACACAGAGAGAAAAGGCACAGAAGTGAACTTGAGGCTAAGAAGCGAGCATTGATTCGCTTCAATTCAAATTCAGCGAACTTCTCTTCGGTTTTCTCTGTGCCCCTCTGTGTTCTCTGTTGCTAATCATTCTTAATCCCATCAAATTGCTGCGTCCCATTCCATGCCCGATTCGGGTTGCTTCGCCCGCATTTCCAAGTAATCGACGAGCTTCGAGAACGGGTCGAAGCCGATCACGTTCTTGGCATCGGCCACGAAATTCGAGAGGGCATTGATGTCGTAATACACCAACCGCCCGTCGCGGTCGTCGATCATGTATTCGATGCCGCCGACGTCGATCCCGGCTTTCTCTATGATCGCTTCGCACGCGGCGATCACCCGGTGCGGAGGCGTATATCCTTCGACTTTCAACCCGGTTTTGGGGGCGTCAATCGGGCAGGCGTTGCGTTGGAGTTCCACGCCGTCGGTACGCTGGCAGATATCGGCGGGGCAAAGGTTGAAGCTGTCGCCGGGGCTGAAAACCTTGATTGCGTAGAGGAATTTGCCGCCGAGGAGTTCAACGCGAACGATGTGGCCGCCGCGGGCGGGAACGAATTCCTGCACGAGTGCCGTATGATCGACGCCGAAATCGAGGCGCCCTTCCACCGAAGCGCGGAGCAAATCTTCGCGGGTATCGAAGCGGACAATCCCGGCACCGCTGCCACCGATGTTCGCCTTCACCACCACCGGGAATCGCAACCCCTCGCTCGCGGGCATCGCTTGGCTGGCGTGATTCAGCACCCGCGACTTCGGGTAATCCAATCCCAAAGCTTCGAGGAGCGTGAGCTGCCGGGCTTTGGAGGTTTCGACGAGGAAGCCCTTATCGCCGTTCACCACGGGAACGCCAAGCCGTGCGAGGTGGGCCATATAGCTTTGCGTGAAGAACATCCCTTGGATGCCATCGCGCAGGTACGCAGAGGGGCTCATCCGATTGAACACGAGCGAGTAAGCCGATTCGACTTCCGACGGATCGTACAGGTGGGCGCGCGGATCGAGGCGGACGTACGCGATATTCCGACGTTCCAATTCCGCGAACAACGGCCGGAACCAATCGGGGTGCTCGTGGTAAATGGCGAAGGGTTTCGAGGGGTGCGTCATACCGTTGTTCTACGCACGGGCATTGCGATACGCTAGATCGAAAGGAGCCTTGCGATGCCGTTGCGAGACCATTTTCGAGGATCGGTTTCGAAGTACACGAGTTGGGAAGCCATCCACGGCGGCTTTCCGATGGTGATCGTGCAATTCCTCACGGGGAAATTGCCGCCGGGCTATTACGTTGAACCGCGAGTTCATCCTGGTTCCTTCGAGGTGGATGTCGCATTCCACGAAGGAGAAAAGTATCGCGAGCCTTCCCGACCGAAGATGCCAAGGCGTGGAAATGGTGGCACCGCGGTACTCGATTGGGTGCCTTCAAAGCCGTCGTTGAAATTGAACGTCGATCTTACCGATTTCGATGAGTATGAGGTTTTGGTTTACAAGCGCGAAGCGGAATTTGAACGCCGTTTGGTGGCGGCAATCGAAATTGTCAGTCCGTCGAACAAGGATCGCCCGGAGAGTCGCCGTCAGTTCGCATCGAAGTGCGCCGCTTTGTTGGGGAAGGGGGTTTCGGTGACCATCGTCGATTTCGTCACGAGCTTGAAAAAGAACTTGTACCGGGAACTTCTAAAATTCATCGGGCATCCGCCCTCGGGTGCATCGCCCATTCTCTATACCGCCACGTGCCGCCATAACACCAATCCCTCAGAAAAAGGCCTTGAAACTTGGGAATCGACGCTCGAATTGGGCAAGCCGCTTCCGATCATCCCATTGTGGCTGAGCCACCAGACGGCCATTCCGCTCGATCTCGAACAACCCTACGAACAAATGTGTGGCGTGTTCGGCCTTCAACACTTCGATTAAATGACGAAGTCCGAACCGTTATCGCGGGGGAGCAGTTCGTTCAGCGTGGCATCGCGCAGGATCGTCTTACGAGCGGAATTGAGGCTCTTCCAAACCGCTTGCAGTGTACTGGATAGCACGGAAGGGAAGATGCCGCGATCCTCGGCGACATTCGGCGGATCGACGGAATCGAGAACGTCGTTCAAACTGATTTGATCCGGTCGCCTCGACAATTGATACCCCCCGGCTGCGCCGCGGGTGCTCGAAACCAACCCGGAACCTTTGAGTTGAAGCAGAATTTGAACGAGGAATCGCTGCGGAATGCCGTGCTTCTCGGAGATTTCCTTGAGGCGGATCGGCGTATTGCGGCCGTATTGGAAAGCCAGTTCCAACATAGCCAAACACGCGTATTCCGCCTTCGCCGAGAGAAACATAGTAACGCTCCAAGGAAAATGCATGCCGTAATAGTGTATTCGTAACCATACATTCATCAAGATACCTTATTGAAAAAGTAATGATTCGCTCACATCGTTACCTTCTGAGAATCGCCTTGACCGCGTACTGCAAACCCGAATAATAACACCAACTCGATCAACAATTCTCCACCCGCAAATTCCGGAGTTTCCCATGCCCCGCGGCAAGGCTTACAGCAGTGTGAACGAAACCATCGGCGATACCCCCATGGTGCGGATCAATCGTTTGGTGCCCTCCGAACACGCCACGGTGTTCGCCAAGTGCGAGTTCTTTCAACCTTTGAATAGCGTGAAGGATCGGATCGGCTTGGCGATGATCGAAGCGGGGGAGAAGGCCGGCCGCGTGAACAAAGATACGATGATTATTGAACCGACCTCCGGGAACACCGGGATCGCCCTCGCCTTCGTCGCCGCGGCGAAAGGCTACCACCTCACGCTGACGATGCCGGAATCGATGTCCGTCGAACGCCGGGCGCTGCTGCGGGCACTCGGCGCCGAGCTCGTGCTCACCCCCGCTGCGGAAGGGATGCGCGGGGCCATCTCGAAGGCCCACGATCTCGTGGCGAAGACGCCGAACGCGTGGATGCCCCAGCAATTCGAGAACCCCGCCAACCCGGCGATCCACGAAGCGACCACCGGCCCAGAAATTTGGGAAGATTCCGGCCACGATATCGATTGCATCATCGCGGGGGTGGGAACCGGCGGCACCATCACCGGAGTCACGCGTTACATCCGCAAGTTCAACCCGAACTTCAAAGCCATCGCCGTGGAACCGATCCACTCACCCGTGATCGGTGGCGGCCAGCCCGGCCCCCACAAAATTCAAGGAATCGGCGCCGGTTTCGTTCCCAAGAACCTCGATACCAGCTTGCTGAACGAAGTCATCACCGTGAGTAACGACGAAGCCTTTGAGTGGGCGCGGAAGCTATCTAGGCACGAAGGTTTGATGGTGGGAATCAGCAGCGGGGCCAACATGTGCGTGGCGGCGAAAGTGGCCGCCCGTCCGGAAATGAAAGGCAAACGCATCGTCACCATCATGTGCAGCCTCGGCGAACGCTACCTCAGCACGCCACTATTCGATGGTCTCACGGGGTGATGCGTGTTGGCGGATTTCAAATTCTTGTAGCGAAATTCGCCAGACTTCCGATCTGTTTCCGAAAGTCTGGCGACTTCCACTGCGACGAATTGAAATCCGTTCGATCATGCGGGTGTATTTGGCGAGTAGAATTGCCGTTCGCGGAATTCCTTTCCCTTCGCTGGTGCGTAGGGCTAACAAAGGCCAGTGCATGCTCGCCAAGTTGAATGCATTCTCGTTGTCTGGCATCGACGCCGTGCCGGTGGAAGTCGAAGTGGATGTCGCCCCCGGCTTGCCGAAGACGATCCTCGTCGGGCTGCCCGAACTCTCCGTTCGGGAGAGCGTTCACCGCATCGAACGCGCCCTCGCCAACCTCGGCTACCAACGGCCAACCGGTCGCACAATCATTAATTTGGCCCCGGCCGACCTTCGCAAAGATGCCGGAGCGTTCGATCTTCCCATCGCCCTCGGCATGCTCGTGGCCACCGGGCAAATTCGCCCCGAACAGTTGAAAGATTGGGCCACCGTGGGCGAACTCGCGTTGGATGGCGCCATCCGACCCGTGAAAGGCGCTTTGAGCATCGCCATGGCCGCGAAGGAACTGGGCCTGAAAAAGTTGCTCACGCCCGCCGCGAATGCCCGAGAAGCGGCGGTGGTTAAGGAACTCGAAGTCTTTTCCGCCACGAGCCTCGCCGAAGCCGTGGGCCTCATCACCGGCCAAGTCGAAATCGACCCCGTCGCGTCTGATGCCGACATGTTTCACGAACAGCGCAGCCCGTACGATGTCGATTTCCAAGATGTTCGCGGTCAAGAGTTCGCCAAGCGGGCCTTAGTGATCGCCGCGAGCGGCAAACACAACGTGCTCCTACTCGGCTCGCCCGGCAGCGGCAAATCGATGCTGAGCAAACGCCTACCGACGATTCTCCCGCCGCTCTGCCTCCAAGAAAGCTTGGAAACTACCCGCATCTACAGTTCCTACGGATTGCTCAAGCACGGCGAAAGCCTACTGCGAATACGGCCGTTCCGTTCGCCGCACCACACGATCTCCGATGCCGGGATGGTGGGCGGCGGGACCATCCCCACACCCGGAGAGATATCGCTTGCTCACAACGGCGTGTTGTTCCTCGACGAGTTTCCCGAGTTCAACCGCAGCGCGTTGGAAGTCCTTCGGCAACCGCTCGAAGAAGGGAACGTAACGATCTCGCGGGCCAGTGGTTCCACCACGTTCCCCGCCAATTTCATTCTCATCGCGGCCATGAACCCTTGCCCGTGCGGCTACCTCGGTGACGCCAAGCGGGCTTGCAAATGCGCCCCGGTTCAAATTGAAAAATACCTCGGCCGCGTATCGGGCCCGCTGTTGGATCGCATCGATTTGCACGTGGAAGTGCCCGCCGTGCCCTTCGACGAACTCACCGCGAAAGCGGATGGACGTTCTTCGGCAGTGATGCGCGAACAGGTGTTGACTGCGCGGAAGAAACAACGGGAACGATTCCAAGACGATGGAACGATGGTGAATGGGAAGATGACCGGGCGGTTGATCCGCCACCATTGCCAACTCGATTCCGCCGGGGCGGAACTGCTGCGGAACGCCATCGACGATCTGGGCCTCTCGGCCCGCGCCCACGATCGCATTCTCCGGGTGGCGCGAACGATTGCAGACCTTGAAGATTCCATGGCCATTCTGGACGGCCACATCGCCGAAGCCATCGGCTACCGCACCTTGGATCGCAAATTGTGGAATGCGTGAGGCATTTTCGGAGGCTGATGCGCTAGCGAAGCGATGTTGCATTTGCTGAACAAATGTCGGAGGCTGAAGTTAGCGAAGCTATGTTGCAATTGCGCTTCGATAGCCTCGCTAACGCTTCAGCCTCCGAAAACGCATTTGAGATTCGATTGCCTCGCTAACGCTTCAGCCTCCGACAACCCAATTGCGATTCCAACCTTGGAGAATTGCCCGTGCCCGATCATCCCATCGCGTATTTCATTACGTTCACCACCTACGGCGTTTGGCTGCACGGTCGTGCAACCGGATCGGTGGATCATCGCAACTCCGATTACGGATCGGAATTTATCCCGGCGAATCCGAAGTGGGAGCTGCTCGATCGAACTCAGATGAAGGAGGAACCGTATCTTCTCGATTCCGCACGCAGAAAAGTGGTTCTCGAAACGATCTGTGAAGTTGCGAAGTTCCGCGGTTGGAAACTGTGGGCGGTGCAGGTGAGAACGAACCACGTTCACATCGTTGTGAGCGGAGAGGCCACTCCCGAAAAGATCATGAGTGACTTCAAAGCGTATTCGAGCCGACGATTGAAGGAACGACTGGGCGAAATCGGAATCACGAAACGTTGGACTCAACACGGCAGCACCAAGTACATGTGGAACGAAGAATCGATGCGGGAATGCATTGATTACGCATTGAACGGCCAAGGTACCCGGATGGAGCATTTCGATGGATCGCTCGACGAGCGAGGCAACGCCGGAGGCTGAAGAAGCGTCAGCGAACAAATGTCGGAGGCTGAAGAAATGTCCGAGGCTGAAGCGTTAGCGAAGCGATGTTGCATTTGCTGAACAAATGTCGGAGGCTGAAGCGTTAGCGAAGCGATGTTGCAATTGCGATTCGATAGCCTCGCTAACGCTACAGCCTCCGAAAACCTGAACAAATGTCGGAGGCTGAAGCGTTAGCGAAGCGATGTTGCATTTGCGATTCCATAGCCTCGCTAACGCTTCAGCCTCCGAAAAGCCTCCGCTTCAGATTTGCATCACAAGCATCTCTTCCGGTAGCCAACCGATTTCGCCCGATTCCAATTGAACTTGTACCCACCCACCGCGGCGGGCGAGTTCGCGGGCTTCCGTGCCACGGGGCAGCAACGCGGGCAAAAGCGGGGCGTAGCTTTCGCCGTTGCCGGTGCGCAGCGGCGTATCGAAGCGCACGACGCACGGCGGTTGCGCCAGATCGACAGCGATTTCACGTTGGCATTGCCATTCGAGTACCGCCGTGGTCACCAAGCCGAGAATTCCAATGAACATCCACGCGACGGAACTTCGCCAGCGAACGGTGAATTGGCACAACAGCCCAAACGCGAAGAATGTCATTGCCAATACGGCGAATGCCAAGCGTTGCCCCGGGGTGAATCGCTGCCGTAATCCTTCAGGGGGAACGGTTGCAACTCCCAGTGATGTTGCTTCCGCCCGGCAAAATCTTAGGCCCGCGAGCAATTCCGCATCCGCCGGATAGTAATGCAAACCGGAGCGGAAGGCCGCGATAGCGGAAGGAAGATCCCCGGCGAGATAACTCGCCCGACCCCATGCGAGCGCGATCCCGCGTTGGTGTTTGTGGTGCCAGTATTCCCGATACCCTTTGGCCGCTTCGGCGAATGCGGGTCGTGCTTCGGTGGCGTTCGTTCGGTCTCGAACACCGCGGTGGAACGCGGCATCGCTGGAATTATCCAGTGATACCGAAGCAAAGAGGGCGGGAAGAAGGAGCAATTGGAGATTCATTGCGATTCCGTCTCCACCGCGAGAACCCAAGCTTTTGCATCTTCGCGCGGAATCGAATCGTTGCCCCCGCCGAAGCGGAGCCGTTCGCAACGTTCAAATATCTGCTGAAGTTCGCGAGCGCCTTCGATATTCACATCTGCAAACGCATCGGCGATCTCACGCGAAGAAAGGCCGAGTGTGGGAATATGCCAGCGATCTTGAAGGTAGGAGTGGATCGCCGTTGCGAGGGCTTCTGTATCGTTCGCATCGTTCAAACGCTGTAATGTCTTTCGCACTTCACTTCGCCGTAACAATTCGGCTCGTTTCACCGCATCCGGATTGAAGTACCGATACGAGGCGATCCCGAGGATCGAAGCCAACAGCGGAAATAGCATTGTTGCGATCCACCAAGTATTTCGCCATTCGCTCGATGGTGGTGAATTCGCGGATGATTCGTGCCACCATGCGGGCAAACGGAAGAACTCCCCCGGTGCCGAGATCGGAACTGCAGCGATTGAGGTCGGTGCGGGTTTCGTTACGGTCAGCTTCAACTCGGGGGCGTTCGCCAATTGGAACCGCCGACCTTCGGGCAACTGCGGAACGTAGTATCGATACCTCGGCAACGGAAGCACGATCGTGCCTTCGTTGCGCGGCCGCAGTTTGTAGCGGAACTCCACCCGCTTCGGATCGGGTTGCTCCGGCAGGTTCTCGATCACGTCGAAGAGTTCCCGGAACTCGGACCGATCCTTGAGATTCGGCCGTTGCAACTCGCTCGGGTTTGCCGCGTTCGTTACGACCAACGTGAGAATCAATTCCCCACCGCGTTCGACCGAATTCGACGACATCAGCCATTCCACTTGCACGCGCGGCCCGGCCCCCACGATGGCTCCGTAGAAGTCTTCTTTGGTGCGATCCAAGGCCGGGAGTTGTTCCACACTCGTGATCGGCTGCGCGAATGCGGGGAATGCCATCAGAACAATGGTGATGAGAGCCTTACCAATCTTTGACATCGGCTCGCTCCGGGAGGGCGTGGACTTCCGCCGAGTTTCGGCGATCCTTGGCCAAGCGTTGGCCCAACGCTTTCAGGAATTCCCGAGCGTCTTCTTCGTTCGCGGGCCGCCACGTTTCCGGGTCGATCCGCACGGGGAGGTTGCCCCGGCTGCCTTGGGTTTTGGTCGTCTCCTTCGGTTTCTGGTTCGGCTTCGGTTGCCCCGCGAGTGGGTCGATATTCGAGGGAGTTCCCGTACCCGGATCGCCGTTGGGGTCGCGGTTCTCCGGGGGATCCGAGTTCTTGGGTTCCGGCTTTTTCGGCTCGGGCGGCGTGTTCGGTGAAGGATCGTTCGGCTTCGGCTTCTCCTTGGCGTTGTTCCGCGCTTGCAACCACAGCAGCTTCGATAACTCGAGATTCTGCCGAGCGTCGTCCATCAATTCCGCGGTGTCCGCGATCTTCAAACATCGCTCGAAACTATCGATGGCCGACCGGTACTCGGCCAAGCCGCCGAAGTGCATCAGGCAGACGCCACGGTTGTACAAGGCTTTCGCCCGGCGTTCGGTCGGTGCCTCGGCATCGTCGAGGCTACGGGTGAAGTAACGTTCCGCTTCGGAGAATTCTTTCCTTTGGAAGTGCAAGACGCCGAGGTTGAAGGAGACTTGGCCGGGATCGGGCGTGACCGCCAACGCTTCGTGGAAGCGCTTTTGAGCCTGTTCGAGATCGCCGCGGAGGAGGGCGGCGTTCCCCGATTCGAACAACCCATCGGCCGACGGAGTCTCGGCGGGGTTGGCCGCGAGGGCGAACACCAAAAATAGAACGAGGATCGGAAGGGTTTTCATATCGGTGCCTTCCACCATGCTACCAGAAAACAGGCGAAACCGACGGCGAAGAACCACGGAGAACGATCCTTGCGGGAGACGATGGCGTCGTCGCTGAATTCCCGCGAAGGCAACGCCTCGATCGATCTGCGAAAGAAATCGCCCAGCGGTGCCGGTTCTCGGCGTGCGGGAATGTAGGTGCCTCGGGTATCGCGGGCCAATTCTTCGAGCAGCGCTTCGCGGAGTTTGGTCGAGACGAGTTCACCTTCTGCGTCCCCGCGTTTCTTCAGTACTAGAGGCGTTTCCTCGGTTCCGCCGATGCCGACGGTATGGATCGGAACAGCGTGGGCCCGTGCGGGGCCGATCGCGGTGGCCCATTCCCGATCTTCGCTGGGGTCGTCGCCGTCGCTTAGTAGCACGATGTCTTGAACGCCGGGGTAGCGGGAATCGTGGGCTTCGAGGGCGAGCTGCAACGCGGCTCCGATCCGCGTTCCCGATGGGGTGGTTTCGTCCGGCCGAATTTCCAACGGTCGCACATCCCCATCGAGTTCGTTCAACATTTGGAGCAAATGGTTGTGATCGGTGGTGAGAGGAACCAGCACTTTGGGCTTCGCGGCGAACACGACAATGCCGATGCGGTGGCCGCCGCGAAGGCTCGCCGATTGAACGAGATCGGCCGCCGCGATTGCGGCCGCTTTCCAGCGGGGTTGCGGTGTGCTCAGATCGGTCGCTTGCATACTTCGACTGAGATCGATCACCAGCACGAGATCGCGGCCGATGGCCACGCCTTCGCGTTCCGATTTCCCCCAATGCGGCCCGGCGAACCCGAGAATGAGTGAAGTCGCGGCGGCGAACCAAAGCGGGCCCGCCCAACGACCCTTGCGACGCGGCACCGGGCCATTCCATGCTAATTTCGGTCGAACCCGACGAACAACCATCGCAATCCATGGCCAGAGCAAGAGCCAAAATGCCCACGGTCGGTCGAACCGGATGCCGCCGGGGCCGAAGGTCGATTCGAGGATATTCGCCAGTGAGTTCACGGGTTCCTTCGCCAACGGGTTGCGTTCAATACTCCGGAGAAGCCGAGCAAAGCCAACGCGGCCCCGGCACACCAACCGCCGTACTCGAAATATCGCCGGTATAGGTTCGCGGGAGCGGCCCGACGTTCGAGGGCATCGATGATTCGGAATGCGTTCCGCAGGTCTTCGCCGTCGTTGGCCACGAACGATTGCCCACCCGTTACGCGGGAGACTTCTTCGAGTACCGCACGGCCATCGAACCGCTGCTGGATCGCGGCGGCATCGATTCCCACGGGGTCGCCGCCGCAATCGATGGTGTAAATGGGGATCTGCAATTTCTCGGCCAACGCCGCCGCCGTCTTCGGATTGAGCACCTCATTCCCGACCTTGTTGTGTTCGCCATCGCTGAGGAGAACCAATACCTTGCGGCGACCCGGCCCCACGGTTTCGAGGCGGATGCACCCCTCGCCCAAAGCATCGCCGATGTTCGTCTCGGCATTCAACGCCCCGGCCGTTCGTTGATCCCGGAGTACCGCCAGCAACACGGAATGGTTGAGCGTGAGTGGGCAAACCGTGACCGGCACCGAAGAAAATGCGATCAGCCCGATGCGATCATCCGGGCGACCGGTGAACGGGGGGCCGCTCGCCGTTGCCCCCCCGGCCACGAAGAGATTGAGCGTTTGCTTCGCGGCATCGAATCGGCTGATCGGTGCGGCACCCGCACTGGGCACGAAATCTTCCGTCGCCATGCTTCCGCTCACGTCCAAGGCCAACACGATGCCAATGCCTTCCACGGGGATCTTCGTGTGCAGATCGGGCCGGCGGGGGTTCGCTAAAGCGAAGATCCAGCAGATCGCGGCAAGAACCGCAAACGCGGCTTGCAATGTGCGAACGCGGTTGGCCCGGCCGCGCGGAAGCTGGCGGAACGCCACGACGAGGGAATGTTTCAACGCGGGCCGTGGATTGCGCAGGCTCCACCAACCGATGGCGAACGCCAGCGGAAGCAGGGCCAATACCCAAGCGTGTGCGAACGAAACCATGCTCACAGAATAGCGGAACGCAGCCATTAAAGCGCTGAGTGAATGTGGAATCCATCGACACTTCGATTCGCACAGAAAATTGGCACCGCTAGAACAGATTGTTGAAAAGGTGGGCTATCTCGCCTACTATATTCCACACGCGGTGAGATGACATCGTAGTTTCGTGGCTAACCTCTCCAAGGTAGCCGGATCGAATGCCCAAAATCGAGCAAATCCAGCCGCCACTGCCCGAAATTGTGGGTGCGGCACCAGCCATGCAAGCCGTTTATCGGATGGTTCAACTCGCCGCGCCTCGTTCGGCAAACGTTTTACTCATCGGCGAAACCGGCACGGGTAAAGAAGTGATCGCCAAGGCGATTCACAAACTCAGCGCCCGTAAAGATGGCCCCTACATCCGGGTGAACTGCGGGGCGCTCCACGAGAACCTGCTCGAATCGGAATTGTTCGGGCATGTGAAAGGGGCCTTCACCGGGGCGATCGAAAACAAAGCCGGGCGGTTCGAAGCGGCCCACGGCGGGAGCATTTTCCTCGACGAAATCAACAGCATGACGCCGAAGCTCCAAGTGAAGCTCTTGCGCGTATTGCAAGAACGGGAGTTCGAGCGTGTCGGCGAAAGCCGGACGATTCGGGTGGATGTGCGCGTGATCGCGGCCACGAATGCCCAACTTGAAGATTTGGTCGAACGGGGCGAATTCCGCGAAGATTTGTACTATCGCCTCAACGTCGTTCCCATCGCTTTACCGCCGCTGCGCGAACGGCGCGAAGATATTCCGTTGCTCGCGCGCTTCTTCCTCAAACGCTATACCGAGGCGAATCGAATTTCCGGATTCGACGATTACACGCCGGTTGTGTTGAACGCCTTGATCGGGCACGATTGGCCGGGCAACGTCCGCGAATTGGAAAACGCCATCGAACGTTTGATCGTGCTTTCCGAAGACGGCGTGATGCAACCGGAGTTGTTGAAGGTTCAAAGGCCGCGTTTCTTGCTGCGGGGCGGTAAGGGAGCCGGTGCCGCTGGTGCCAACGACGTGCCCGGATTGATCCAGTTGCTCGTGAAAGCGGGAGTGCAGAAAACCCTTCCGCCGGGGATGAAGCTGTACGATTTCTTGGTGGGCGGCTTGGAACGGGAACTGATTCACCAAGTGATGAAAGTGAGCCGGGATGTGAAAATCGCCGCGGCCGATCGGCTGGGGATCAACCGCAACACGCTGCACAAGAAGTTGGAAGAATACGAACTTGCCGACGCGAAAGCGGCGGAAGCGGACGCCGCGAATGGGCCGGCGGAATGATGTTCGCAGCGAGCCTATATGCAAGCTCGCCGCGAACCGTTCCGCTACTTCTTCGTCATCGCTTCGACATCCTTCAATACTTCCGCCGGGTGATCTTTCGGTGTCACCTTAGTGTAGATCTTGGCGATCTTGCCTTCCGGATTCACGATGAACGTGATGCGTTGGGCGGCCATACCGTTGGCGTTGGCGATACCCAATTCCTTGATGAGCTTGTTTTCCGTATCGCAGAGCAGCGCGAACGGCAGCTTGTTGTCCGCGATGAACTTGAGTTGCTTGGGTTCGGCATCGTTGCTCGCCCCGAGGATGACGGTACCCTTGGGGAACTTCTCGGCGATGTCGCGGAAGCCGCACGATTCCGCGGTGCAGCCGCCGGTGCTGGCGCGGGGGTAGAAGAAGACCACGACCGTTTTGCCTTTCAAGTCGGCGATGCTCACCGTCTTCGCATCTTTCGTGGCGATGGCTTTCTCGATTTGGGCGGCCCCGAGCGGCACGTTCGGGAAGGCATCGCCTTCCTTCACCTTCAATTTGCTATCGTCGGCCATAGCGGCGGCTCCGAAGACCGTAGCGACCACGGCGGCGAGGATGCGTGCGTGTTGGAACATGAAATACTCCGGGAAAACGGGAAGGGGCGGGGCAAAACCATTCTATTGCTAGCCAACACCGTTTCGATCGTAGGGATCGGCTACCCTCGCCGGCGCTGCTGGATAACGAAAAAATCGGCCCAATCAATTGACGCCGGCGAGAATGCCGGTTATTCATAATGTGTTGAGTTTCACGCGGCGCGGAATCCGAGTTCCCGTTGCACACCTTACCTGTAAGAGGAGTGTAGGCATCCCCCCATTCGATCGCAGTGGCCCGCCGCGCCCACCCACCGGCCCGCGGATGAACGAACAAATCCGCATTACGCCCATCCGACTCATCGGTCACGAAGGCGAACAGCACGGGATCGTGCCGACCCAGCAAGCCCTCGAAATGGCCCGCGAAATCGGCCTCGATCTCGTGGAGGTTGCGCCGACCGAGCGCCCGCCCGTTTGCAAGATCATGGATTTGGGCAAGCACAAGTACTCCCAATCCAAGAAGCAACACCAAAAAACCCACCAGCAGAAGCTGAAGGAGCTCCGCGTGCGCCCCAAAACGGGCGACCACGATATCGACACGCGCGTGAACCAAGCCAAGAAGTTCCTCGAACACGGCGACAAGGTCATTCTGAAGGTGCAGTTCCGCGGCCGCGAAATGCAGCACATCGAAGAAGGCCGCCGCATCATCGATCAGATGCTCGAGAAGCTGCTCGAATTCTGCAAAGTGGAAAAGCCGCCCTCGATGGAAGGCAAACAGATGACCGCGCTGCTCGCGCCGCTCAAGAGCGGCACCAC
>JBBQWA010000094.1:0-13712 GCA_038211045.1 Gemmatales bacterium
CCACAAGGGCCCAAGCCGCTTTGGATGATCAAAAGAAAGAAAAATATTCACCGCAGAGGGCACAGGAGGGCACACGAGAAGATAAAGAGAGCAAGAATGACAATCCTTCATTCAACTGCAAACATACCTCAAACTCACGAAACTGAACTTGGGCCTCCTCATGAATTTCAATGCCTTGCGGATGGTCGATGACATCAAACGCATCGTCCGCGATTTTCCTCTTGCTTGATGTCTTTCTCTCGTGCCCTCCTGTGACCTCTGCGGTGAATACTCTTATGATCTTCTCCTTCGCCAAACGGATGCTCACCACAAGGGCCCAAGCCGCTTTGGATGATCAAAAGAAAGAAAAATATTCACCGCAGAGGGCACAGGAGGGCACACGAGAAGATAAAGAGAGCAAGAATGACAATCCTTCATTCAACTGCAAACATACTTGAAACTCACCAAGTTGAACTTAGGCGTTCTCATGAATTTCAATGTATTGCGTATTGTTGATGGCATCAAACGCATCGTCCGCGATTTTCCTCTTGCTTGATGTCTTTCTCTCGTGCCCTCCTGTGCCCTCTGCGGTGAATACTCTTATGATCTTCAACTTCGCCAAACGGATGCTCACCACGGTCGATAGCCGATTGCTGTGGAAGTTCGCTCTCAACTTCGGGTTGAAGGGCGTACTCTCGGTCGAACGCTATAAATCTCGGCTTAAACGCGGCATTCATTTCCCACCATTTCTTTTCATCAGCGTCATCAACAGTTGCAACCTGCGCTGCCAAGGGTGCTGGGTCGACGTCGCGGCGAAGCAGAACCTCATCGATAAAGCGACGCTCAACCGCGTCATCACCGATGCGAAGAAAAAGGGGAATTCCTACTTCGGCATCCTCGGCGGCGAGCCGTTCATGCACCCCGATCTGCTCGACGTGTTCGACGCCCACCCCGATTGCTACTTCCAAGTCTTTACCAACGGGCAGCTCATCACCGATGAAGTGGCACGACGGTTGAACGTCGCTGGCAATGTCACGCCGCTCATTAGCGTGGAAGGCAATCAAGCGGTGAGCGATACCCGCCGGGGCCGGAGCGACGTGCTCTCGAAAACGCTCGCGGGCCTGGAAAACTGCAAGAAGCACGGCATTATCATCGGCGTTGCCAGTAGCATCTGCCAAACGAACATCGACGACTTGGTGAACGAGAACTGGTTGAAACAGCTCATCGAACTCGGTGCCCACTACGCTTGGTTCCACACGTATCGCCCGGTTGGGCCGAATCCGAATTTCGATCTCGCTCTCACTCCCGATCAAGTGTTGAAGGTGCGTCGCTTCGGCGTGGAGATGCGGGCCAAACTGCCCATCGCCATCGTCGATCCGTACTGGGACGACAAGGGCCAAGCGCTTTGCCCGATGGCCACCGGGGTGAGCCATCACATCGGCCCGTGGGGGGACATCGAACCCTGCCCGATCATCCAGTTCGCCAAAGAATCGATCCACGATAAAAACAAGAGCGTTTACGAATTGATGACGCAATCGGCTTTCCTCAAAGACTTCCGCGAGGAATCGGCGAAGGTGACTCGCGGTTGCATCGTGCTCGAAAAACCCGACCTCATCAAGCAATTGGTCATCAAGCATGCCGCGAAAGATACCACCGCACGCCAAACGGCGATGGCCGAGATCGAAGCGATGACGCCCCGTAACAGCCAGCACAACCCCCAACAACAGATTCCCGAAGAACATTGGGCCTACCGTATCGCCAAGAGGCACTGGTTCTTCGGCTTCGGGGCGTACACCTGATTGCCGGCTACTTTTGCAACGCTCTCGGATCGCTCACGAACTGTTTGAAATATGTGCCATCGATTTTGAACACGCTGTTCTTCACCCCGGACGATGTAGCGAAGAGGGCGGGTTTGCCCGATTCCTCTTTGCTGCCGAGGTCGATCCAAACCGGCTCGGCCACCCCCCTTTGGTACAGGAAGATTTGCAAACTGCCGTGCTCGGCGGTCAGCCCCATCTCGGCGGGTTTGACATCCTTCACGAATTCGATCAATCGCGGCGAGCGCAACTCGCCAAGGAACACTTTCACCTTGGCGTCGTCCGGTACGAACTCGGGTGAGTTGGAAACCCACTTGCCAGCATTCAATTCCAAGATGACTTGCTTCGCGGGAGTCGTCATCGTTTTCCAACCGCTTAGAACGATCTTCGACACCTTGTTCGGATCGGTTCGGAAGATCACTTTGTCCCGGAAATCAGCGTTGGCGATTTCATCGTACAACGCCTTCGGTGCTAGTGTCACGAACGGTTGATCGGCCAGTTTCACATAGAGGCTCCCCTTGTCGTCCGATTCATTTCCGAGAATGTACTCCTGCGGTTTTTCGATTCCCGCGAGGCTTACCGTCACGGTGGCTCGGGCGGTCGCGGCGTCCAAACCCCACTTTTTCAGCTCTTCCGGAGTCGCGGAATCCGAAATCACTTTGAATGGCCGATAGGTACCCAACGCCTCCAAAAGCTTGGCGATGGTTTGAGAATCGGCGTTTTGATCCTTGTACGCCGCGGGTTGAACGAACGACCATCGCATGTTCGGATCGTCGGCAACGCTGGTTTTTTTCACCTCGATGATATCCTTGCCTCGCACCAATGTGAGAGCATTCGCCGCGAACGGCGAGAAGACCTCCGACTTCACCGCAACAAAATCCAATCGCCGCTTCGCGAGTGCCGCGATGAGTTCGGGCGCGATCTTGTATTCGGTGGTTACGCCATTCATCGTGCGTTTGAAGAACGAACCATCGGCATCGACGCGGCCGATCACGAACGAAGCATCGGCATTCCCCTTCAAAGTGGGTTCCGCCTTATCGGTAGAATCCGGTGGAGTGGCAACCTTCCCGAGGCCCGCGAACCACACCTTCAATTCGCCTTGGATTTCCGGGGCGTTGAAAGCATTGGGGTTTGGCGCCGGGAGAATCGCAGCTGCGGCCCGCGGCTTCGTGAGTACTTCGATGATCGCTTGCACCGCGGCATTGTTCCCGTCTCGGGGTTCCGCACCTCCGTACACTTTCCAAACTGCGGTGGGGCCATTGCCGACACGGCGGAGTCGGAAGTTCTCGCCCTTCACCGATAGATCGATGGCATCGATCAAGTCTTTGCGGCTCTCCGCGAGGAAGTCGCGGTTGCGCAACTCGCCGGGGTTTTGCAGCGTTCCGAGAATCGCCGGAAGGCGATCCGTCGGCACTTTCACCACGCCAGGATCGTTCTCGCGCCGGCAGTAGATTCGCGTGGGCGTGGCCCCTTCCACCGGCTTACCGAGGAATACCACCTCGGCGGGTGCGTCGCCATTGGGCTTCAATTCCACGCGGATCGTGGTGGGATCGTCCGGGGTTAGGCCGTACTTCGGCCAATCGGATGCGGGAACGTTCTCGATAAAGTCGTCGGGTGAGCTCGCTTGCAGGTTGATCAGAAGGTTCAACAGCGGGCGAACGCCGGTGAAGAATTCGGTTTTCGGGTTGGGGTCGCCGAGGGTATCGGCTTCGCCGAAGTTCGCGGGCCGTTCGAACTTCCAATTCCGTTCGGGCGTGTGAACGAGGCGGATCGTTTCGGTTCCGCGCGCGAGTTGAATCGTAGCGAGATCGGAACCGGGGTTTGTGGAATCGACGTTCCACAATCGTTTGGAACGATAATCGCCCAGCCATTTGGCCTTCGGGCTGGCGGGGCCATCGCGGGCGACTTGGCCATCGCGGAAGAAGGCTCGCAAATCCGAAGCGCGAAATGCGAGTGGCACACCGGGGCGATCCGCCGTGGTCAAGAACGTCACCGCGTCCGCACCGCCGATGGTGGTATCGCCGAAGTTCGCGGTGACACTGCGTTCCCCTCGGCTTTTCAGGGTGACGGTGAAGTTCGGCTTGGCGAGGCCGTGGGTGGTGAGGTTCTGCGTGAGGCCGGGGTACTTCACCGGCTTGGCGTTCCAAAGCGATTTGATCAGTGAATCAATGGCGAACGAATCGACGCGGGCCGTCGTCGGTTGCCGGAGTTCCCACGCCGCTGGGCCGGTGCGAACGAACACCAATTTTTCCCCGGTGGGTTCGGTGCGCGTGAGTTCCACCGTATCGACGTCGCTCTCTTTGATTCCATTGGCGAAGCTGGCGATCAAGCCGCCATCGGTGGGGGTATCGTCTTTGAGTCCATCGTAAACGAGCAACCCCGCGACCGCGAGAATCACGAGGGCGAGCAAGATAGCGGTCGTGCGGAAACTCATGATGGACTCGACGGATGGTTTGTTGCGAAAGCCCACCCGCCGCAGCAGGTGGGGCGTATTCATCACTTCCTTCGCCAAGCCCACAGCCCGAGGCCCATCGTGGCGAGGCCGATCAGCGAGACCCCCACGGGTAAGAGGAACACTTGGTTCCAACTCATCTTCTTGTTCGGTTCGTACACGCCGTACACCTTGTTCGCATCGTTGGCGATGGCGGGTCGGTCGCGCAACCAATTGACCGTCGTGGCGAGGAACTCGGCGGGGAAGCCGCGGTGATCGGCTTTATCTTCGAAGAAGCTGCCGAAGCCGAATACCGCGATGCGGTTGCTCGTTTTCCCTTCTTCGCTCGTTTCCGATGCGATCACAGCGAGGGAGCGTGCCCCCTTCGCGGCGAGCCGCTTTTGCTGGTATGCCCTGTCTCCTTTTTCCAATGCCGTGCGCAGGTCGAGAAACGCTTGCATCGGATTCGCCGCAATCGACTCTTCGTACCACGTTACGCGATCTTCCAGCGTGATGAGTAGCGGCTCCACTTTCCAACTGCGCTCCGATTTCGGCTTGGCGAGCACGGGGCGAGAGTTACTCACTGGGAAGCCATTGTCCGCGTAAGCCAAGGCGATGGTGTTGCGTTCCTTCAACAGATTCGGATTCGTTTCCGCCAGTACCGCCTCGGGGGGCAACTGGTTCGTGGGTGAAGCATACAATACTCGCTCGGGCATGATAATGCCGTACTCGTCCAAGAGATCATCCAACCCAGTTTTGAGGATGCCGGTGGCGGAACCCGGTTGCGGCCGTGCCCCGGCCATGAGTATCAACTTGCCGGAAGAACCATCGGGCCGCTTCGTCTGAAGGTATTTCCGGAGGGCGTTCACGCTTTGCTCGGAGAGTGTGGTACGCGGATCGGCGACGATCACGAGCGAGGCATCGTCGGGAACTTTCGAAACGGGGTTGGTCGGGTCGAACGTAAGCGGTCGCACTTCGGTACCATCGGCGGAGAGCTGCGTTTTCAGTTGTTCGCCCATCCTGGGAAGTCCGATTCCCCCAGCTTCCGCATCGCGGGCGATGGAAATCTCCCCCGCACCTTGGGTGAAGTAGATCACCATCTTCCCTTTGTTCTCCGTGAGGAACAGCACTTCGCGCGCTATTCGCGATTCCCCCTGAAATTGCATGCGGCCTTGCGATCCGCGTTGGCCGGGCGTTTGGCCGAACAATTCGGCTACGCTTACGAAGGTCGCCTTCGCTTCATCCGAACCGGCGGCGATCAACAACCCCAAACGAACGCTGCCATCGGCGGGATCGATCATCTCCGTCGATTTGAACTTCGCCTTGAGCGAAGCGATCTCAGACTTATCGAGATCCTGCGAGAGTTGTTTGATGCGAATGCGTTGGGGGTTGGCTTCGCGGATGGCACCGAGCAATCGGGCCACATCGGCACCGCGGCCTTCTTCCGGCACGGTGCTATAGATGGTGAGATCGCGGTTCAATTGTTCGAGATAGTCTCGGGTGCCTGGCGTGAGGCTGTAAAGGCCCGATTCGGTGGTGTCGAAACGAGCCGGGAGTTTCAAACCCACCGCAATGTTCAACACGAGCAGCAAGGCGAACACCAAGATCACGCTGAGCGCGAGGTTCACCCCGTACACGGCCCGCCGAACCGGCGTGGAGTTCCGTTCGTCCCCGCGTGCGGGTTGGGCCGAGAGGAACATCGCCGCGGCGCCGGTGAGGAAGATGAGGATGGCGGTGAGCGGCTTCCACACTTTCGCTTTGTCGTCCTTGTTCAGCCACGCGGTGAGGTCGCCGAACCAACAGTAGAAGAGTGCGAAACCGAGCAGAACGAGGATGCCGCCGAGCGCACCGCCGGAAACTAACAGGGACAGTCGATCTTGTGCTTGCTGCTTCCGCGAATCGGGGTCGGTGGGTTGCAATAGCGTGTACAGGGCGAAGCCGCCGGATAGGAGGGCCGCGAGTACCGCGGCAACACCGGAGAGAGCGTATTCGGTTTGGTACTGTACCGGCGGCTTGAATGTCGTGGCGGGTTCGCCGGTCAGCGGATCGAGCGTGATCGCGGCTTCCGCCATCGGCGTGGCTGGAACCGTACCGTAGGCTTTGTACAGCAGGAAAGCGGACGTTCCCAGCAGCACCACGGCCAATGCTGCCGCTGCGAAAGCCAGCGGGCGCCGGGGCACGATCATCGGTTCGGTCGAGCGCATCCCGATCAACTCCATTTCCGGATTTCGAGTACTTTTGCCGCGAGGAACAGGAAGAACACGCCGATCGACAGTTGCACGACCACATCGGCCACGGGCAGCGATCCACTCAGGGCTTGGTTCCACAGCGTGAGGAAGTCGAGCTTGCCGATCGCGGCCCGCAAACCGGGGCTCAACAATTCGGACTTTACACCTCTCACCCAGATCGTGAGCAGATTGACGAATATCCAAGCGAAGGTGAGCACCGCAGCCACAATTTGGTTCCGAGTGAGCGAGCTGAAGAATACACCCACCCCGATGAATCCAACGCCGGTCGCGCCCACGGCGAGGTAATAGCTCAAGAGCGGTTTGAAGTCGAACGGCTGTCCGCCCACCACGCGCAAGGCGATGAGGTACAACCCGGCCGGCAGCCAACTCAGCATGAAGAAAGTCCAGCACGCGGCGAACTTGCTGAGCAGGATCGTGTAGTCGGGTACCGGTGCGGTGAGAAGAACTTCCAGCGTACCGGAACGCTTCTCCTCGCTGAATGCCCGCATGGTGATCGCAGGCACGAGTAATAGCGTTTGAAATACGGCCAGCAGCCCGAGAGAGGGGTATTCGCGTACGATGGGTTCCTCCATCGCGCGCGAGTTCGGCCCCAGCAGCCCTTCGAGAAAAAACCAATAGCCCGCCGCGGATGCGGCCGCCATGCCGATGAGGATGATGTAGCCGATGGGGGTGTACATATATCCCGCGAGCTCGCGGCGCGTGAGCACCACGAATTGCGAATCGGACACCAAGCCGATGGCGACCGCCAAGTTCAACAGCCCCATCGCCGCGAGAATCACCCCGTACGGGATGAAGTACGTTGGCGGAACAACACTGATGGAACTCGTGAACGTACCCACGAGGAACACCCCGGCCCAAGCGATGCCGAGCACGGCTACACTCGAACGCACCCAAAGCGGCCACGCCGCGATGCGGTACACCAGCAAGGCACTGAAACCCAAGGCGATTAAGGCGATTCGCCCGGCCAGCTTCCAAGTGTCGTAGGTTTGGTTCGGATTCTTGAGTGCGGAGGGGCCATCGTACAACACCGTAGGGCCGATGGATGCTCCTAAGGCCACCGCGAGGGAAACGGCCCCGAGTACCCCGAGGCCCAACCCGGTGAGATACCCCAAACCTGTTTCCGTGCCCTTTTCTGCAAAGAATCCCGCGAGGTAGGCCAACCCTAACACCGCGAGGATCGGGGCATACAGCAACAACGTCGGCGGGTTCACGATGGCGAGTATCACCGCGAGTATGCTCAACGCGGCACCGGTTCCGAGCAATAGCCGAGCGCCCCATTCCTTGAGCTTCGGATCGGTTTCGTTCCGCACGAACGGCACGAGGAAGATCCACCCCCCCATCGCGGCCAGCAGGCCCCAAGGCAACAATCGATACCCGATGACGGCCGCGACCGGGGAACCCTCGGCTTTGCCGGGGATCAGCGAAACGACAACGCCGGTGAGGAGCAACGCCACCCCGAAGAAGCCGAACACCCGGCGGATTTCGTAATCGGTATCGCGGATGGCGAGGTAGGCGAGCAAAGCGAAGCCGAACGCGGCGGTGATGTACCCGATGCCTTCGGGTATCCAGAATTGCCGGTATTGCCCGGCGATTACGCTGACGATGCCGACGGTGGCGAAGAACAAACCGCCGAGGCCCGCGACCACCCGCGTGATGACGAGGTCGTCCGCCATCACCGCCGAAGGGGCGAGTTCGACCGCGTGGGATGTCCTGTTCGACTCGATCATGAAAGCTGAACCCTGTTGTTACTGACGGTCAGGACTGCAATTTCGACGAATCGCAGGCAATTCTTCACCCTCTCTCCGCTAGGGAGAGGGTACATGTGGGCGATAGTTCGGTGAAACTCCGCGGCTATCGCGTCGGGCTAACACAACCCCGCTCACCGTTGCTACCCGCGTTGGTATGCCACTCGCATGAACGTATCTTCCAAGCGTTCCCGCCGGAGTTCCAACCGCCGAACGCCCCATCCGTTTTCGATGGCCCGTTTCGCCAAAACTTCGCGCGGATCGGCCTCGGCTTTCAGCCTCAGGATGTACTCGGCCCAGCCTTCCAGCATCGGCCCCGGGATCACTTCTGTCACGCCGTCGGTTTCGGCGAGGAACCTCGTGACATCTTCGGTTGGCCCGCGAACCTCGACCACGAGAAATGCCGCTTGTTTGGAAATGGCTGTGAGTTTGTCGTCGAAACGGAGCGTGCCGCGATCGATGATGATGACGCGGTCGCAAATCTTTTCCACGTCGGCGAGTTGATGGCTGCTGAACAGCACAGTGTGCTGGCCGCCGAGGCTGCGGATCGTGGCCAAGGTTTCTTCCTGTTGGACCGGATCGAGGCCGGAAAGCGGTTCATCGAGAATCAGAACACTCGGCCCGGCGAGCAGGGCATCGGCCAAACCGACCCGTTGGCGGTACCCCTTGGAAAGGGTGCCGATGAGTCGGCGGCGCACCTCGCGGATGCGGCAGTGTTCCAAGCAGTAATCGATCCGGGTGAGGCGGCGGGTGCGTTCGATTCCCTTCAACTTCGCCCGCATCGTCAAATACTCTTCGACCCGCATTTCCGGGTAAATCGGCACACTCTCGGGTAGGTACCCGAGGCGTTCGCGCACCTGCATGCTCTCGTACATCACATCGAAACCATCGATGCTCGCGGTGCCGGAACTGGCGGGTAGGAACGTGGTGAGGATTTTGAGGGTGGTACTTTTGCCGGCACCGTTCAGGCCTAGGAAGCCGACGAGCTCGCCGGGGGCCACCTGGAACGTGACGTTATACACGGCCTGCACGGACCCGTAGTTCTTGCAAAGAGTTTCGACTTGGATCGCGGGCGTCATGTCGGTGGATCTCGGAGAGGGCTATGGTAGTGGGGAACGCACGCCCCGGCGACCGGGTTTAAAAACGCGAAGTTGCGGCAGAATTTCTCGCGGGGTGTGGTATAGAATCGTGCATTCCCCACGGGGCCGACCGATGACGCCTTTCGCCCTCGCCTGTTTGATGATCGCCGCACCCCCCGCATCGCCGGTGCTCGATACCCAATTGCTCGCCCAAACATTGAAGGGCATGCTCTTGAAGAACCTGCCGAACCCGCTCACGGAAACGCTGAATGGCTGGGGCAACCAGAACGAAGTGGTGATCGGCGTCTACTGGAAGAAGGAAGGGCCGCTGCGTTACAAGCCCGAGCCGATGAAGTCGAAGAAGAACGATGGCCACTGGCAAAAGGTGCGCGTCGAAGCCATTGATCCCGCCAAGACTCTGAGCCTCACGATCAGCAATGTACGATCTTCGCCGACCGGCACGACGTTGTTCGACGCCGCTATCAGCCTCGATACTCGCGTCACTTACGAACAGCAAATGTGGGCGATGGCGAAGCGGTTGTATTCCGGCGAAACGCGCTGCCGTTGCTGGGCCGAGCTCAAGTTGACCGTGGAACTCGATAACAAGCTGGAATTCCCAGCCGGTTCCGTGGTGCCGAACTTGACCTTGCGGGTGCGGGTGACCAACGCGGACCTGACGTACCGCGATTTCGTGTGCGAACACACCCTCGGCATGGACGGCAAACCCGCCGAGGTCATGGGCAAGGTGGCCCTCGAATTCGCGAAGAAAGTGAAGCCGAACTTGGAGAAGGATTTGCTTTCGCAAGCCAACACCGGCATCGTGAAAGCCGCGGACACCAAGGAAATCCGCCTCGAATTCGATAAGATTCTCAAAGGCCAACCCCCGGCGGTGAAACGGGAGAAGTAATCGATTGCTTGCGAAATCAGCACGATTCATAGAGAATAAAAATGTCTGCGGCCGCCCGACAATTACTGGAACAGTTTCACGCCCTTCCCCCCGAGGATCGTTGCGAGGTCTCGGTGGAAATCAAGAATGAATTGCCAGACTACGGGGATCTCTCGGTAAATGAGAGCGTGGAAATTACGGCCGAACTCTTCCGTATGTACGATGAGGCGGAGGCCGCAGATGGCAAAGCAACGTATTAATCGAGGCGAAGTCTGGACGGTCGATATGGGTATGGCAGCGAAAACGCGGCCATGCTTGGCGATCAGTGCATTACCCGATCCAAGCGACAAAGTACTTTACACACTCATCCCGCACACCACGACTCTACACGGTAGCCAATACGAAGTTCATATTCCGAAGCAATTTCTTCTCGCGGGCGCCATCGACGTTCAAGGGATTGCAACAATGTCGCATCCTAGATTTCATCGTCGTTTGTGAGTGCTTCTTCCATCCGAGATCGCACTGATCGAAGATGCCCTTCGACAATGGCTCGGGCTTCATCCGATTTCCCCACAACCAACACCCGATCTCCCATGACATACGAAGGCGATTTCGCTTCCCCCCCCGGCCGGTTCGCCATCGTCGCGGCCCGGTTCAATTCGTTCATCGTCGATCAATTGATCGCCGGAGCGATGGATGCCTTCCGCCGCCACGGCGTGGCCGAGGATCGCATCGACCTCGTACGGGTTCCCGGCGCTTTCGAGATTCCACTCATCGCCCAGCGGTTCGCCACCAAGGGGGAATACTCGGCCATCGTTACGCTCGGCTGCGTGATCCGCGGCGATACCGACCATTACGATCACGTGGCGGGGAGCGCCACCAGCGGAATCTTGAACGTCGGTTTGAGTACGGGCATCCCCGTGATCTTCGGTGTACTCACCTGCGATACGTTGGAACAAGCGATCCACCGGGCCGGGGCGAAGGCCGGGAATAAAGGATTCGAGTCCGCCCTCGCCGCGATCGAAATGGCGAATCTCTTCCGGAATATGGAAGTGTGATCGAGCAATTCTCGCGGGCCGTATCCCAATCCTCATGCCCGCACCCGTAGAAATCACCATTGAAGATTGGATTGCCGCATCGCAGGCATGCTGCGGCATCGAACACCCTTGCGAACCCGAACAGGAACCTCCGCCCATGAGTGCCGCCGAAACAAAACTCCCGTTGCGATCCGAAGTGCCCGCCGCCGATACCTGGGATTTATCGAGTTTGTTCGCGGGGGACGCCGCGTGGGAAACCGCCTTCGGCGAGTGGGAGCAGCGGGTGCCCGAGTACACGCGATTCCAAGGGAAGCTGGCATCATCGCCGGCATTGCTTGTGGAATGCCTCAACTTCGATAATTCGTTCGAACGTGCCGGGGATCGTTTGGGAACCTACGCGTTCCTAAAGGAAACCGAAGACGTGGCGAATTCCAATTACCAAGGGATGAAGGCTCGCTACGTCGGCATCGCCGCCAAGGCCAGCGAAACGGCCAGTTACCTCCGGCCCGAGTTGAACGCCATCCCGGACGACGTTCTGAACAAGTTCCTCGAATTCCCCGCGTTGCACGAGCACAAGCTCTCGTTGGAACGTTTGCGCCGCTTCCGGCCCCATACGCTCACCGAGAAGGAAGAACGCCTGCTGGCGATGCAGATGGAAACGTCGATGACGCCGCGGAATGTCTTCGATCAACTCACCGACGCCGATTTGAAATTCGGCAGCATCGAACTCGAACCGGGCAAGACCATCGAACTGAGCCACGGCAGCTACATGCTCTGCATGGAGAACAAGAACCGCGAGGTGCGGAAGACGGCCTTCCACCAGTACTATGCCGAGTTCGAGGCCCACGCGAACACCCTTGCGGCCGCCTTCGCCGGGAGCGTAAAGCAGGACGTGTACAACGCCAAGGTGCGGAACTACCCGAGTGCCCGCGAATCGGCCATGTTCCCCGATAACGTACCGGTGAGCGTGTACGACAATCTCGTGACCGCGGTGCGGGCCAACCTTCCCGCGGTTCACAAGTACTACCAAGTCCGCAAGCGGATCATGCAACTGCCGGACGTTCACTTCTACGATGTGTATGTGCCGGTGATCACCGATCTGCAACGCACCACGCCGTGGAACGAGGCGGTGGAAACCGTGCTGGAATCGCTCAAGCCGTTAGGCGAGGAATACACTAGCACACTGGCCAAGGGGCTTCGTGGCCGGTGGTGCGACAAATACGAGAACAAGGGCAAGCACAGCGGCGCCTTCAGCAGCGGCTGCTATGATTCCGCCCCGTACATTCTGATGAACTACCAAGCCGAGGTGCTCGACCACGTGTTCACGCTGACCCACGAAGCCGGGCACAGCATGCACTCGCACTACTCGAAGTCCTCGCAACCGTACCAATACGCGAACTACACGATCTTCGTGGCCGAGGTGGCCAGCACGTTCAACGAGCAACTGCTGGGCATGCACCTGCGGAAGAACTCCACCGATCCGCGCGAGAAGGCCTACTACCTGAACCGCGAGATCGACGACATCCGTCGCACGATCATTCGCCAAACGATGTTCGCAGAGTTCGAGAAGATCACCCACGCGATGGCCGAGGCGAACGAACCGCTGACGCTCGAAAGCCTGCGGGCGACCTATCGGGAATTGCTCGTAGCCTACTTCGGCCCCGAGTTCGCTCTCGATCCGGAACTCAGCTTGGAATGCCTGCGGATCCCGCACTTCTACCGGGCGTTCTACGTGTACAAGTATTCGACCGGCCTCGCCGCCGCGATCGCGCTCGCCGACCGCGTGACCAAGGGCGGGCAGGCGGAGTTGAACCAGTATTTGAACTTCCTGAAGGGCGGCAGCAGCCAAGACCCTCTCGACCTGCTCCGCGGCGCCGGGGTCGATATGGCCACACCCGAGCCGGTGAACGCCGCACTCTCTCGTTTCAGTGCGATGGTAGATGAATTGGATCGGCTACTTTGAAAATTGCAACCGAATGCCCACCCGCTGCGGCGGGTGGAGTTTGTCTCACTTTTCCCACACCAACTCGTCCTGCTGCGTGATAGTCGCAAGATCGACGATGGCTTGCCATTGGGCGTTCAAGGCCGTCTGATAACCTTGCATGGCGGTGAAGATGTTCTGTTGGACGCCGATGAGATCGTTGAAGCTCACCTTGTCCGGTTCCGCCTGGTAGCGACGCACCATCGCCTTGTATGTGAGCGTGAGGTTCGGAATGACATCTTTCCGGTAGTTTTCCGCCACGGTGCGGTTGGCTTCGTACTGGGCCACCGCGGCACTCAGATCCCCCAGCAATTTGTTCTCGGTGAGCCTCAAACCCTCGGCGGAACTTGCGATCCTACCGCGGGCCTGTTGAATGGCACCTTGGTTGCGGTCGAAGAGCGGCAGTTGGATGCCGAGTTGTACGCCGAACTGGTACACCTGGGCAACGTTGTCGTATTGGTGGTACTGGTTGGTTTGCAAATCCGGGATCGGCGTGACGCGTTGCAGC
>JBBQWA010000095.1:0-13691 GCA_038211045.1 Gemmatales bacterium
ATTGGCGAATAACCCCAGCCCGAAAGCCACCGAGAAACTCACGGCCAAACTCGCCAAAGTGACCGGACCGACGCTCAACCCGGAGGACACCAAGACGAAAATCGGGCTGCTGAACGCCCTGGGGCACCGGGGCGATCCCGCTGCAGTGCTGCTAATCGCGAGGAATCTGGACGGCATGGGCACCGCCGAGGTCGCCACGGCCCGAGCGCTCGGGCGTATTCCCGGCGAAGACTCCGTAAAAGCGCTCTCGGCGGCGCGGCCGATGGCGAAGGGATCGGTTCGTACCGCTGTTTCCGAAGCTTTACTCGTTCATGCCGATCGCTTCCTCAAAGCCGGCAAGACGGCCGATGCCTCGGGAATTTACAAGGCGTTGAATTCGACCGATGAACCGCGGCCGGTTCGACTCGCCGCCCTGCGAGGGTTCATTCAGACCGAAGGCGACAAGGCCGGGGAGACTGTCCTCGGCATTCTCGCCGGTGACGATACTGGTGCCCAAGCCATCGCCCTCGGGCAGATCGAAAACCTCCCGGCGGGCGCCTTGAAAACGCTCGCGGCAAGCCTCGACAAGTTGCCGGTACCGAGCCGGGTAGCGGTCATCGTCGCCATCGCCGCACGCGGAGACAAGTCGCAGTCGCCCGTCGCCATGTCCGCCGCCAAGAGCACGGATGCTGCTGTGAGACGAGCCGGCATTGTCGCACTCGGTCGTCTCGGCGACGTCACCGTTGTTGAGTTTCTCCTCGAGGCGATGGCCGGGAAAGATGCGACGGCCGGGATCGCGGCCGATAGCCTTGCCGCGCTCCCCGCCGAGGGTGTCGATGAAAAACTGATCGCCGTGCTCGATGCCGAGAAGATCCCCGCGCGCTCCATCGCCCTGATCGGTATTCTCGAACGGCGCAGGGCCGTGAAGGGTGTGCCAGCCTTTTTGAAGGCCGCCGGGAATGCGGACGCAGGCGTGAGAATCGCCGCGTTCGCCGGATTGAAAACGCTGGCTTCACCGGAACATCTTCCCGCGATGATCGCGGCGTTATCACTGACCGCGAAGGGCAATGAACGGGATCGGGCCGAACTCGCCATTGTTGCGGTGTCCGCCCAAGTCAGCCAAGCCGAGAAGCGAGCAGAGCCGGTCCTCGCCATCATTAAAGAGACATTAAATGATCGCAGAGAGGATTTACTCCCGCTTCTCGGGCGCCTAGGTGGTGCAGAATCGCTCAAAGTGATCCGAGAATCGTTGTCGAGTACCGATGGCGCCGTACACGACGCGGCCTTCGTCGGCATTTGCAACTGGCCCGACACCGCAGCGAACAGCGATCTGCTCGCTTTGGCCGAAAAGGGGAAGGACGCCGAAAAGCTGCGCTCGCTTCAATCGCTCATTCGCGTGAACACGGAGTTGATCGAACGCACGCCCGAAGAACGCCTCGACGCCTTGAATGTCATGAAGAAGGCGATGGTGTTGGCCACGCGAGATCAAGAACGCAAGGCCATCCTCGAAGGACTGGGCAACGTCCGCCATCTCGAGACTCTTCGCTATGTGGTTCCTCACCTCGATCAGCCGGCGTTCGTTCAATCGGTTTGCAAAGGCGTGGTGGAGTTGGCGCACTCGAAGATGCTGCGCGAACCGAATAAAGCGGAGTTCGAAATGGCGCTCGGCCGAGTGATCGAGTTGTGCAAAGACAAAGCGCTCGTGGATCGGGCCAAACAATACAAAGAAGGGCGATGAGCGCCGACCCGATTGATTATCCATCGATTCCAATTGTCGATGCCGCGATGTTCAAAAGTCTGCTGACATTTGCCTTGGCCTTCTTCGCCTTGAGCCAAGACACTTCGGGCCAGAAAAAGAGCCCCCCAAAATCCGCATCGTCATGATCGACGGCCAAAACAACCATGATTGGCGTACCACAACGCCAATCATGAAGAAGGCCTTGGAAGACTCTGGACGTTTCACCGTGGATGTTTCTTCCAATTTGAAGCCGAACGACAAGCCCGGCACCATCGAGAAGACCATTCGGGATGGCGAGCACCCAATCACCAAGAGCATGCCGAAGGAATGGATGAAGCCAGCGATGAACTCTACGACAACATGCGCGGACCCATTAAGAACGTCCATTTGCTGGCCACGGCCTATTCGAAAGGGACGAAGGCTCACGAGCCGTTGATCTGGACGGTCGACTACGGTAAAGGCCGGGTGTTCCACACTCCGATGGGGCACGAGGCCGACTCGATGCGCTGCGTCGGTTTCAGCACCACTCTGCAGCGCGGCACGGAATGGGCCGCCACGGCAAAAGTCACGCTGAAGATCCCGGAGAATTTCCCAACCGAAGAGAAGACCAGTTCCTTGGCGAAATGATGCTCGACGGAGGGAATCGCGATAATCTCCGCCCCCATGCCACCAAGGCATAATTCTGCATTCGCCCGCACTACCACCTCAAGCCGATGGTGAATGTCTCGACAGGACTTCGAGACAGGGAAATATCCTAGGTCACGAGGCTCGTCCGTCGAAACCTCGTGACCATGCCGAATACTTACACCGTCTTCTCGGTCTGTCGGATCCCGGCGACCAGGTCGAGGTGTTGCAGGAACGGATCGATCCCGCCGCAAGTCTGTACCGCTTCGGCCAACTGCCGAGCATTCTCAACTCCTCCGCAAAGAAGCAGGACTTGATTCACCCGCGTCACATTGGCGAAAACTCCGGCGAGATCCGGGGAAGCAGAAGTTGTGACAGGAATCAACACGGACGGGGCAGGAGAAGAGACGGATATGGACTTCGTCGGGGATAAGCTTTGCTTTGCTGGCAGAGTCGTCTTGCGAGCCACCGCCGGTTTGGTCGGAGTCGTCTTACCAGGCGGACGGAACTCTTTGCGGAGATTATTGACCACATGCTTGATGGAAGGTGGTGGTGCTTTAATCCCGAGGGTTATCGCACGCTTCACGACTTCATCGGCCTTAAGCTCCGGATCTTTACTGAGAATTTCACGGACGACAGACGAAATGGACACGGTTGCCAAGATAAGACTCCAATACAGTTGGTGCGGAAGCCCTCCGTGGCAACGGAACTTAGGCCCCGCTGGAGTTATCTTGGGAAGTCTGGACACTCTGGAAACCCGCCTTTTGAGACTATGAGAAATCTTTTTAGTCCAAGGAATTGACGATCGTCAGAAAAGGCGAAGAGATATTCATCTGAGTTGAGCGATGCTTCCCCACGCACGTTGGGCTGAACCGTTCCTCCCGAGGCTCTAGCAGTCGGTTGGTGAAGTCATACCGATCTGTCCGGCCGCACATCCGGCATCTCAATCCACGCCCTCGCCAATACAGCCTCATCCTGCCCGCGTTCCCGCTCCACCGCTCCAACGTCAGATATTGGAGAGTATGTAGTGACTGCTGGAATACGTCGAGCAGGTTATCCGTTCATCATCTCTTTGATTTGTTTGGTTGAGATACCGATGGGGCGGTCCAGAGGGACGCCCATGCAGGCGAGGAGCGTGGTGAGCAGGTCGCCCTGGTTGCCCTTCGCGGTGATGAAGCGGCCGGTCTTCAACGAGCCGCCGCCGCGGCCCGCGAGGATGAACGGGAGGTTCTCGCGGGTGTGGTTGTTGCCGTCCTCGAGGCCGGAACCCCACATCATGATGCAGTTGTCGAGCAGCGTGCCGCCGCCCTCCTTGAGCTTGGCCATCTTGTTCACCATGTAGGCGAACTGCGAGATGTTGAAGGCGGTGATGGCCGCGACCTTGGCCTTCGTTTCCGCCTTGTTCCCGTGGTGGGTGAAGGAGTGGTGTTCGCCCAACCCGAGTTCGGGGTAGGTCACGCCGTTCGGCGTGGAGCCGATGTACGTGCTGACCCGCGTGGTGTCCGTCTGGAAGGCGAGCACGTTGAGGTCGCACATCACCTGCATGTATTCGCTGCGCTTGTCGCCGGTGGGGATTTTGATTTCGATGGGGGCCGAGTCCGACGCGTTGCGCTTGGTCGGGCCGACGCCCGCCTTTTCGAGGGCCGCGTCCTTCTGCCGCTGTTCGATCGATGCGATGCGTCGCTCGACCGCACGAACGCTGTCGAGGTATTCATCGAGCTTGTGCTGGTCGTCTTGCGGAAGCTTCTTGCGCAAATCGCGGGCGCCGCCGATGACGAGATCGAGCATGCTGCGGTCGAGGGGGTCGTGCTGGGGTGCGTTGCCCGGTTTGTCGTTCTTGCCGAAGAGGCGGTTGAGTACGTTGCGAGGGTTGATCTCCGCGGGCACCGATTGCGTCGGCGAGCGGAAGCTGCAATGCGAGTAGTAGCCTTCGTTCAGGCCTTCCTGGTTTTCCTTGTGCGTCTGCGGCATCGTCGCCAGTTCCAGCGAGGGCAACGAGGTCAACCCGCCGACGTAGTTCGCGGCGATCTGGTCGGCGGAGATGGCGATGTCGATCTTGTTGCGATGATCGGCATTGGGCAACGTTGCCGTCAGCCAAGTCGAAAGTTCCAATGCGTGCGGAGCACCGTTGAAGGGTTTGATCGAAACCCCCGAGATGCCCTTCACCATGAGGCAACTGTCGAGCACAGGGCGCAGCGACTCGATCGCCGGCGGCGGTTCGGTCAGGAACTTCTCCGGGCTTGCGGGCCAGAATTGGTCCATGATCACGCCGTGCGGCATGTACATGAAGCCCAACCGCACGGGGGGCTTGGCGGGCTTGACCTTTTCGCCCTCCGCCCAGCCGACGGAATCCAACAGGGGCAGAGCGAGGGTGGCCCCGATGCCCTTGAGAACGGTGCGACGGTCGGGCATGGTCTTCTGGGTCATGATTCGGCCCTACTTAATGCGGCGGTGGGTGAATGGGTAACTGGTCACGACTTCCATAATCAGCGTCTGCATGCGGTCGTCGTCCTTGCCGAGGTTCTCCAGGAGGCGGTCGACGACGATCTGGTCGTAACCTTCCAACTGGCGGCAGAGGGCATAGGCGAGCAGTTTCTCGGCGAGGTTGCGGGCGATGTCCGCCTTGCGTTCGGCGACAATCGCCTTGAGTTCCTTCGGCGACCTGAATTTCTTGCCCCCGGGCAGTTCCCCGCCGGCGTCGATCGGGCCGCCGGACTCGTCCTTGTCCCGCCAGCGACCGATGGCGTCGAAGTTTTCCAAGCCGAAGCCGATCGGGTCCATGACCTTGTGGCAGTTCGCACACACCGCATTCGTGCGGTGGAGTTCCGTGCGTTGCCGCAGCGTCAGGTTCGCGACCTTTTTCTTGTCCTGCTTTTCCAGTGCGGGCACGTTCGGCGGCGCGGGCGGAATGTGTTCGCCGAGCACCTGTTCCAGTACCCACGCTCCCCGCTTTACCGCACTGGTTCGTTCGGGAAACGACGTCATTGCGAGCGTGCCGGGCATGCCCAGGATGCCGCCGCGGTTGGAGTCCGTGAGCTGAACGCGACGCATCTGCGGCCCTGAAACCTTCTCCTTGAGCCCGTAAACCTTGGCAAGGCTTTCGTTCACGAAGGTGTAATCGCCGTTGATGAAATCGACGATGCTGCGGTTCTCGCGGACGATGCTGTCGAAGAACAACCGCACTTCGTCGTACATCGCCGTTCGCAACGCAGGTTTCATTTCTGGGAACTTCTTCGGGTCAAACTGTTTTTCCTTCAAACCGCCGATGCCGAGCCATTGCGCGCCGAAGCCGTCGAACAGGGCTTGCGAGCGCTGATCCAAGAGCATCCGCTTCACCTGAGCCCGCAGGGTGGCCGGCTCGTTCAGCTTTCCGCCTTCGGCGAGGGCCGAGAGTTCGGCGTCCGGCATCGTGGACCAAAGGAAGTACGACAACCGCGAAGCGAGCTGGTAGTCGTCGAGTGGAACGATGGTTTGATCCGCCGGCGGTTCCTTCGCCGGCGTGATGAAGAGGAACTGCGGTGAGACGAGCACGGCTTTCAGCGTCAGGCGCAACGACGCCTGGTAGTCGAGCTTGTTCTCGCGGGCCAAGTCGAAGACACTCAACAGGACTTCAACCTCCTGTTCCGTCGCGGGCCGGCGGTAGGCACTGCGGGCGAGTGAACGGGCCACCTTTTTCGTGGCCTCGCGATATTCCTTTTCGGCTGCCGGCGTGGCTCCGAAGAGTTGTTTCTGCTTGTCCGTGATCGGCCCGTCCTTCGGGCCGAACGCCCTGTTTAGGGCCTCGTTGGCGATCACTAAGTACTGTTCAGTTTGCAGCGGGGAGAGTGTGTTCAGGTACCCTTCGCCGGGCACCTCGTCCGGCAGTTCCTTGGCAACCGAAGGATCGACGCCCAGGAAGTCGCGAAGCGTGTTGCCGTATTCCACCTTGTTCAACCGGCGGATGACGAAAGCCCCGGGGTCCTTCGGATTGAGGTACTTGACCTTCGGAATCCATTCCAGGAACTTCTTCCGTTCCTCGTCCGTTGGCTGCTTCTTGGCATCCTCCGGCGGCATGGAATGGTCGGTGACGTTGGCCAGCGTCGCCTGCCATTGCTTGCGGAATTCCCCGGCCCCGGGCCGCGCGAAGACGCCGATGAACGACACGTCGCCTTTTTTCGACCGCTTGTCGCCGTGGCACTCCATGCAATAGTTCTTCAGAAACGGCGTGACCTGGTCGCGGAACGCCTTCATGATCGCCGCTCGCTGCTCCGGTGTTGTTGCATCTTCATCCGCTGCATGAAGGGAAGACGTGTAGCCGAAGTTCAGCCCGATGATGGCTACGGCGAGAAAAGAGCTGACTGGATTGTAGTTTGATAATGTCACGACATTCTTCGCTGTCGGTGAAGAGTTTACAGAAGGCGGGCTTTCTCAATTGTATACTTCCCCACGCACGTGCCCAAGACCGTAAGCTAATTAGTAAGGCACCCCGCTCGCGGAAATCCGAACTGGCAGGCGCAATAGGCCCGGCAACCGGGTACCATTGAATCCATGAAACCCTTCCTGGTACTCCTCGCCTGTGCCGGTTTCGCAACCTCTGCGGAACCGCCTCTCTCCTTCCAACACGACGTAATGGCCGTGCTTTCCCGCTCCGGCTGCAACGCGGGGGCGTGCCACGGCAACCTCAACGGTAAGGGCGGGCTACGCCTATCGCTCCGCAGTGAAGATCCCGCACTCGATTTGATGACTCTTACGCGCGGCATGAACGGTCGCAGGATCGATCCGGCGTCCCCGTCGGAAAGCCTGCTGTTGAAGAAGGCCACAGGCCAAGTGCCCCACGAGGGGGGTACCCGCTTCGGCCCATCGAGCCGGGAGTATTCGATCTTTCAGAATTGGATTGCTGCGGGTTGTCCACCGGATCGGAACGACTTGCCGAAGTTGAAAACCCTCACCGTCAATGGCCAATGGCACGTGCTGATCGAACCTTTGGATCGTTTCCAGTTGAAAGTGACTGTCGAGTTCGCGGATGGTTCCACCCGCGACGTCAGCGAGTTGGCCGCGTTCGATACAAGCAACTTGGGCGTGGTGAAAGTTCAACCGAACGGCGAAGTGATTCGCGAACAGCCCGGCGAATCTGTCGTGACGGTGCGTTACCTCGATCGTCAAGTGCCGGTGCGATTCGCATTCCTCGCCGATCGTTCCAAGCCCGATTTGAGCGGCTTTCCCGCCACCCATCCCATCGATGCCAAAGTTCGTGCGAACTTCGAGACGCTGCGGATCGCCCCGGCGCCACTCAGCAGCGATAGTGTGTTCCTCCGCCGGGTGTACCTCGATACCCTCGGCATCATACCCACATCTCAAGAAGCCGCGGCGTTCCTCGCGGACGGTTTTCCCGGTAAGCGAACCCGGCTGGTCGATTCCGTGTTGGCTCGTCCGGAGTTCGCCCTGTATTGGGCGCAGAAATGGTCGGACTTACTTCGGAACGAGGAGAAATCGCTCGATGCGAAGGGCGTTCAGCTTTACTCGCGCTGGATTCGCAACTGGATCGCGGAAGATAAGCCGCTCAACGAGTTCGCCCGCGAGATCGTGCGCGGACGCGGCAGCAGTTATTCGAACCCGGCAGCGAGTTTCTACCGGGCCGTACGAGAACCTTACCAAAGGGCGGAATCGATTGCCCAAGTCTTCCTCGGCTTGCGCGTCGGCTGCGCGAAATGCCACAACCATCCGTTCGATCGTTGGACGCAAGACGATTACCACCAATTCGCGGCCCTGTTCCATCGCATCGATTACCGCGTGGGGGAATTTGAACGCAAGGACAAAAACGATCTTCACGAGTTCAACGGTGAACAATACGTGATCGCTTTGAAAGCCGGCGAGTTTCCCCACCCGCGCGGTGGTACCGCCGCACCGAAGTTCCTCGGTAGCGAAACGCCGAACCTCACCGGCCACGCGGATCGCCTCGGGGCGCTCGCCGATTGGATCGCCGAGGAAAACAACCCATTCTTCGCCCAAGCCCAAGTGAACCGCGTGTGGGCGCACTTGCTCGGCCAAGCGATCGTTGAACCGCTGGACGATTTCAAATCGTCGAACCCGGCAACGAATCCGGAACTGCTCCGGCACCTCGCGGAATTCTTCCGCGGCCACGAGTTCCGATTGAAGCCGTTGGTTCGCCATATCCTCACGTCCCGCACCTATCAGTTGGCCTCGAAAGCGAACGGTTCCGAGAGCCACCACTTTTCGCACGCGACAGTGCAACCGCTCGAAGCCGAGCAATTGTTGGACGCGGTGACGATTGCTACGGGAAGCAACGCGATCCGCTTCCCCGGTTACCCGGCGGGCACGCGCGCGGGCGAACTCGCAGCCACCCCGTACTCCGGTAAAAAAGTGGCGGAAACCAGCGGGATGCGGTTCATGAAAGTGTTCGGCAGGCCGGAACGTTTACTCACATGCGAATGCGAACGCGGCGAAGATCCCGGCATTCTGCAGGCGTTCCAGATGATCACCGGCGAGTTGGTTCAAAATGCGATCCACGATCCGAACAACCGCCTACGGAAGCTTTTCGAGAGTGGGAAATCGGACGATGCGATTCTGGGCGAATTGTATCTGGCCACGCTCACCCGCACGCCGAAGGCGGAGGAAAGCCGGGCGATCTTGGCCGTGATGGGAGTCGCGAAAGATCGCCGGGCCGCGTGGGAAGATATGCTGTGGAGCTTGCTGAATTCCAAGGAATTCCTATTGCGGCAATGAGCAGCTACATGTCCTCCCGGCGGGAATCGAACCCGCGACCACAGGCTTATAAGGCCTACGCTCTCGCCACTGAGCTACGGGAAGTGCAATGATTTCTCCGGCGTATGCCATCGGGTATCATCGCGACCTCCTTTCTGTGCTTCGTGGCAGATTGAACGGTAAAAGGAACCTACTTCTTGTTCGCTTCGGCAGCCTTGAGAATCGCCGCTTCGGCCGCGAGGGCTTGGGTGCGAACGTCTTTCGGCAGGTAGGCCATGGCGCCGCCGCCCAAACGTAGTTCAAATTTCGCGCGGCGTTTTTCGGTCTTCTTCCGCCGGTCGCCTGCTGGGTTGCCCACGGTCGCTCCTCGGTTCGTTACGAATGATTGCTTTCGATCCACCACACAGTGTCGGTCGAATTCATTGAACACTTAAGATATTCCGCCGCGACCGATTTTCGAGGGGCGGATACTTTTTAGCGCAAGCCGTGCGAAGATCGTCGTTCCTCTTGCGAAGATTCACCCATCGACAAATCCGCAAGGATGCGTTCCCAAACCGAGGTGCGACATGGACCGTCGCTCGAACACATTTGCCCAGCGTACGATCATGCGGGCCGAAGTTCTCGAATCCCGCGATGTGCCCAGCGTGGCCATCCCTGGCATTGATAGTTCGCAACTCCCGTTGCTCCAGCAACCCCGCGAGCGGTTCGCCGTGGCCGCGAGTAGCAACGGCGTTTCCCAAGTGAACGTATACGATGCCCGAACCAACTCGCTCCTCGGCATCATCAATCCGAAGGTCACGGGCAACCTGAGCGTAGCGACCGGCGATGTCACCGGCGACGGTATCGAAGATCTCATCGTCGGAACCGGCGCGGGTTCCTCGCCTTTAGTGAAGGTGTACGACGGCAAAACGCTCGCCGAAATCGGTTCGTTCAGAGCCTACTCGGCCTCGTTCCACGGCGGCGTCACCGTCGCCGTGGGCGACGTGAACGGCGATGGCCGCAAGGACATCATCACCGGCACCGGGAAGGGGAGCTTGGCTCAGATCAAAGTGTTTAACGGTGCCAGCCTCTTCGATGCCCAAGGCAAGATGATCGCGGGAACACCGAAACCGATCCAGAACTTTATCGCCTTCGACAACAGTTACCGCGGCGGTGTGAACGTGGCCGCCGGGGATACCGATGGCGATGGCCGGGCCGATATCATCGTTGGCAAGAACCGCGGCAACGCGATGGATGTGGCCGTGTTCAGCGGAAAGACCGGGGCGAGCCTCGCCGCGTTCTCCGCTTACGATGCCAGCTTCAAAGGCGGCGTTACCGTGGCTGCGGGCGATACCGATGGCGATGGCAAAGCGGAAGTGATCGTGGGGGCGAACACGGCCCCCGCCAATAACGTGAAGGTTTTCGCCGGGAGCGTGATGGTCGCCCAATACTCGGCGAATACCGGTTGGGGCGCCCGCGTGGGAACCACCGATATCGATGGGGATGGCATCGTCGAACTCGTGGCCGTGAGCGGCCCGAATGCTCCGCCGAAGGTGAACATTCTGAGCGCCGCCAACGGTTCGATTCGCCGGAGTTTGCCTTCCATGCCCGGCACGTTCACGAATGGCTTGAACGCGGGGTGAGTGCAAATCGAATCGGTTCTTCATTCCTAGCCCACCCGTTGCAACAGGTGGGCTTTTCGCAATCACTTCCAATACAATTCCCTACAACTTCCTCCAAACTCGTTCGAGGGTTTCTTCCGTGAGTTCCGGCAACTATTTGTTCACCTCTGAATCGGTATCGATGGGCCACCCGGATAAAGTGGCCGATCAAATCAGCGATAGCGTCCTCGATTTCTGCCTCGAAGCCGATCCGATGAGCCGCGTGGCTTGCGAAACGCTCGTTACGACCGATCTCGCGGTGATCGCCGGGGAAATTACCACGAAAGCCGCACTCACGCGGGAAGCCGTGGATGCCTTGGTGCGCGAAGTCGTCACGGAAATCGGCTACGTCGGCAAGGATCGCGAAGAGAAGGAAGAAATCGGCTTCACTGCGGATCAAGTGCAAGTTCAAAGCGTGTTCCACGCTCAATCCCCGCACATCAGCCAAGGAGTCGATACCGGCGGTGCCGGGGATCAAGGGATGATGTTCGGCTTCGCTTGCGACGAAACGGCGAGCCTCATGCCGTTGCCGATTCACCTTTCGCACCGGCTCGTGGAGAAGCAGGCCGAGTTGCGGAAGAACGGTAAACTCGCTTGGCTGCGACCGGATGCCAAGAGCCAAGTGACCATCGAGTACAAGGCCGATGGCACGCCGCACCGCATTCACACCGTCGTACTTTCGACGCAGCACGACCGCAGCGTAATGACCACGAAGAACAACGAAGATTACTTCACCGATGCCGCCCGCCAGCAGATCATCGATGAAATCATCGCGCCGGTGTTGGAGAAAGAACGCAAGGATCTGATCCTCGGCGAAATGCGGATGATCCTGCCGGGAACGGATCACAAAGTCGGGGCGGATCAAATCGCTTGCCACATCAACCCGACCGGTTGCTTCGTCGTCGGCGGGCCGCACGGGGATTGCGGCCTCACCGGACGCAAGATCATCGTCGATACCTACGGTGGCCGGGGCCGCCACGGCGGCGGGGCATTCAGCGGCAAGGATCCGACCAAGGTGGATCGCAGCGCGGCGTACATGTGCCGGTACATCGCCAAGAACATCGTCAAGGCGGGCTTGGCCAAGAATTGCGAAGTGCAACTTAGCTATGCCATCGGCTACCCCGATCCGTTGAATATCTGGGTGAATACCAACGGCACCGTGGTAAAGGGCGTGACTGACGGCAAGTTGATCGAACTCATTCGAGAACACTTCAAACTCACGCCGAAGGGCATCATCGAAACGCTCGATCTGCGCCGACCGATTTACCGCGAAACGGCCCGCAACGGGCACTTCGGCCGCGAGTTGAAGAACTTCACCTGGGAAGCGACGGATAAGGCTGCGGCGCTGAAGAAAGCGGTGGGGCTGTAACCGCTAATCCAACTCCGCCAAGCTCGCTTCGGCGGCGGCGATCGCGGTGGCGATGTCCGCATCATTCATGGCGGCGCCGGTGAAGGCCGCTTCGAACTGGCTGCACGGCAGGTACACCCCGCGATCCATCATCGCCCAGAAGAACTCGGCGAACTTCGCGGTATCGGAAGTCTTTGCGGTATCGAGATCGGTGACCGGGGTGCCGGTGAAGAAGAGCGTCCACATGCTGCCGACGCGGTTGAACTGGTAGGGGATTCCGAGCTTCTTAGCCGCTGCCGTGAGGCCCGCTTCGATCTTCGCACTCATCGCATCGAGGCGGGCGTACGGCGAATTCGTTTTCAACTCGTTCAAGGTGGCGATGCCCGCCGCCATGGCCACGGGGTTGCCCGAAAGCGTGCCGGCTTGGAACACAGGCCCAACGGGCATCAGTTTCTTCATCACATCGGCACGGCCACCGTAAGCGCCTACCGGGAAGCCGCCGCCGATGATCTTGCCGAGGGCGGTCATATCGGGGAGGTCGCCGAGGAGCGCTTGGGCACCGCCGTAGCTGAGGCGGAAGCCAGTCATCACTTCGTCGTAGATCAGTAGCGCGCCGTGTTTGTGCGTGAGCCGGCGGAGTTCCTTGCGAAATTCGGGCGAAGGTACGACCAAGCCCATGTTGCCGACGACCGGTTCGAGCATCACCCCGGCAATCGAATCGCCGTGGGCGGCGAACACCTCGGCAAGTTGTTGGCAATCGTTGTACCGGAGTACGAGTGTATCTTCGGTACAACCGGCCGGGATGCCGGGGCTGTTGGGCACGCCGAGAGTGAGGGCACTGGAACCGGCGGACACAAGCAATGCATCGACATGCCCGTGGTAGCACCCGGCAAACTTGATGATCTTCTTGCGGCCGGTGAAACCGCGAGCCAAGCGGATCGAACTCATTGCCGCTTCGGTGCCGCTGGAAACGAACCGCACCATTTCGATGCTGGGCACAGCCTCGATCACCATCTCAGCGAGTTGGCTTTCACGTTCGGTGGGGGCACCGTAACTGGTGCCGCCGTGGATCGCTTCGATGGTCGCCGCGACCACGGCCGGGTGGGCGTGCCCGAGGATCATCGGCCCCCACGAGCCGATGAAATCGAGGTAGCGGTGGCCGTCGAGGTCTTCGAGGTAGGCCCCCTGCCCTTTGGCGATGAAGAGTGGGCTACCGCCGACGCCGCCGAAGGCGCGGGCGGGACTGTTCACCCCGCCGGGGATGAGGTGCTTAGCGCGTTCGAAAGCGGCGAGCGATTTCGGTCGGTCGATTGTCGTCATGATTTCTTTCTGAGGCTGACGCGTGAGCGAAGCAGTGTTTGAACTATCTAAACAGGATGTTGAATAAAGCCAAGTTCTGCTTCGCTTACGCTTCAGCCTCGGACGTCAGCTTTGGGCGCGTTTAATCCGGACGTTTGCGTTCCGGGAGGCGGTTGTCGTCATGATTTCTTTCTGAGGCTGACGCGTGAGCGAAGCAGCTCTGCATCGCTTACGCTTCAGCCTCTGACGTCAGCTTCGGGCGCGTTTAATCCGGGCGTTTGCGTTCCGGGCAGCGGTTGTCGTCATGATTTCTTTCTGAGGCTGACGCGTGAGCGAAGCAGTGTTTGTACTATCTAAACAG
>JBBQWA010000096.1:0-13582 GCA_038211045.1 Gemmatales bacterium
CGGCCCTTTGTACGGTACGCGCCCTTCGACGCCCTCGGGCACCATCTTCGCCGCGGCCATTTTGCCGTCGGCCGTGGCTTGGTGGTAGCGGTCGGCGGAGCCGGCCTGCATCGCCCCGAGCGAACCCATGCCGCGGTACGCCTTGAAGCTCCGCCCCCGAAACAGGATCATCTGGCCGGGGCTTTCCGTTAAACCGGCGAACAGCCCGCCAATCATCACCGAATGGGCACCCGCCGCAAGCGCCTTCGTAATATCCCCGGAGTACCGCAGGCCACCATCCGCAATGGCGGGGATGCCGGTTCCGGCCAAACCCTTCACCGCGTTGGCAATCGCCGACATCTGCGGCACGCCCACACCCGAAACGATCCGCGTCGTGCAGATGCTCCCCGGCCCGATTCCTACTTTCACCCCATCGGCCCCGGCATCTGCCAAGGCCTTCGCCCCTTCGACCGTTGCCACGTTCCCGGCGATTACGTCGATGGTGTGTTCTTTCTTCAACCGGCGGACGGTCTCGATCACGTTCCGGCTGTGGCCGTGGGCCGAATCGACCACCAGCACATCGACCCCGGCCCGAATCAGCGACGCCGCCCGTTCGTATTCGTGAACCCCGACCGCGGCACCTACCCGGAGGCGGCCACGGGTATCCTTGCAGGCCATCGGGAAGTTTTCGGTCTTCTCGATGTCCTTGATCGTGATTAATCCCTTCAGTCGGTATAAATCGTCCACCAGGAGAAGTTTCTCCACTTTATTTTCCAAAAGGATGCGTTCCGCATCGTGGAGCGTGGTGTTTTCGGGCGCCGTCACGAGGTGCCCCTTCGTCATCACCTCGGAAATCTTTTGGTCGTTGTTGGTGAGAAACTTCAGATCGCGGCGGGTGAGGATGCCCCGCAGCGTTTTTTCGTCTCCGGTGGTGATGGGAACACCGGAGATATGGTGATGCTGCATAATCTGCTTGGCCGTACGAACGGTTTCGTCCGGGCTGAGCGTGATCGGATCGGTGATGATGCCGTTCTCGGATCGCTTGACCTTATCCACTTCTTGCGTTTGCGCGGCGATGGAGAGGTTCTTGTGAATGATGCCCATGCCGCCTTCTTGGGCGAGGGCGATGGCCAGCTCGCTCTCCGTGACGGTATCCATGGGCGACGAAAGAATGGGAATGTTCAGGCGAATGTTGCGGGTGAGCTGCGTGCGGACATCCACATCCTTGGGCACGACTTCCGAGTAGCCCGGTTCGAGCAGAACATCGTCGAAGGTAATTCCGGTGTAAGCGATCCGTTCCTGCATTGGGAAGCTCGTCCAAGGAGTCGGTGAAGGATAAGGAATTGTAGGAACGGGCGATGCGCGCGGCGACGGAGCCGAACGCGCGGATCAGAACCGGGCTTTCGACTCCGTCGATTCGAGCAAGAAAATCGTTCAGATGATCGTGGCGGGGGCCATGATGGTGGGTGCTTTCCCACCGATGATGCCACCGGCGTTCATCCGGCGCAGGTGGGCTTCCTCGGCGAGTTTCGAAATTCGGTCGTAGAGGTAATCGGCGGGGATGGATTTATCCTTGAAATGCTGGGCCAACTCCCCTTGCGTCAGCAGGCGATCCCGAGAGAGTCGGAACCCCCATTTGAACATCTGGAACATCATCTGGTTCACCACGGTGTCGTACTCGTTGTGAGTATCGCCCATCCCGCTCATTCCGTTCATTCCGTATGTGATCCGTTCGACGATCCAATTGCTTTTTCGCGTTTTTTCGGCTTCAATGCGGTCGTCGTTGATGCCCTTGGATCCCTTCCATTTGTTGGATTTTTGAACTTGGCCGAGGAGTTTGGCTTGCAGCTCGAGTTCGCCGACTTTCGTCATCGCTTGCATGTTCCCCTTATTCATCGCTTTCGTTTGGTCTTTCATCTCCTTTTTTTCTTTGACGCTCATAAAGGGATCGGGAACCGAGTAATCCGCGGCCTCGGCCCACACTTTCAAATTATTCAGGTTGGTATCGAGGAACACTTTGCAGTGCGGTCGTTTCCATGCATTTCGTCGATCCGTTTGGCTTTGCGTGGTGAGGCAGACTGTACCGGTGGGCGCACCGGGTGGGCCGCCCGGCATGAAAGCTTCGGCCACGCCATTGATGCCGCCGGGCGCGTAATTCACCGTTTCCGCCTGATAACAGAGTATGCATCGGGCATGAGTGAGTTCGTGGATGAAACTCGGAAGATCGTTCGCTTTGAACGTGACGTTGACGCCCCAAAGTAATCCGGCTTTGTACAGGCCGACGGTGTTTGCCGAACCGGGCGTTTCCAAGAAGCTGATGTTATCGTCTTTCACCATCTTCAAGAGTTCGTCGAGCACCAATCGCATTCGGGCGGTGGGTGGCATGGTATCCGATGCGGATTTCATTTCTTTGAGGAATTCTGGTGCACCCATTGGATTGACCTTGTTGGGATTTTGAAATTAAAAAACGGAGGAAAGCCGTACAACGGATCGCGCCGCTTCGAGTGTATACGAATCCACAGGGAAATCGGACAAAGAATCTTCACTCCGTCGGTTCGATCGTTACTCTCAGGGGTTCGGCTCTCTTCTTTGCGTGCGGGTCGCCACCGCAACTGTGGATTTGATCCGCCTTCAATTCCGCGACTTCCAGGGAACCCACCCACACGACGCTTCGACCGGTTTCGTGGGCTTCTGACATATGCTCGATGCACTTTTCGAGTTCGTACTTGAACACGGTTTGCAGCACTCCGACCACGAAATCCATGCCGTTGTCGTCGTCGTTATGCAGGATCACCGCGTAGGGAGGCTGACGACGGGTGCGGGTTTCCGTTGCTTCATCCAGTTCCACATCGGGGAATGCGGTCGCGGCCATAATTTTTCTCGTGCTTTGCTCCCCTCTCCCTCGGCGAGAGGGGGGTTGGGGGTGAGGGAGAATCATAGTCGGGAATTATTCCAAATTCACTTTAAACAATCCCCCCACTTCCGCGACGAACTTCTTATGTTTCTCGGGCACCCGCTGGTGCCAGTCGGCCAGGTATTCCTTCCAACTGAGGGTGCGGGTTTTCTCCCATTGGTTCAAGTAACCCACTGCTGCCCAGTGTTCAGGGCTCTTCTCGAATAGTGGTAACAACTGCACCGCCACCACTTGATTCTTCGGGCGATCGGTCGAGTTTTTGCGGAGGGCGGCTTCGTTACGTTGATACCACTCGGCGAATGTAAAATCGCCTAGAGTATCGAACTTCTTCATGTGGTCGTCGACGTAGCTTTTTAGGGATTTGCTGTAATCCTTCCAATTCGAGTAGGGAGGTTGCATTTTCCAACTCTCGGACATCTGCTTGAGGGCGAAGAGCGATGCCGTTTCGCACAGTGATTCTTCGAACCAATGGTTCGATTTCTCCGACTCGCGGTAATTGCAAGCGATATGGCAGAACTCGTGGGCAAACTGGTAAGCGTACTGAGACCAAAACGAATCTTGCGCGTTCAACAGAACACGGCGATCGCCGTCGGTGCCCTTGCCATAGATCACCATCGGCCCTTGTTTAGAAAAGGTCACGGTGATCGGATCGAATTTTCGATCCGCCGGGAAATGCTTCCACAATTCCTTCGCCGCCGAGGCACACACGGCTTTCACATCGCCGCTGCTGGCTGCGCCCCAACCATCCTTGGCTACCCGCAGTTCCAAGGGTGGTAATGCGGGTTGGGCGACCGCCGAATGGGCGAACAGAGGGAAAAGCAAAACGTATCGGATCATCGTGGCACGCGGGCTCGTGTATCGGGGCTATGCCGTAGCATATACTCCAACCGAGGCGACTTCCAGCGCGAATGCCCCTTCCTGCCGATCCGAGATCATCAGCGATAGCCCGCAGATCCTCTCCGGCTTCACCGGCGAGATGCCAACGCGCTGGCCGTAACGCATCAAGACGAATTCGTCGAACGCCAGTCCGATCGTTTGCCATTCGTAAGCAACGGGTTGAAATCGGCAGCGGTACGACGTGCCCGGTTGCAACCCTTGCGTATGCAGGCAAGCGGTATAAAAGTGGCCATCGCCACGGACGTGGAACCGCAATCCGGAAGCCCTGGGAAGGCGAATCCCCATCTGCGGCGACCGCACCGAGGCGAAGCCGCCTTGGTTTTCGAGGGAAAGATTGCCGACGAACACGCCGGTGCCATCGTGATCGACGAGAAATCGGCTTTGCGAGATGCCGCCCATCAGGCCATCATCCGCAGATTCCCAAAGGCCCCAAGAAATGCCTTGGCCGAAGAGTTCGTGAACGGTCTCGATCTGTGCGGGTGCGATCATGGATTGGAAACCGGTTATGTAAGAGCACCATTTTAGGTGAGCTCGCGGGCGAATTTCCCGAAGAATTCAAGATTTGCTCTCACGCTTCGGCTACAATTGGCCCCGTCGGTTCACTTCTTGCCCGTACCGAGGTCTCAACATGTTTCGCTGTGTCCCATTCCTGCTGTTGCTCGCACTCCCTGTGCAAGCCCAACAGCTCACGCCCGATCTGAAGCTGGTACCGACGAATGCCGCCGCGTTCGCGCACGTGAAGCTCGGCGACGTCTGGAAAGGGGACGCCGTCAAGGATTTCCGGGACATCCTCGCCGCGGCCGGGCCGAAGGCGTTCGAACACTTGGATCGCGAATTTCACCCGCCGCTCAGCAGCATTGATCGCATCACCACGGTCTTGCTGGAAATCGAAGAACGGCAGCCGCCGATGATCGTCACGATCTTGAGTTTCACCGCACCGTACGACTCGCAACGGATCGTGAAGGATTACTTTTTCGATCCGAAGCCGAAGAAGGCGGGCGGCAAAGAATATTGGAACGATTCGCCGATGAACATCGCCGCGTACTTTGCCGATACGCGAACGCTCGTTGTCGCCAATGGCTCCACGCTCATTCGTTACATCACCCGCGCGCCGAGCCAAGATGGGCCGCTCGCTCCCCTCCTCGCGGCCGCCGCCGGTAAATATCCCCTCACTATCGGCGTGATTCCTCAATCGATCCCTCTGCCGGATCACGTTCGGGCAGATATTCCCGACGAATTGATGATTCTATTCAAAGCGAAATCGTTGCTCGTCGCCGCGGATAACTCAAAGGCGGTGAGATTGACTGCGCAATTGAATTTCTCCGATGCCGCCGGGGCTAAGGCCGGTATGGAAGCGGTGAAGGGTGCCTGCAAAATGGTGAAAACCGGGCCATTCTGGCTGGAGCAACGCAAGGAAATCGAAGAGCAACTGTTCGACACCAAGGGCAAACGGAAACTCGGCCCTTCCGATCGGCGTTCCCTCAACGACATCGCCGAAGCCGTCCAAGGTTTCTACGGCCTCGCCGGGTTCAATTGGGCCGATCGGCAGTTGACCGATCCGCCGTTGAAACTGCAAGGCGAAACCTTGATGATGGACATAGCTTTACCTGCGTACGTCGCCCCGTTTTTCGATCTGGCCATTGCGGGGAGTTCGGCACTCCAATTGCTCGCTCAAATGGAAGTGATTCAATCGGCGATCAAACTCAGCATGAACAACCTCAAGCAAATCGGGATTGCCATTCAGAGTTACGATTCGGCCCAAGGCATGCTCCCAGCCTCCGGCACCGGCATGAAAAACGGCAAACCCCTGTTGAGTTGGCGCGTTGCGATCCTCCCGTACCTCGAACAAGATAACTTGTACAACTCGTTCAAGCAAGACGAACCGTGGGACAGCGATCACAACAAGAAGCTCATCGCGAGCATGCCGAAGCTTTATCTGGATCAGCGCATTCCGGAAGCGGATCGCAAACCGGGAATGACGTACTACAAGGTGTTCACCGGTACGGACGCGCCCTTCAATCCCGTTCAAAATTGGAGTGTCGCTTCGCTCACTTCCTCTGCACGCGGGACTTCCAATTTGATTTTCGTCGCCGCCGGTGGCGATCCGGTCATCTGGACGAAGCCCGACGATTTCGCGTACGACGAGAGTAAAGCGATCCCCGATCTCACCAAGCCGTTCCCCGAATTGCTCGTTTTGATGGGGGATGGTAGCGTGAGGCGGGTCAATCCGAAGATGAAAGACTTCGACAAGAAGCTGCGTGCGGCCATCAACCCCAACAGCACATCGACTCTCAGCCTAGTAGATTGATGCGCAATGCTATTGAGCGTTCGGCATCGAATTTCAGTGCGTTTGTTGGAGTTCGGGCTTCTGCCCGTCTTGCTGTTCGCATAGAAATCGGGCAACCCAGACGGGCTGAAGCCCGAAATCTAACAAAGAGGGTGAATTTGATTGCCTGACCATCGATGAACATCGCTCCAAATCACTCCGCTTCGCGGGTAAAATCGACGTTGTACGCTTCGCCCGCCTTGAACTTCACTTTGCGGATCGCGATCCGCGATTCGCCATTCTCGCTCCAACGGGCGATGAACTCGTAGCTGTAATTCTTGTTCGCGTCCAACTCCGGCGTCTCGAAATCGCGGTCGAGGCCACGGTGCTTGGTCGCGGTTTGGCCGATCCAAAGCTCGGCTTCCGCGCTCGGTAACTTCATTTGGAATCGGCAACACTTCGCATTCACCGGCATCACCCGGTATTCCGTCGCCAGGTACACTACGGGCGGGTGAACCGAAATGCGTTCCCACCCCGGTGGCGGCGTCGGCTTTTGGTAGCCGAACCAATTGTGGTTCAAGTACCCCGAACCGTAGAGGTTCTGCATGAAGTAGGTTTTGTGGGCTTGGCTGCCGCCGAAGGCCCCCGGCGTCGGGGCGTACGTGGGAATCGGCGGGCCGTAGAGGCTGTTGCCGTTGGTCCAGAAGCTGCCCGTCGCGGCGGGGAATCCGAAACCAAAGCCGTACCCGTAACCGCCGTACCCATACCCGTAACCCCCTCGGTTAGGGCCGCCGCCCAAACCGAACGGGGCGCCGCCGGGGCCGCTTATGAAACCGTTTCCCATCAACACCGCGTATTCCGGGCTGAAGCCCCACCATCCGGGGTTCCAACCCGTCCACGCGGTCGTCGGGCCACCCGGCGTGTTGTAGTACTGCCAACCGACGCCCGGCCCGAGGCCGCGATAACTCCCCCAACCCGGCCCCGGCCCGAACCAACCGGGCGGCGAAGCGAGCCAATAACGCGGGGAAAATATTCGGTTGGCTTCCGTCACCCGAACATCGGGCCGGAGGTCTTGGGCGTTCAATGAACCGCCCGCCGCAGCGACCAACACGGCGAGCCACGGGCGAATATTGGAAACCATGCGATACCTCCGGCGATGAATCCTTTCATCGAACGGCGAGTGCAGTCGGGCCTACTTCGAACCACGCGGAAGTGGAAACGCCCCTCCGATCGAACGGCGTTTCGGGTACTGGTGGAACAGTCGGACGTTGAACGTTTCGCAAATTCGGAACAATCGCTATTTGCGTTACTTTCGAATACGGTGGGTGTCCGCTCGCTTAGAGTTAAGGCTAGAGGCAGTTCTTGTCTTACCCTCTCCCCGCCGCGACCGTTGGTCGCAGCGACCCTCTCCCCAACGGAGAGAGGGTAGAAGATCAACCGCCGCTCGCCTAACACCTCAGCGGGTTTACGCCCGCCGCTCGGGAAAACCCTTCATTCCACCTCCGGCAGAGGCGTGGCCCCCTCGGGCGGCTTCCCTTTGCCGGATCGAACGTAATCGCCCCGGCGTTGGGCGTACTCTTCCGCCGTGAGGCTTTCCCCATCTTCCACCCCGGCCATTTCCTGTTGAAACAACTTCCGCAAAAACGGCACGCACCAACCGCACCCCGTACCGGCACCGCCGCACTGCGATAGCTGGCTCGCCACCTTCGGCTGTTCCCGCCGGGTGAAGTTCAACAGTTTCCGCTTGCTGATGCGGAAGCATAAACAGACTTTATCGTCGAGTTCCATATCGCATTTAGTGTATCACGCACTGGGCCGCAGGAGGGAACGAATGGCATCGCCGATCATTCTTTGCGGCTACGGCCGGGTCGGCCGCCGCGTACTCGCCTCGCTGCGCAGCGTCGGAGCGGCGGTCGTGGTAATCGACCTGTCGCCGAGGCCCGAGGAAGCCGACGTCGTTTATGTCCGCGGCGATTGCCGGCAGCCGGAGGTGTTGAAGCAAGCGGGGATCGAAACCTGCGGCGGCATCGTGATCGTCACCAGCGATGACCTCGTCAACGTGGCCACCGCACTGGTGGCGCGCACTTGGAACCCGACGGCCCGCATCGTCGTGCGGATGTTCAATCAAAACCTCTTGACCAAGCTCAGCGGCGCCGTGAAGAATACGGTCGCCCTCAGCGTCTCGGCACTCATTGCCCCGTACATCGCACTCACGGCCATGGCCGGGAAAACGCTCGCCGCGGTGAAGTTCGGCGATGCCGCTCTGCAGATCGTCGAATCGACGCTCACCCGAGAATCGATCTGGCTCGGCAAGACGATCGGGGAAATCGCTCGCGAAACGGGTTTGATCGTACTCGGGCATGGTGGGAATGCTCTCAACGCCATCGATTCGACGACCGTTCTCGGCATCGGCGATACGCTCACAGTCTGCGGCCCGCCCGAAAACGTGGGTAAATTGAACCGCCGCGAGTCCGATGCTTCCGGGGATGTGCTCTGGGCCGGTCGCATCCGACGCTTCCTCCGCACCGCGAGGCGCACTCTGGGGGCGGTCGATCTTTCGGTAAAGATCGCCACGACGACGCTCCTGCTCACGCTCTTCACCAGTGCGATGGTGTTCCGCTACGCCGCCGGGAACAACTGGCCCGATGCGATCTACCAGACCGTCTCCGTCGCGGCGACCGGGGCCAATCTGCCGGGCGAGAATCAGTCGGGCGAGGTGAAGATCTTCCTCAGCGTGCTGAAAATCGTGGGGGCGGCGCTCATCGCGGCCTTCACCGCCATTTTCACGCAGTACCTGTTGCGGGCGAAGTTGGGCGGGGCGTTCGAGGTTCGGAAAATCCCCGATGCCGGGCACGTGGTCGTATGCGGCTTGGGCAACATCGGCTTCCGATGCGTCGAGGAATTGCTGAAGCTGAAATGTTCGGTTGTGGCAATCGATAAAGAAGCGAATGCTCCGTTCACTTCGACGGTGCGACGGATGGGTGCGGCGGTGATCGTCGGCGATGCAACGGTCGCCGAAGTGTTGAAGCAAGCGCGAACCCAAACGGCACGGGCGGTGATCGCCGTGACATCCGTGGAATTGGCGAACCTCGAAATCGCATTGCTCGCCCGGGATGCGAACCCGGATCAGCGCATTATCGTTCGCTTGACCGCCCCCGAATTCGCCGAGGCGGTACGGGATGCCGCGAACATCCAGCATGCCTTTTCGGCACCGGCGCTCGCCGGGCCGGCCTTCGCCTCCGCGCTCTTCGGCGAACGGGTACAAGCGGTGTTCGCCGTGGGTGGTGCCACTCTCGCGGTGTGCGATTTCGTGGTGAAGGCGGAGGATACGCGCTTCGTGGGGCGAACCCTTGCGGAGTTAGCGAAGGAATACGAGTTCGTGCCACTGGGATTGGCCGGGGAAGATCCCTTCGGCGATACCGGCATCCCGCACGAGCGCGTACTGAAAGCAGAGGATCGGCTTACCGCGATCCTGCGTTTGAACGATTTGGAACGCTTGATCCGCGAGGAGATTCAACCCGCTTAGTGTGCGACCCACTCGGCGGGCTTGCGCCCACCGTTCACCGCACCGCACTCACATCCGCGAGCTGGGACCAACACCATTGTTCGATGTTACCGATCGGCAACCAATACTCGGATTGCACGACGTGGAATGCCCCTTCGCCGGCCAGCATCGCCACGGCATCGGTGATCTCGTACTCGCCGCGCGGCGAGAGTGGCAGCGACTTCTCGAAAACCCGTTGTGGGAAGACGTACCCGCCGATGTTGGCGAGTTGTGGTGCGGCCAAACCTTGAGGTTTCTCGACGATCCGTTCCAAGGTGCCATCGGTTTTGGGGAAGACGATACCGAAGGCGTCCGGTTCCTCCACGGCGTGTACGAGGATTCCCATCGGTACGGCCGCGAGTTTCTTCAGATCGGCCCGGCCGATCAGGTCGTCTCCGTTCAGCACCATCACTTTGTCCGCCGTCACGACACCCTTGCAGGCCATGAGGGCATCGCCGGTGCCGCGCGGTTCGGTTTGTTTGACCGTCTTCCAATTCGAGGTGTGTTTCTGCGTTCGCATGTAGGCTTCGATCGCGTCGGCCATGTAGTTCACCACCACTACCACGCGATCGACCGGCGGCAACGCCCCGAGGATCCAATCGAGAATCGGCCTGCCCTGTACCGGCAATAGCGGTTTGGGAACCTTTTCGGTGTAGGGTCGAAGTCGTGTGCCTTTGCCGGCAGCGAGAATGATCGCATCCATCGGGTGCTCCGCACGTTCAAATCCGAGCCGGAAGCGTGAGCGACGATTACTGAAGGCAATAGTCGCTCATGCTTCCGGCTCGGATCAAACGTGAAGTAAATCTTATTACTTCGGCTCGGCCCCGGCGTTCTTCGTGTTCCACTCGGCGCGCTTCACCGGCATGCCGCCGACCGAGATCGTGGCACTCGTGTTCAAATCGTCGGTTTGCTTGGCGAAGCCGAACCAGAGTACGGTGCGTTTCTCGCCGGGTTGCAGGGTGTCGATGGCCCACACCACACGGTGGCTGGAAGCGTCGTAACCGGGTTTGTCGCTCGCACGCAAGTCGCTCAAGCCGGTCGGCAATTTCACTTCGATCGAAGTTCCTTTCAAAGGCACGCTGCTTTGATTCTCGACGACCGCTTCGTAGGTCGCGGGCCAATTCTGGTAAATCGTCTTCGGGCCGCTCATGGTGATCGCCAACTTGGCGTCCACCACGTTCAAACGCACTTCTTGTTCTTGCGGATCGCAGCCGGGGGCGCTCACGATCACCTTGATCTTGCCTTCGCCGGAGCGGGCACCGGTGAGGTTCAGTGGAATCGATTCATCCTTGCCGATGGCGATCTCGGCGATTTGCGTGCCGAGCTTGGAACCGTTCGGGTGCTGTACCACTTCTGGCAGCAGGATTTCGACCTTGGCTTGCTTGAGTTCGAGTTGGCCCGAGTTCGCCACCTTCACGCCGATGTTGACCGACTGGCCCACGAGGATGGTTTCCGGGGCGGTCACGATCAGTTTCATCTCGGGCTTCAACACCCGCACCGCTTTGGTATCCGAAACTGCGGAACTGAAAGTCGCATCGAACCCGCTGCGGAATTCGATCGGGCGAGCCGTGGCATTCGGGGTGAGCTTCACTTTCACGCCCCGAGATTCCCCGGCGGCGATGGCCCCCATGCCCCAAGCTTTGCGGCCGTTGATCGTGTAAGCCGCCACCGAAGTTTCGGTGAGTTCGTAGCCATCGGTCCACCAACCGGTGAGCACGACGCTCTCGGCGGTACGGGTGCCCGTGTTGCTCACGTTCACTTCGATCACGACCGCTTGGCCCGGCCCCAAGGTATCGGGAAGCGTTTGTTTCACCGCCAAACTCGGCATACCGGTCATCGGCGCCGGGGCGGAGGACGTGATCGCTATCGCCGTGGTATTCTGCGGTGCGGCGTAGTTCGTGGTGACGACGGGTGCAGGTGTCGTAAGCGGAACCAAGCCGGGTGTCGTTGTGGTTGCAGGGATCACCGCGGCGGCGGGAATGATCGCAGGCGCAGTAATTTCCATCGGAGTGCCGGTGGGAACTACCGGAACCGCGAGGGTCGGTGGGGCGACAGCCCCGGTTTGCATCACCACTTCCGGCGGCGCCAAGGGTGCCGTGGCGTGAGGAACATACGCCGGAATCACCGGCGGAGCCTGCGGGGCTTGGCCCCAAGCGTTCCCCGCGATGGAACTGGCCAAGATTGTTGAAACACCGAGTATTCGGTTCCGTATCCGCATGAGTCCGCCCCCCCAAGGCAGTGGTGCCACGCTTCCCCCGAAGCGGTGCTCCTCGCCAATGAACGTGAAAACTTGAATCAATTCCGGGGCGAAATAGCGTTGAGTGCGCGATCGTGCAAGTCGAATTCCGTTCAAATTCCCACCCGGCCATTGCCAATGGCCAGGAACCGCCTTATTATTTCAAGAACTCGGTGGACTCGTTCACCGGGCGCTCGCAATCGTGTGAGTATCTTATCCAGAGTGGCTGAGGGTTCAGGCCCGAAGACGCCACAGCAACCGGCCGGCGTTGTGAAATCTCCCGATTTCCGATCCGGTGCTGGTGCTACATCCTGCTCGATTTCCCCGCTTTTGCAGGGCGTCGGGGCAGATAAGGTACGGGGAAGTTAATCCGAACGGCCCACCGAACGGTATTCCTACCCCTTTCTTATCGCATACCAACACTCTGGTGAATGAACTCCGCACGAACGCGTTGGCAAGCCGTGCCCGCTCTCGGCGTTCATAATTTCCCAAGGGTGTTCCGTGGCCGATTATTCTACCGGATTGAAGTGCAAGCTCTGTGGCAAGCTCTACGAGAAGCAAGCCCTCAACTTCTGCAAAGATGATTTCGGCCCGCTCGAAGTCGTGTACGACTACGACGCCATCCGCAAGAACATCTCTCGCGCCAAGATTCAAAGCCGCGGCAAAACGATGTGGCGTTACCGCGAACTTCTCCCGCTGGAAGGTGAACCGACCGTCGGGCCGCAGGTCGGCGGGACACCGCTCATCAAGGCGGACCGCCTCGCGGAAGCCATCGGCGTGGATACGCTCTGGCTCAAGAACGACGCGGTGAACTTCCCCACGCTCTCGTTCAAGGACCGCGTCGTTTCCGTGGCGCTGAGCAAGGCCCGAGAGTTCGGCTTCAAAACCGTCGGCTGCGCCAGCACCGGCAACCTCGCCAACAGCGTCGCGGCCAACGCCGCGCAGGCCGGGTTGGAAGCCTACATCTTCGTGCCCTCCGATCTCGAGAAGGCCAAGATCCTCGGCACCAGCGTGTTCGGTGCCAAGGTCATCGCGGTGAACGGCACCTACGACGAAGTCAATCGCCTCTGCACCCAAGTGGCCCTCAAGTACAATGCCGACGGCCAGAACAATTGGGGCTTCGTGAACATCAACCTCCGGCCGTACTACGCCGAGGGCTCCAAGACGATGGGCTACGAGATCGCGGAAGACCTCGGCTGGCGCTTCCCCAAGCACGTCGTCGTTCCGATGGCCGGGGGATCGCTGATCGGCAAGATTCACAAGGCGTTCACCGAAATGGTGGCCGTCGGGTTGGTGGATGGCCCCGTGGAAACTCGGATGTACGGAGCCCAGGCGGCCGGCTGCAACCCGATCAGCGATTGCGTGAAGAGCAACCGCGACAAGCATAAGCCGATTCGCAGGCCGAGCACCATCTGCAAGAGCTTGGCCATCGGCGACCCCGCGGACGGTATCTTCGCTTCGCAACTCATCAAACAATCCGGTGGCTGGGCCGAAGATGTGAGCGACGATGAAATCGTCGAGAACATGTTGCTGTTGGCCCGAACGGAAGGTATCTTCGCCGAGACCGCCGGGGGCACGACGCTGGCCGTCGCCCGCAAGCTGATCGAACAGGGGCGCATCCCGCGGGATGAGGAAATCGTGATCTGCATCACCGGCAACGGGCTGAAAACGCAGGATTGCATCGCCGAAGCCGTGGAGCGACCGGCCAACATTAAACCGACGCTCGCCGAATTTGAAGCCATCTGC
>JBBQWA010000097.1:0-13285 GCA_038211045.1 Gemmatales bacterium
CTGACGCTTCCGGCTCGGAACAACCGTGCCAGCGACGACAAACAATCGTCGCTGACGCTTCCGGCTCGGAACAACCGTGCCAGCGACGACAAACAATCGTCGCTGACGCTTCCGGCTCGGAACAACCGTGCCAGCGACGACAAACAATCGTCGCTGACGCTTCCGGCTCGGAACAACCGTGTTCCCACGCCTGTGGAAAACCCGTTGCGCCGGTGGCGCGCGACGGAAGCGCGTAGTCGCGCGAATGGCGATCCGAAGAATTCCAAAAACTCCGACCCGGATCGCGCGCCGCAGCGCGTCAGTGGCGCACCGAACGCGCTACGGGTTTTCCACATCCCGCGTTCTGCCGGAACCCGTGGCCCGCACTTCGGCTCGGTTCCACACGTTTCACTTGCAACCAGTTTCCGCCCTTCCCTTTCTACTGCTATCTTCTCTTTAAATGAGTTAATTAAGAGAAGAAAGAAGCCGACGAGAGCAGATCCAATTCGTAAACCAGCCCACGTGGGAAGAGTGCGCAATCTAGGAGTTTCATCGGGATTCCAGAGCTTGGCACTTGAGCCGAAATACCGGAATTTCCCCAACATCTTTCGCCGTAATCCCAAGGTCGCCCACCATGAAAATCGAATGCCACCGCGATAGCCTACTCGCCGCTTGCCAGATCGTTCAAGGGGCGGTGGCCGCCCGCACCACCAAGCCCATTCTCTCGAACATCAAAGCGATCGCCCACGACGACGCCCTCACGCTGATAGCCACCGATCTCGATGTCGGCGTGCGTTACGAACTCCGCGGCGTGAAAGTCAGCCGGGCAGGCTCGGCGATTCTCCCGGTGGCGAAGCTCGTGAACATCCTTCGCGAATCGGGTGATACGGAAATCAAGATCGATGCCGGGAAGGATACCACCCACGTGATGCTCGGCCGCAGCAAGTACGATCTGCCGGGCGGGGATCCCGAAGAGTTCCCCGAGTTCCCCGCCTTCGACGACGGCGGCAAATACCACGAAGTGACGGCGGGCGTTCTCCGCACCATGATCAAACGCACCGCGTTCGCCGCCGAGAAACGCGAAAACACTCGTTTCGCCGTAACCGGGATCTTGTGGGAAGCCGCGGACGGCAAGGCCAAGCTGGTGGCCACCGATACCAAACGCCTCGCCATCTGCGAAGGCCCGGCCGAGATCCACGGCGAACCGGACGCCAAACCGGCCTCGCACCTCATCCCGATCAAAGCGATTCAACTGTTGGAACGCAATCTCACCGACGATGGCGAACGCATCCGCATCTCGCTGAAATCGAACGATGCCCTGTTTCAAACCGAACGGGCGACGATTTACACGCGGTTGGTGGAAGGGAAGTTCCCGCCGTACCAGCAATTCATTCCGAAGAAGCTGCCGATCAAGTTGCCGCTGCCGGCGGCGGAGTTTTTGTCGCGCATCCGCCAAGCGGCGATTACGTCCGATGAGGAAACCAAGCGCGTCGATTTCCATTTTGAACCGGGCAAGCTGACGCTGCAAGCGCGCGGGCCGGAAACGGGTTCCTCCGTGGTGGAGATGGCCCTGCCGGACTACGACGGCCCGGATGTGGAGATCGCCTTCGACCCGAACTTCGTGATCGAGATGCTGCGGGCCGTCGATGGCGAACCGACGGTGATGATGGAAATCACGGACGCCCGCGACCGTGCGATCCTGCGCGTGGGCGACAGCTACCTTTACTTGGTCGTACCGATGGTGGGGTGATAGTTAATACAATTGTTCATGGTTTGCCAGCACGGATGTCTGAAAAAATACGGAGAAACAAGTGGATTCATCCTTCGATTTTGAACTTGTCGTCGGTTTGGTGAGCGCGGTAGGTACAGAAAATGTACGAGTGATTGAATTATTCAAGAACCGTTTACAATTAGCTGGTTATCAAGTTCATGTGATAAAGTTATCACGTGATGTCATACCCTTGATGGCTGAGTTACCAAATTATGGCAACGACGCTTACAAGCGGGTCTCTGATTTGATGGATGCGGGTAACAATGCACGTAAACTAAGTAATGACAACTCGATTCTGGCCCTTGGGGCCGCTTCAGAGATCTTTGCCAAGAGAAAAAAGAATGAGGATAAATCTTCAGTACCTTCTCCGAAAACCTGCTACATCATCGAGTCTTTGAAGCATCCAGACGAAGTCGCTCAATTGAGGCGAATTTATCCATCTGGATTCTTATTGGTGGGGGTTCACTCCAATGGAAAACGCCGGTTGAATAAGTTAATCGACCGAGGAATGTCGCAAGAAAATGCCGAAGACCTTATCCGACGAGATGGAGAAGAAGCAAGAATATTACACGGGCAACGTGTGAACAAGACGTTCCATATGTCCGATTTCTTTGTTGAGGTCTCACCAATCTTAGATCAATTAGAAAGCGATATTAAGAGAATCATTGATCTCTGGTTCGGAAATCCATATATCACACCCACATTTGACGAACATGCGATGTTCATGGCATATGCAGCCGCACTGAGGTCTGCTGATATGTCGCGGCAAGTCGGAGCGGTAATCACTCGTAATTCACAAATACTATCGACTGGCGCGAACGATTGTCCTAAAGCCGGAGGCGGCCTTTATTGGCCTGAGCGCAACCCGAACACACATTGTGTTGAAGATCTTCCAAATGGGCGGGACTATTTACGAGATTGTGGCGATTCTAATCGCGCAGAGCAAATTCAAATTGTGAACAAGATAATCGATGCTGGTTTGAAGTCGGAATTCGGATTCGACGAAATCAAGTTACGTAAATTACTTAATTCAAGCCCACTTAGAGATTTAACTGAATATGGCCGTGTAGTACACGCAGAAATGGAAGCGCTATTAAGTTGTTCTCGTAATGGTTTATCAACTGTCGGTTCGACTATTTACTGTACTACATTCCCTTGTCACAATTGTGCAAAACATATAATTGCCGCCGGGACTGTACGAGTCGTTTACGTTGAACCGTACGCCAAAAGTAAGGCGCTCGATTTCCACGACGATTCGATTTTGCATTCTGAAGACAAATTGACAAACGGTGATAACCGAGTTAGATTCGATCCGTTCGTCGGCATCGGCCCGAGAAGATTTTTCGACTTGTTCTCAATGCAACTATCGGGTAGTTACGAGTTAATTCGTAAAAATGACGATGGGAAACGAGTGGATTGGCGCATAAATGGATCGAAATTGCGAATTCAGATGCAACCGACCTCGTATTTGGAACACGAAGCGCTAGCATGTTCAGAGTTCGGGCAAGCCGTAGAAAGAATTCGTCAAATATCAGGTGCGTGATGAGCCGAGAAGAATTCCGCGATCAGGTAGATTGTGCGACGGCGTTGATCGAAAAGTGGCCTGATTGGAAGCAACGTATACTCAACGACAGCTCCCGACCTACTATTCCTATTCCTCGAAAGCCTGTAGTTGAGGAAGAATGCGCCGAAATCTCTGATTGTTCGGTAAATGATCAGAAATAATTTCTTTTCACATTGGCCACATTTCTATCGCTTTTCCCACGCCGCTGCGTGCGAAACGCTTTCGCTTCTCGTCACCGCGATCTTACCATTTATTCACCCCGAAGGGCTGGGATTACTCAGCCCCGGACAGCGCCCGGGGAACTTCTCCGTCGGCCATTTCCCAACCCACCCTGCGAGCCGGGAGCGTCAGCGACCGGAGGAAGTCCCTTCGAACAACGTTATTCTCGGTGTTTTGCTCCGGTGGCTGACTGACGCTCCCGGCTCGCAAGGTGGGTTGGAAGTTTGATCCCCGTCATGATTCAATCGGAGAGCTATTTTCATTCGCCCAGTCCCCTGCGATAGACCCCCACGGGTGTGCCTTTCGTTTTCGGCATCCCCGAGTACGCAAACCCCGTCATTCCCACTTAGGCGGGAATCCAGAATGCATCGTTCCCAGGGTGAAAACTGGATTCCCGCCTTCCCGGGAATGACGGGGTAAATGTGCAATTTGGTTCGCAGCCGAAATCGATAGGGGCACCCGCCCCCACGGTTGCGATTGCCCCGATTCGTCCGGCAGCGCACAATACGAGGATGCGCACCCCCCCGCTCGCTTGGGCCAACCTCACGCACGACCGAGTGCGCTTCGCACTCTTCATCGCCGGCATCACCTTCGCCGTGGTGCTGATGTTCGTGCAACTCGGCTTCCGCAACGCCCTCTTGGATAGCAACACGCAGATCCAGGAGAAGCTGCGGGCCGACCTGATCTTGGTTTCCCCCAGCCGGCAAGCCATCGCCATGCGGGAAGCCTTCCCGCGCCGGAGGCTTTCGCAAGTGGCCGCGGTGCCGGGGGTCGAATCGGTGCAGGCGGTCTACCTCGAAAACATCATCGGCTATTTGCGGGATACGAACCCCGATCCCGCGAAGCGCGAGCCGACGCGGGCCGTGCGCGTGATCGGCGTCGATCCGGAGGGGTACGCCCTCGATCTGCCGCAGCTCGATCCGAAGTCGCCGGAGACGCAAACGCTGCAACGGTTGGGTTCGGTTTGGTACGATCGTTTGAGCAAAAGCGATCCGACGCGACCGGGGCAAAGCATCTACGGCCCGTTGGAAATCGGGCTGACCAGCGAACTCAGCGGGCAAAATATCGAACTCACCGGCGGCTTCGATCTCGGTTCGGACTTCACCACCGACGGCACGCTGATCGTTTCGGATCGTACGTTCTTGCGATTGTTGCGCGAGCCGTACGCCTTCGGTTCGCCGAGCGCGCAAGTCGATCTCGGGTTGGTGCGATTGAAGCCGGGAAGCGACCCAGACCAAGTGAAGGCGGCGATTCAACGCGCCGTGGATACCGGCGAACGCGACCCCGATGTGGAAGTGCTGACCAAAGCCGAGTACCGCGACCGCGAACGCACCTTCTGGTTGAACAACACCCCCATCGGCTTCGCCTTCGGGTTCGGTATGGCCATGGGGTTCGTCGTCGGCCTCGTGATCTGCTATCAGATTCTCTCGGGGAACGTTTCGGATCATTTGAGTGAGTACGGAACGCTGAAGGCCATCGGCTATACCAACGCGCAGTTGGCGTGGGTGGTGTTGCAGGAAGCGCTGATCCTCGCGGTGGTCGGCTTCGTCTTCGGTGCGGTAGTATCTTACGGGGCCTACGCTTTGCTCGAATCGCAAACGGGGTTGCCGTTGCGGTTCACCCTCGATCGTTGCGTGTGGCTTTTTGCGGCCACGGTTTTCATGTGTTGCCTGTCGGGCCTCGTCGCCCTCATCGCACTCTTCCGGGCGGATCCCGCCGATGTCTTTTAGGATTCTCGTTCCCACGCTCCGCGTGGGAATGCCTCTTCGGCCGCTCCGCGGCCCAACGACAATTTCTGCAACTACTCTGAATGTGAAACGGGGAAGGTCGTCGAAGGGGATCGCAAGAGGCCGCGGAGCGGCCAAAGACGCATTCCCACGCGGAGCGTGGGAACGAGATTGAAATATTCCGGCTGTTTTCCCACCGATGCCAACAAGCCATTCTCCCAACCTTTCCCCGGCGGGATCATCCTGTTAGAGTGGGCGGATCGGCCGCGGGAATTGTGCCCGGAGGGTAGGGCACAAACGAGGGCACAAACGGACTCGCGGGCACAATCCACCAAGGCGCCATTCCGCAAGTCGTTTCGTGGCAAGCATCTTCAAATTCGGCTGTTATGCGCCCGCATGAATTTGTGTCGAAATGTAGGTGGGGGAGGGGTGAGTGCTACCGAGGGCACAAAAGTCGGCTTGAACGAATCGCCGCGTTCGCGGAAACTCCACCCCCCGACGTACAACAACGGGGATCTTATCAGGGAAACTGCCGATGTCTTTTGATGCACAGGTCGATTTGAAACCGGCCCGCCGCCGCGAATCTCTGCCGGAGATTGCGCTGCCCACAACGTACCAGTTGCCCCCGGCGGGTTCGCCGCTGTTCCGCGTGCAGGGCGTCGGGCACGCCTTCGATAAAGGCATCGCCCGCAACAAAGTACTCTTCGATAACAACCTCGAAGTGATGCCCGGCGAACTCGTGATCATGAGCGGGCCATCCGGTTCGGGGAAGACCACGCTGCTCACCCTCGTGGGCGGCCTGCGCCGCTTGCAGGAAGGCAGCATTCAAATTTGGGACGGCTTGCACGGGAAGTACCGCGAACTCTTCGGAATGGACGAAGAACAACTCGGAGACATTCGCAAGCTCATCGGATTCATCTTTCAACGGCACAACCTGTTCGACAGCCTGCGGGCGGTGCAGAACGTGCGCATGGCCCAAGCGCTGCACGCCGGGCGCTCGCCGAACCCGGACGAAGACATCGAAAAGCTGCTGACGTACCTCGGCCTCGCGGAACGGATGCACTACAAGCCGGCCGGGCTTTCCGGCGGCCAACGCCAACGGGTAGCCATCGCCCGCGCTTTGGTGAACCGGCCCAAGTTGGTCCTCGCCGATGAACCGACGGCCGCCCTCGATGCGAACAGCGGCCTCGCCGTGATTTCGCTGCTGCAACACTTGGCCCGGGATCGCGGCGAAGCCGAATTGCAACGGCTGACCACGCGGGCCGGGGAATCGGACGACGAAGGCGGACGCCTGAGCGAAGAACAAGTGGCGCTCTTGAAGGAACTCGCGGCCGAGAAGGGGGCCACCAGTTTGATCGTGACGCACGACCCGCGGATCATGAACATGGCCGATCGCATCGTTCACATGGAACGCGGCCGCATCGTGAGCAACCTCGTAGTGGCCGAACGATTGTTCGTGAGTGAAGGTCTGCGCCGCTGTGCCCCGTTCGCGGCGATTTTGCCGGAGCAACAGCAGGCCATCGCCGATAGCATGTGCGTGGGCGTTCACCCCGATCTGCCGTTGCAGAAGCACCATTTCGATAGCAAACTCGGCCGGATCGAAGTGTTCGAAGCGGGGCGGGCCATCGTGAAGCAGAACGATCCGGTGACGGAAGCGAGCAAGTTCTACCTGATCCGCAGCGGCAAGGTGAAGGTGGTGAAGGACGTCGGCTTCGGGCCGAAGCCGGTGGCCGAGTTGGGTAAGCAGGATCACTTCGGCGACGTGGCGCTCTTGGAGAACATCCCGCGCACCGCAGATGTGATCGCCGAGGAACGCTGCGAGTTGTACACCCTCGATTACAATACGGTGCGGAAGTACGAGGCGATCAGCCGCCCGTTCATCCAACGCATCCGCGATACGGCCCCGCGGAGGTGATGTTTACTCCCCTCGGGGAGAGGGGTTGGGGGTGAGGGGGCATCTTCCGTTGCATTTCCTTCAACAACCGCCGATAATGCCCACATGGAACTCACCGGCCACATTTTGAATGGCGTCGTCGTGTTCGACGGTGGCACCCCATTGCCCGAAGGTACCCGCGTCAGCGTTGTGCCGCGGTCGGTGGAGGCACCGCGTAGCAACTACCCGCCATTGCCGGTGGTGTACGGGGGCGAACCCGGCAGCATTCATCTGACGAACGAGATGATCCACCAAATCCTGAACGACGAAGACGACCGTGCAATTTTGGAACAAATGAATGTACCTTCCTGACATCAATGTGTGGGTGGCACTCACATTTCATGCTCATCGTCACCACGTTTCGGCTCGTGCGTGGTTCGACAACGCACCAGAGGATCGCATTCGATACTTCTGTCGAGATACCCAGAAAGGCTTTCTGCGTATCTCCAACAGTAAAAGCGTATTTCCCCATGCTGCCCTGACAAAGACTCAGGCTTGGCAACAGTACGATGATTACATGCTCGATCCGCGTATCGCATATACATTCGAGCCGGCAACGGTTGAAACCATCTGGCGGCAACTCATGCGAGGCAAGCAATATTCGCCGAACGTTTGGAACGATGCCTACCTCGCGGCGTTCGCCATCGCCGGGGGATACGAACTCGTCACGTTCGATCAGGGGTTCAAACAATTCCCCGGATTAAACAGCACGCTCCTCTCGTGATTCCAGTATGCACCTTTCGATTTCGGCATTCCCGAATACCTAATCCCCGTCATTCCCGCGAAGGCGGGAATCAAGGTTGCATTGTTCCCACATTGAAAAATGGATTCCCGCCTGCGCGGGAATGACGGAGGGTAATGTGTATTTTGGCTCGTAACCGAAAAGCAAACGCGCACCTCGATTCCCACTTCGCATTGACGGCGCCCGCAAAATCCTTTCCAATTCGGTATTGCATCCCCCACCGGGCAAGGAGGCTCGGCCATGGTACGTTTCCTCGCAATCGCATTCCTCGGATTCCTCTGCTTCAGCTTGCGGGCGCAACAACCCCCCGCACTGCTGCCGCCCAGCGTGACCCATCCGCCCACCGCCTACCCGGTAGTTCCCGCAACGTTGGCCGCGAAGCCACTGGCGCCGATCGAACGCTACGAAAAAGATCTGCGCTCCTACCCCGCGGAAACGGCCCAAGCCGTGTACTCCGTGCGAGCCGCCGGGGCTTGGCTGGTGCGGATGAACCAAGCCGACGGCAAATTCTTGGCCGGGGTGAACCCGGCTCTGGCCCGGCCCACCGAGGGCATCTCGGAGATGGCCCAAGCCTACGCCGCGTGGGCGTGCGCCAAGCTCGCCCGCTTCACCGGCGATGAAAAGATCACCGCCTGCGCCAACCAGGCCGTGCTCGCCTTGCTCACTTCGACGAAGCTCGAAGGCGACCAGCGCGTACCCACGGCGAGTTCGGATCGCTGCAACCGCGTCGGCTTCGCCAGTTTGATGATCTTGGCGATATGCGAACTTCCCGGTGCCGATGCCAAACGCATCGCCGATGCGGAACTCCTCGCTGCATTCTTACGGAAGCAATTGCGCGAGAACGGTTCCGTCCACTGCGCCGATCAGCCGGATGGCGATATTCGCAAGCTCGATCCGTTCGGCGCTCAGATGTACCCCGGCCACTGCTTTCAGGCGCTGTTGGCGTTGGATCGCATCAAGCCGGAGCAATGGAAGCGCGACGCCGTATCGAAGGGTTTGACCCATTACCGCGAGGTGTTCAAGGCGGAACCGGCGCCGATGATGGCCGGGACGATGCTGCCCGCCGCGGTGGAATTCCTGCAGCGCGGCAAAATCGAAACGGTTGCGGCGTTCGCTTGGGAAATGGCCGATGCACTGTGCGCTTGCCAAGCGGTCGCGGCCGATTCGCAGTTGCGCGCCGTCGGCGGCTTCCGAGTATTCCAGGCCGAACCTGCGGCCACCAGCGCATGGTGTGCCCACGGCTTGGCTTCGGTAACGCAGTTGGCGATGCAACTCGACGATGCGGCCCGTACTGCAAAATACCGTTCCGCGCTCGTGAACGGCCTGGCCTTCGTGCGCAGCTTGCAACTGACCGACGAAGCCTGCCAGCACTTCGAGAAGAGCTTTCGCCTCCGGTTTCTCCTCGGCGGAATGATCGTCTCTCCGACGGATGGGAATGTGCGAATCGATCAAACCGCCATGCTGGCGTTATCGCAGATGCGCTTCCTCGAAAGCGGCGCCGATCGCGGCCAATGAATCTGCGGCAGAAGAGTTCCATTGCCTCGATCCGGCAAATAAACCCCAAGCGGAGCGGCTTTCCCCACTTCGCGCAAGTTGCACTGTCGGCGCATCGTCAAAGTTTGTAATATATGCGCCCAACCCGATGTTGCGCGCCGAGTTCGGCTCGCCGGGTGGTTACGCTAACCGTTGGTTCCCCCTTCTCTATGGTCAATCGCAACCTACTCGCCCAATTCGGTACAGACGCGGACTTGGAAGCCGAACTCGCAGGCATTTTCGACGGCAACGACCTAGAAACATGGCTCCCCCCGGACGAACAGGTGTTCGGCGCGAACAAGATCGTCTCGGGCAAGGTGATCGAAATCCGCGGCGATTCGGTCGTCATCGATATCGGCTATAAGAGTGAGGGCATGGTCGGCCTCGACGAATGGCGCGAAGACGGCGGCACGCCGCCCGCCGCCGGGGATACCGTCGAAGTCCTCCTCGAAACCCTCGAAGGCGAAGACGGCACCATCACGCTCAGCTACAAGAAGGCCAAGCGGCAAAAAGAATGGGAAGCCATTCTCGAGAAGCACAAGGAAGGCGACGTGGTCGCCGGGGCCGTCACCAAGAAGATCAAGGGCGGCTTGCTCGTCAACATCGGCGTCAACGTGTTCCTACCGGCCAGCCAAGTGGATATCCGCCGCCCGCAGAACATCGACGAATACATCGGCACGACCATCGAGTGCTTGATCCTCAAGATCGATACCGAACGCCGCAACATCGTGGTCAGCCGCCGCAAGCTCATCGAAGTCCGCCGCATGACGCAGCGCGATAAGCTGATGAGCGAATTGGAAGTCGGCCAAATCCGCAAGGGCATCGTCAAGAACATCGCCGACTTCGGCGCGTTCGTCGATCTCGGCGGCATCGACGGCCTCTTGCACATCACCGATATGGGCTGGCACCGCGTGACCAACCCGCACGACGTGGTGAAGATCAACCAAGAGTTGGAAGTCTGGATTCTCAACATCGACCGCGAGAAGAACAAGATCGCGCTGTCGCTCAAGCACAAGACGGCCAGCCCGTGGCAGAACATCGAAAGCCGCTACGTGGTGAACAGCCGCCACAACGGCGAAGTCGTCAACATCATGCCGTACGGGGCGTTCGTGAAGCTCGAACCGGGGATCGAAGGCCTCGTTCACATCTCCGAAATGAGCTGGATCAAGCGCATCAGCAACCCTCAGGAAGTCGTGCAGATCGGCGACAAAGTCGAAGTGCAGGTGTTGAACATCAACCACGATAAGAAGGAAATCTCGCTCGGCATGAAGCAGTGCCAGAGCAACCCGTGGGACGAAGTGGCGAAGAAGTTCCCGCCCGGATTGCAAGTGTCCGGCGTGGTCCGCAACCTCACCAGCTACGGCGCCTTCATCGAGATCGAAGAAGGCATCGACGGCCTCTTGCACGTTTCCGACATGAGCTGGGTGCGGAAGGTTTCCAACCCGAGCGAAGTGGTGCAGAAGGGCCAGAAGGTCACCTGCGTGGTGCTGAACGTCGATCAGGAACGCAAGCGGATCGCCCTCGGCTTAAAGCAAATGGCCTCCGACCCGTGGGAAGGCGATATCCCGAGCAAGTATCAGCCGGGCCAAAAGGTGAAGGGCACCGTGACGAAGCTCACCAACTTCGGCGTGTTCGTCGAACTCGAAAGCGGCCTCGAAGGCTTGCTGCACATCAGCGAACTCTCGGACAACAAGATCGAATCGCCCGAAGAAGTGGTGAAGGTCGGCGACGAAGTGGACGTGAAAGTGCTCCGCGTGGACAGCAAAGATCGCAAGATCGGCCTGAGCATGCGGAACGTGGACGATCCGACCGTGCCGGACGACATCCCCGAAATCTCGGACGAAATGATGAGCGAGGCCACCGGCGGCTTGCCCGAGAAGTCGATCAACGACAAGAAGGAAGGCCCGAAGAATCTCCGCGGTGGCACCGGCGCCGCCGGGCCGCTGATTCAGATGCCCACCAGCGAAGAGTAATCTTCACTTTGGGGTTCAGCTAAATTTGTAGGGTGGGCATTGGCCCACCCTACTTCGTTTAATGGCGAGCCGGGGACAAAAGTGAATGCCGGATGAGTGTTACCGCATTCCGCATAGGCATGTAATACCGCACTGCGGTATCGTGTTGATTCGGCACGGTACACGATTTCGAGCGGAGATGGCCATGATACGTCGCATTTTCCCGGCTTTGATCTGCGGCCTCGGCGCCGCAGCCCTCGTCGGATTCTCCGATGTGCCCGCCCAAACGCCCGGCGAGAAGCTCAAAAAGTTCGCCGAGAAGTACGGCGAGAAACGCAACCCCTTCATTAAAGACAAGGACAAGGGCAAGGAGAAGGACACACCCAAGGCCGAACTCGCAGCCGCCGACGACGCGGCACCCATCCCGCAAGATCAACTCGCCTTCTTCGAGAAGAAGATTCGACCGGTGTTGATCGATCAGTGCTATTCCTGCCACACCACCGAAACCGCGAAAGGCCCCAAGGGATCGCTCACCGTCGATACCCGCCTCGGCTTACGCAGCGGCGGCGATTCCGGCCCGGCGGTAGTGCCCAACAACCTCAAGGCCAGTTTGATCGTGAAGGCCATGAAAGGGGATGGCCTCTCGCAAATGCCGCCGAAGAACAAGTTGAGCGACGAGGTGGTCGCCGATTTCGAGAAGTGGATCGGCATGGGCGCCCCCGATCCCCGCAATGGAAAATCCAAAGGGGAAGCGAAGGTCATCGATATCGAGAAGGGCCGCGAACACTGGGCGTTCCAACCGGTGAAATCTTCGACATCGAATGCGTCGATCGATTCGCTTATCCTCGCCAAACTGAACGAACACAAGCTCACGCCCAGTTCCCCCGCCGATCCCCGCACCCTCGTCCGCCGGGTGTACTTCGATCTGATTGGGCTTCCACCCACTCCCGAGCAAGTGGAAGCGTTCGTATCCGGCAAGGAAACCTACGAACAATTGCTGGATCGTTTGTTGAAATCGCCCCAGTTTGGCGAGAAATGGGGTCGGCACTGGCTCGATATCGCACGCTACGCCGAGAGCAGCGGCAAAGAACAGAACATGGTGTATCCGTTCGCGTGGCGCTACCGCGATTACGTGATTGCCTCGTTCAATAAGGACAAACCCTACAACGAATTTCTGATGGAGCAACTCGCCGGGGATTTGCTCCCCGCCGCGAACGATACCGAAAAGGCCGAGAAGACCATCGCCACCGGTTTCTTGGCGGTGGGGGCGAAGAGCCACGGCGAGCGGAACCGCCAACAATTCCTTCTCGATGTTGCCGATGAACAGATCGACACGATGGGCCAGGCGATGCTGGGCCTCACCATCGCCTGCGCCCGCTGCCACGATCACAAGTTCGACCCGATCCCCACCAAAGATTACTACGCCATCGCCGGGATCTTCACGAGCACGGAAACGCTCTTCGGCACGGCCACCGGGGTTCAATCGCGGCAGGCGGCACCTCTGGCCACACTGCACAAAGACTCCGACGTACCCGTGGGGCCGATGATGTCGAAGTCCGAGCTGGATGCGAAAAAGGCGAGCTTGGCGACCATGAAAACCGGGTTGGATAAGCAACGCCAGGATGACCGCAAGAATGGTCAAACCGTGCCGATCAATCAGCTCTTCTACATCCAACAAATCGGCATCACCGAGAAGCAACTTTCGTACTACGATGCCGATGGCTCACCGAAGAAGATGGCGATGGCCGCTCAGGATCGCACCTTCCCCAAGGACATGCCCGTGCATATCCGCGGCGAAGTCGATAAGCTCGGGGAGGTCGTGCCGCGCGGATTCGTTCAGGTCGCTAGCACAGCCCCGGCAAAGA
>JBBQWA010000098.1:2500-13260 GCA_038211045.1 Gemmatales bacterium
TCCAAGCCTTACTGAACGCGGGCCTGCTACTCCAACCCGACGACGACGGCCCCTTGGCCACCCTCGCCCACAATGCCAACGGCCAATTCCAAGATCGCTGGGTGCATTTAAAAGTGGAATCGCAGAAATCCCCCTTCCTCACGGGCATCGAACGCATGCATGTGCCCATCGCCCACGGCGAGGGGAATTTCACCTGCCGAAAGGATTGGATTTTGAACGGGCTGATGCGAACCGGGCAGGTGGTACTTCGCTACACGGATGCCGGTGGCAATGAAGGCGGCTTCCCGCACAACCCCAACGGATCGCAGAACGACATTGCGGGAATCTGCGACGCCAGCGGCCGCGTGCTGGGGCTGATGCCCCACCCGGAAAGGCACGTTCTGGGAACGCAGCACCCGCAATGGACGCGGCACGGGCTGAAAAAAGAAGGCGAAGGGCTGCAGATGTTCAGGAATGCCGTGAGCTATTTCGCGTAGTTTTGTAGTTGGGTCGGACGATCACCGAAGATGAGCGGAGGCCCGACATCTTGCGATGACCACACCGTCGGTGATCGTCCGGCCCAACCTGCGAAGAACGACCTTGGCGGATCGCCCTACATTCCTACAATTGCAGATTCCTAAACCCTCGTAACCGACTATTGAGATTGAATCATGGCTGAGAGAATGTCCACTTCCACCCGCATGGGTCGTGCGCGGGCCAACGGCAAGATCAGCCGCATTGAAAACGGTACACTGAAGCGCCGGGAGCGGGCCAACCGTGACGCCAAGATGGTCGAACTGTTGAAAAAAGGCACGTTCCCGTACATTCCGTCGATCCAAACTTGGGTCAGCGAGAAGATCGGCAAGCCGTTCACCCAAGTGACCGAAGCGGAAGCCCAAGAACTGGCGAAGTAACTTGTAGGGTGGGCATTGCCCACCGTTCGTTCAATCGGTGGGCAGTGCCCACCCTACAAAGTTAATGCAACTCGCACCGCGAATAGATCCGCGGGAATATCGGTATTCGCCCCCACAGTTTGTACCAACCCCGGCCGCGTTGAACGGCCGGGCGTTCGCAGAAGTAGCAGTGCAACGGTTCGCCCGATGCTTTCATCATTATCCCTTCTCTTCTCAATTCTGCGTACTCCGCGATTTTCTCCTCGCTGATTCCCCGGCGCGAAAGTTCCCCTTCCATCAAATCGAGTGCGGCCGGTTCCATCTCGGATCGGAACACCGTCACGCGATCCAGAAGGTTCTCAGTTTCGGCTCGTCGAATGTACGCCGCGACTTTTTTCAGGTTCAATTCCATTGCGGCCCCAAGTATTCGCCCGGAATCCGCCCATTTTTGGGAACGCGCGGCCGCGGGAGTGCGTCGGAATTCAATGATATCCGTAAAGGGGCGCTCGAAATCGGTTTAACGATAGACTTCGCCCCCGAAATTGTTTTACAATATCACCAATTCCCCGAATCCGGCTCCCCTACCCGTGGGTGTAGTATGAAGCGACTCTGCGTCGGACTATTCGCGTCCCTTCTCGCTACCTCGGCATATGCTGCGGAACCTGCGCAGAAAAAAGACGACGCCATCGACACCGGTTCGATGACTGCGACCCAAGCGATCAACTTCTACATCAAAGATGGCTATACCAAAGCGGCCGTCAAATCGCCCGCCGCGAAGGCGAGCGACCTCGAATTCATGCGGCGTCTCTACATCGACCTGATCGGCCGCATCCCTACCCCGACCGAAATCCTCGATTTTGAAGCCCAACGCACCCCGGATAAACGGGTGAAGTTGATTCGCCGATTGCTGTACGAATCGAAGAACAGCAAAGGCGAAACGGCCGAGTATGTACCCAAGATTTTGGGGCGCCCCGTGATCGTGGAAGTGGATGTCGATGGCAAGATGGTGAAGAAGGAACTTTCCTTCGATTACCCCGAAGAATACGCCGAGCATTGGGCGAACATGTGGACGGTATGGCTCATGAGCCGAACCACCCACCCCACCTACCGCCAGCAAATGCACGCGTGGCTCGCCATTCAGTTCAGCCGCAATACGCCCTACAACGAGATAACGAAGAAGCTCCTCACCGCCACCGGGAACACACAAAAAGATGGCGCGGTGAACTTCATCCTTCACCACTTGGGCGATCCGAACCCTGCGGAACGCCGTAAGGAACTCGGCCATTTCGATGCCGTGCCGATTACCTCGCGTGTCACGCGGTTGTTCCTCGGCCTGCAAACCCAATGCACCCAATGCCACGATCACCCCTTCAACAAGGAATGGATCCAATCGGATTTTTGGGGGGTGAACGGCTTCTTCCGACAAACAGATCGCAGCGTCACCCCGACCCCGCGCCCGGGCGCCGGCAACAACAATAACATGATGGGTTTCGTTCAAGTCGATCTGCTCGACGATGCGTCGTCCAATCCGGAATCCAAGATTTACTACGAACCCCGCAACGGCACCACGATGGCTACCAAGCCGGTGTTCCTCAAAGATTACGCCCAAGCCGAGAAGGGCGAGAAATCGATGAAGAAATTGCCCAGCAGCATGGAAGGCAAGACCCGCAGGCAACTCCTCGCCGACTACGTCGTGGCCCACGATAACTACGCCAAGGCGTACGTGAACCGCATCTGGGGCCACCTCTTCGGCCGCGGCTTGGCCAAAGATCCCACCATCGACGACTTCGGTAGCCACAACGAAGTGATCCACCCGGAACTCCTCGAAAAGCTCGCCGGCGATTTCGCCAAGTACAACTACGATCCCAAAATGCTCCTCGAATGGATCTGCTCCAGCGACGTATACAGCCTCAGCCACGTGGCCGTGAAGGAATACATCGATCAGAAGTACGATCCGTACTTCGCCCGCATGCCGTTGAAAGCGATGTCGCCCGAAGTTCTTTACGAATGCTTGAGCCTCGCTACGAAGGCGGAAGGAACGACCACCAACCGCCAAACCCAACGGGGTGCCCGCGAAAACTGGCTCGAAAAACTCGTCCGCAACTTCGGCGACGACGAAGGCAATGAACTCACCTTCAACGGCACCGTAGTGCAAGCCCTGCTCATGCTCAACGGTAAGGAACTCAACGATCAAGTGATGCGGAAGTCGAACAGCACCGTCGAGCAGATCATGAAGAAGCACAACGGCAACTTCAATGGGATCATCGATGAACTGTACCTCGCGTCGGTCAGTCGGCACGCGACCGCAGCCGAGTTGAAAGCGATCTTCGAAATCCGCAACGGTATCGTGGTTCCGAACCGGGATGCCAAGCCGACCGCACCGGTGAAGGGCAAACCTGCCCCCAACAAGGGCGGCGGCAAAGTCGTGAGTGCCGAGAGCGCCAACGACGTGAAGTTCTACCAAGACGTGTTCTGGGCTTTGTTGAACACCACCGAGTTCATGTTGAACCACTGATCGTGAATGAAATGATTTCCGAGCCGGAAGCTTGAGCGACGGGAACCACCGTTGCTTACGCTTCCGGCTCGGTGTTTTAATTACACCTTCCTCCCCTTCCACAAGGGGCGTTTCAGCACCGGATCGGCTTCCGTCAACTCCCCTTCCCCTTTGTCGTTCATCAGGCAACGCACGAACATTTCCATCTTCGCGTCCAGATCGTCCGCATGGTGGACGATCAGCACCTCCGGCACCGCGGGCAACTGCGGTGATCCCCACGCCGGGAGGCTCAGGTGCGCGTAGATGATGTGCTCGACCAGCATCAGCAACTCGGGATTCAACTCGGGGAATGCCATCGCGGCCCGGTGAACCAAGTCGCGGCCCAAAGTGAGATGCCCGAACAACCGTCCTTCCACCGTTTGCTCGGGCATCACGCCGGGGATCGCCGGCGGACGATATTCCGCGACGCGGCCGATGTCGTGCAGGATGGCCCCCGCTACCACCGCATCGCGGTTCAACGGCGGTTGCAACTCCGCGTAGTGGGCGATGTACTTCTCCGCCAGCCATTGGCAATTCTTGGCCACCGAGAGCGTGTGTTCGAGCCAGCCGCCGGGGAATGGGAAGAAGCGGTTGGCCGTGGCCGGGAGTGCCGCGAGCCTCGGTGCGTGTTCGTCCAAGATGGCGAGCGTCAACGCTTTCAAATATTCGTCCTTGATTTCGGTTTCCGCGAGTGCCCGCAATTCCACGAACATCGCCTCGGGATCGAACCGCGAACATTCGATGAAGTCGGCCTCCTTGAACCCCTCGGCCCGATCATCGTCGTTCACGAGCCGGATGTTCTGGATTTCGATCTTGGGGCCGTAGCGTTCATCTTCGACGAAGAAACCCCGGATCTTGAAGTATTGCCCGATCTGCCAATCGTCGTTGCACGCACCGAAGAGTTGGCTGTCGGCCCAGATCGCGGCACTCACCGTGCGTTTGGCGTCGCGGAACTTCACCGTGAAGAACGGCTTCCCCTCGCGGGTGCTGGCTTGCTTCTTTTCGATGAGCAACGCGTAGAAATCGGCGGCCTGTTTCGGGACGAGTTGGTGCAACGGCACCACCGGCGGCTTGGCTTTGGACATGAAGCACCCGTATTGTCCGAGGCTGAAGCGTCAGCGAGGGAGGAGTTGCCTCGCTGACGCTTCAGCCTCGGACGTTCACACTTGGAAGGAGGAGGCCTCGCTGACGCTTCAGCCTCGGACTTTCACACTTGGAAGGAGGAGTTGCCTCGCTGACGCTTCAGCCTCGGACGTTCACACCTGGAAGACGCCCGTGCGGAAGGGCAGGCCAGCATCGTACCGCGTGGCCACGCTCAACGCCATGAGTAAAGCCGTACGAGTTTCCTCGGGTTGAATGATCGCGTCGACCCACAGTCGAGCGGCCCCGTAGCGGATATCGGTCTTCTCCTCGTAACTCGCCTTCACTCGGTCGCGGAGAGCCGCGAGTTCCTCGGCGTCCGGCTCCTTACCCTGCCGTTTCAAGGCTTGTACCTGCACATCGAGCAGCGTACTCGCGGCTTGGTCGCCGCCCATCACGGCATACTTGGCCGTGGGCCAGGCGAAGATGAACCGCGGATCGAACGCCTTGCCGCAGAGGGCGTAGTTCCCGGCCCCAAACGAGCCACCCGTGATGACCGTGATCTTCGGTACGACGCTATTGCTAATGGCGTTCACCAACTTCGCCCCGGCCTTGATGATGCCCGCCTGCTCCGAATCGCGGCCGACCATGAACCCGTTGACGTTCTGCAGGAACACGATCGGAATGCGCGTCTGGTTGCAATCCATGATGAACCGTGCGGCCTTCTCGGCGGAATCAACGTAGATGACCCCACCGAATTGCAGGTGTCCATCGGCTGTCTTCACCTTCTGCCGTTGGTTGGCCACGATGCCCACGGCATGCCCACCAAGCCGGCCAGTGCCGCAGACGAGCGACCCTCCGTACTCGGCCTTGTATTCGTCGAATGGGGCATCATCGAGGATGTGTTGGATGAGATCACGGACATCATATTCCGGGGTGAGCGGGGGGGGTAAGCCCCCCGAGCATACGTACTCGGGGGGCTTACACCCCCCGCTCACCGGCAAGTTCCCCACCAACCGTTTCAACCGTTCAATACACGCCTCATCATCTATTTCGCGATAATCGATCGTACCGCTGATCCCTGCGTGCATAGCCGCACCGCCCAGCGATTCGTGATCGACCACTTGGCCGATGGCCGCCTTCACCAGTGCCGGCCCGGCGAGGTACAGCCCGCTCCCTTCCGTCATTAGTAGCTTATCGCACAGCACCGGCAGGTAGCCGCCCCCGGCCACGCAGTTGCCCATGATCGCGGCGAACTGCGGAATGCCAGCGGCACTCATCACGGCGTTGTTGCGGAAGATGCGACCGAAGTCGTCTTCATCCGGAAAGACTTCATCCTGCAGCGGCAGAAAGACTCCGGCAGAATCGACGAGGTAGACGAGTGGAAGACGGTTCTCGTGGGCGATGCGTTGGGCACGCAGCACCTTCTTGCACGTCATCGGGAAGAAGGCCCCGGCTTTCACCGTGGCATCGTTAACGATCACCATCGCCTGGCGACCGGAGATCGTACCAACGCCGGTGACGACTCCGGCAGAGGCTGCCCCGCCCCACTCGGCATACATGTTCCACCCGGCCCACAAGCCGAGTTCAAAGAAGTCGTCGCACAACTTAGCAATGCGCTCGCGGGCCGTGAGCCGACCCTTCTCGTGCTGGCGTTCGATGGCCTTCGCCCCGCCGCCGAGCCGGATTTGCTCTTCGATTTCCGCGAATGGATTGGGCATGGCAACTGTTGATGGTGGTCAGGAAAGCACTAGCACTTAAAATTCTGACAAATAACCTACGGCTGTCAGCTAACAAGTATTTTCTAACGAATTCACTAGGCTCGTTATGGTTTATAGCTGAAAGTCATTGGCTGTTAGTCAACAACCCTCGCTTGCGCGTCGTGCTAACAATCTACGCTGTCCATTCGCGGCGTTGGCGGCTACTAGGGATGTTCAACGCTTCGCGGTACTTCGTCACCGTGCGGCGGGCGACCGTGAGGCCGGCTTCGACGAAGAGTTTCACGATGTCCTCGTCTGATCGCGGGGTCTTCTTATCCTCGGTGTCGATGAATTCGAGCAGCTTCTGCTTGATCGTTTCCCAGGCGATATCCTGCCCGTCGGCACTCTTGGTGCCGCCACCGAAGAAGCGCCGCAGCGGGAAGACGCCCCGCGGCGTCTGAACCCATTTGTCATCCACGGCCCGGCTGATCGTCGTCACGTGCACGCCCACGATCTCGGCGATCTGTTCCATCTTCAATGGGTGAATGTGGTCCGGACCCTTGTCTAGGAAGTCGCGCTGGTGTGCGATGATCGCCTGCGTCACACGGATGAGCGTGTGCCGGCGTTGTTCGATGGCGGAGAGCAGCCAATGGGCCGATTGTAGTTTCCGTTTCAGTTCGTCCCGCATCGGCTTCGGTTGGGCGCGATCTTTCGTCACGCCGATGTACTTTTTGTTCAGCTTCACCGCGGGGAGCCAATCGTCGGTGAGGCGCACGCTGTAATCGCCGTCGTCGGTGCGTTCGACGATGATATCCGGCGTGACGTAGCGTGTGCTCTCGACGGTAAACTTAGAACCGGGCTTCGGATCGAGCTTGCGCAGTTCGAGGATCGCTTCTTGGATCGTTTCCAGCGAATGCCCGGTGCGTTTCTGAATCATCGGCAGCCGGTTGTAGGCCACATCTTCGAGGCCATCACGAACAAGACTGCGAACCAACTCGGCGTGGGGCGTTTCTTCGGTGACCTGCAGGCCCAAGCATTCCTTGGCATCGCGGGCACCCACCCCGGACGGATCGAGTTCCTGAACGATGTAGAGTGCTTCTTCGACATCCCCCGCGGTCATGTTGCGGCCGAAGCTATCGGCGAGGTCTTGGAAAAAGAGGGGGTAAGTGCGTTGGCCATCGGCATCGTGGCCGAGGAAATAGCCGTTGTGATCGAGGTGGGAAATCACGAACTCCACGAGTTCTTTAATTTCCGGTTCCAACTCCATGAAGCCGAGTTGTTCGATCAGGTAATCCTGCAGTGTCGGTTGACTTTCCTCGAGGTTCTGCATCATGTCGAGCTTGCGGTCGCCCATTTCTTCGAGGGCGCCCCGGCTCGGCCGGTGATCGGAATCGAAGTGATCGCCCCAATCCTTATTGATCTCGTCGAGGCGGGCGAATTCGCGGTCGCCGGTGTCGTCGTGCTTGAGGATGCCGTCCGGATTGAATTCGGGTTCGACCTCGGCTTCCTGCGGTTTGCCCTCGCGCTGTTCGAGGAACGGGTTCTCCTGCAGTTCCTCCTGAACCTTGTCCATGAGGTCCGTCGTCGGCATCAACAGTACTTTCATGGAGAGGATCATGCGGGGCGCGAGCTTCATGTCGGGCCGAAGCTCGAGCCGCATACCCTGACCCATGCCGAAACCGCTCATCCGTTTGTTCTCCCATTCTGGTTCCCCTCGCCCATGGGGGAGAGGGGTTAGGGGTGAGGGGGCCAATCCGCGATGTAAGCCCCCTCACCCAGCCCCGTGCGATGCACGTGGCGACCCTCTCCCCGAGGGGAGAGGGTGAATTCACACCGTTCGCCGTCCCTCCATCGCGTCGGCCAGCATCTGCGGGTTCGCCAATTCCAAGGAGGAACCGGTGGGAAGCCCGCGGGCCAGCATCGTGATCTTCACACCCGTTTCCTTCAAAATGCTCGAAGCGAACAGGGCGGTGCCATCGCCATCGTATGTGGGGCTGGTGGCGAAGATGATCTCGCGCACGCCCCCGCGTTTAACCCGCGCCAAGAGCGGGTTGAAGGTGAGTTGCTCCGGGCCGACGCCATCGAGTGGGGCGAGTCGGCCGCCGAGCACATGATAAAGACCGCGGAAACTGCCGGTGCGCTCGAACAGGGAAACATCCCGCGGCGATTCGACCACGCAGATCAAACCCGCATCCCGTTTCGGATCGGAACAGATCGCACAGACTTCCCCCTCGGTGAGGTTGAAGCATTCCCGGCAGGGCCGAACCTTCTCGACAACGATCTTCAACGCTTCCGCCAGGTCGGTGGCGGTGCGGCGATCCCCGTGGAGGAGGAAATGCACGATCCGCTCCGCACTCTTCGGCCCGATGCCGGGGAGTTTGGCGAATTCGCGCAACAAGTTCGGTACCGCCCCGCCGTATTCGGCCACGATGAGAAACCCCAATTGTTTTATCCGCGACGCGCAGCGGAGCGATCCTGAAATCTCCCCGAAACGCTTCGCGGCTAAACGTGATTGCTATCCGCCGGTAATGCTGCCGAGTTGATCCATCATTCCGGCGGGCAGGCCCATATTCCCGGCCATCTTGGCGGTTTCGGTGGCCACCAATTCCCGCACCTTGGCCAAGGCTTGGTTCGCCGCCACGAGGGTGAGATCTTCGAGCATGCCGCGATCGCCCAACTTGAACGCATCGTCGCTCATCGTGATTGAAACGAGTTCCATCTTCCCGTTGCATTTCACCGTCACCATCCCGGCTCCGGCGGTGCCTTCGGCGGTAAGCGTGGGGATCACCGATTTGAACTTGTTCATTTCCTCTTCGAGCTTGCCTTTGTTCTTCATCAAATTCATGACGGCGCCGAGTTCTTTGAACATCGCTAAATCTCCTCCGCGTCGAGCGGGGGTTGGGGGATCGGGTCATCCGGATCGTCGACAGCGACGACCGCTGCGGGAAGCACTGTTATCGGTATAGCCGTGGGATCGAATCCGTCTTCGGTTCGGAGCAACTGCGCCCCGAGAACATCGGACAAGGATTTGAAGAACGGCAGGTTCAACATCTCCTGGCGTTTCGATTGCGGGCCGGTGGTTGCAACGGTGCCAAGGTTCCGCGGCGGTTCGGGGGCCTCCGCAATCGTCTCGAAGACGATCTTCCAATCCTTGCCATTGAGTTTTTGCAACGCCGAGCGAATCTGCTCGATGCCGCGCTCCGAGAGGGCAGTATACGCCGGGGGGTAATGAATTACCAGAACATTTGGCCCAATAATTGCAGGCGTACGGGGAAGCCGACGCAGATTTTCCGAGAGAACCCCGCCCAATTCGCCCAAAATCTCTTCCCACTTGCCCGGCCACGATTTCTCAGTGATTTCCCCGTTCGCGACCACGCTGCCGTTGGCCCTTGCTTCAGCAACCGCCGCCGGTTTTTTTTTTGCCCCTTCGGGGAGCGTTACAGCGGACGCGGACCGATTGGCCACAAGCCCCGATTTCACCCCACTTTGCAGCCACTGCGTCAACTCGGCCACCGGCAGGAGTTCCTCCAAGCGGCTCAGCCGAACCACGGCGATTTCCATGAGAACCAGCGGCGACGTTGTGTGCTTCATCCGCCCCTTGGCCGTGGACAATACATCCAACCCCGCAAGGATGGTATCGAGGCTCTTGCCAGTGGCTTGCTTGGCGATTCGTTCACGGAGAGCCGTCGATCCAAGCATCGGATCGATCTCTTCCCCACCTACCGCAGCCAGCATTAGCCCACGCCAATAGTCGATCAATTGATCGAGCAATTCCCCCAACTGCAACCCGCGCTCGGCCGCTTCCCCCACGAGTGCGAGGGACTGTTTCGCATCCCCGGCGAGAATCGCCTCGGACAAATTCAGCACCCGATCGTCGGACGCGGTACCGAGGAGCGAATGCACCTTGGCGAGGGTGAGTTCCCCTTCGCAGACGCCGAGGAGCTGATCGAGGAGCGTTTGCGAATCCCGCATCGAGCCGTTGGCCCGCCGAGCGACGATCTGCAAAGCGTCGTCGTCCGCCTTCAAACCTTCCTTTTTGACGATGTGTTTCAACGTCTCGAAAATCTTCCCCGGCCCCACGGTGTTGAAATCGAACCGCTGGCAACGGCTGAGAATCGTGATCGGAATCTTTTGGATTTCCGTCGTGGCGAGAATGAACTTCACATGCGGTGGCGGTTCTTCGATCGTCTTCAACAAGGCGTTGAAGGCCCCGGTGGAAAGCATGTGGACTTCGTCGATGATGTAGATCTTGAAGCGGCTGCGGGCGGGGCGGAAACCGACGTTCTGCCGCAGTTCGCGGGCCGCATCGACGCCGTTGTTGCTGGCACCGTCGATTTCGATGGCGTCGGTGTCGTCGCCGCCCATGATGCTCAGACAGATTTCGCATTGATCGCACGGCGTCGGCGTCGGCCCTTTGACGCAGTTGAGCGCCTTAGCCAAGATGCGTGCGGAGGACGTCTTCCCCACCCCGCGAGCACCGGTGAACAGGTAAGCCTGAGCGATCCGACCCGTGGTGAGGGCGTTCATGAGGGCCGTGGCAATATGTTCCTGACCGATGAGGTCGGAGAATTGCTG
>JBBQWA010000099.1:0-13131 GCA_038211045.1 Gemmatales bacterium
AGCCAACTCGGCTGGGCGGTCGAAGGTCGACCGGCCGATTGCGTCAAGCTCGCGTTGCTGGAACTGTTGAAAGAACCGCCCGACCTGATCGTCTCGGGGATGAACGCGGGGTCGAACGCGGGGATCAACGTGCTGTACTCCGGCACAGTGGCCGCGGCTATCGAAGGGGCCTTCTACCACCACACAGCCATTGCCTGCTCGCTGGAATATACGAAGAACGCTCGCCTCGATTTCGCCACGGCCGCCGGCTACTGCCGGCAGGTGGTCGAGCAAATCCTGGCCCGTTCGCCCAAGCCAGGCAGCTTGTTCAATGTGAACGTGCCACCGTTGGAACGTGGCCCCGTGAACGGCGTGAAGGTGATGACGCAGAATATCAGCGTGTACAAAGAAGTGATCGACCGACGTACGAACACCCGCGGTCGCACCTACTTCTGGAGCGGCCCCGATTTCGCGTGTCTAGAACCCATCCCCGATACGGATGTAACCGCATTGGCCGAGGGGTACATCACCGTCACGCCGTTGCAATACGATCTGACGAATCACGTGAAGCTGGCGGAGATGAAGAGTTGGGAATGGAAAGTGGGATAACTCTTGCTCCCCTCTCCCCCGGCGGGAGAGGGAAGTAAATCCGTCAATCGGTAATCTTCTTCTTCCGCAGCGTGTGGTGGTAGTGCTGGGCGAAGCGGTGCGATTCATCCCGCACATATTGCAGCAATCGCAGTGCTGCGGAGTGCTTGCTCAGCTTGATCGATTCCGATTCGCCGGGGCGGAAGATTTCCTCTTCCTGCTTGGCCAAGGAAATCACCGTCGGCGGCGTCACGCCGATGAGCTTGAAGGCATCCATCGCCGCGTTCAACTGCCCTTTGCCGCCGTCGATGAGTAGCAGATCGGGGAATACCGATTCCTCGTCCGGCTTCGGTCGGAACCGCCGGCTCACCACTTCCCGCATCGACGCGAAATCGTCGACGCCTTGCACGGTGCGAATCTTGAAGCGGCGGTAACCTTCCTTGAACGGCAGGCCATCGAGGAACGAAACCAACGACGCGACGGTGTCGTCGCCACTCAAGTGGGCGATGTCCATTCCCTCGATAGTCCGTGGTGGATGGGCCAGGCCCAACACCTTCTGCAAGCCGCGCACTCCCTTCTTGGGATCCATCGGAAACACTTCCGGCTGGTCGTTGTTCTTCACGTCGCCGCGGAGTTCGAGTTTGCCGAGCGCGGCGATTTCATCACGCAACCGGGCCGCTTTCTCGAACTGCATCGCGGCACTGGCTTCCATCATTTGCTTGTTCATCACCCGCAGCAGTTTCTTCGTTTTGCCTTCGAGCACCATCAGCAGTTTGCGGATTTGCTTGCGGTATTCGTCCTTGGTCACGCGGAAATTGCACGGCGCAGTGCATTGGCGGATGCTGTGCAGCAGGCAAGGGCGGAACCAACGCCAGCGGTTGTCGTCGGCCTTGATGTCGAGCGAGCAGGTGCGGAATTGCAGCACCTTCTGCAAAACGTTCACGGCCGATTTCAGATTCGTTTTGCTCGTGAACGGCCCGAAGAGTTTGACCCCTTTCCGCCGGGGCGTGCGGGTGATCTCGACGCGGGGGAACTCCTCACGGGTGCGAATTTGCAGGTACGGGAACGATTTGCCGTCCTTCAGATCTTTGTTGAACTTCGGGCGGATGTCTTTGACGAGCCTGGCTTCCTTGAGCAAGGCATCCACTTCCGAATCGCAGGGAATGAAGTCGATATCGGCGATGACCTTCACGAGTTCGCGGGTGCGGGGTTCCACCGCCGCCTCAGCGAGGAAGTAATGCGACGCCCGATTGCGTAGATTCTTCGCCTTGCCGATGTACACGACGATGCCCGCGGAGTCCTTCATCAGGTACACGCCGGGGGTTTGTGGAAAGGCCTTGGCTTTCTCAGCGGGAGTAAGGGGTTCTTCGGGCATACAGAATTGTAGGCGGATCGAGCCTTTCAATTCATTCCCCTTCACCGATGAGAACGAACGCGGCCCAATAGAGTGGGTGGGCCGGTTTGTCTTTCGCTTCGCCCCGTTTCATGGCGATCATTTTCAATTGTGCGGCGTGCAGGCTTTCGAGTGTCCCTTTCCCGGCCGCCAGTTCCCCGTAGAAGGCCTTCATGAGCTGTGCGGTTTCTCGATCGGGTATCGGGAATAGCGAGGCCACTACCGTGCGTGCCCCGGCATATTGGAATGCCCGCCGCAATCCTTGCACGCCTTCCCCACTCGCCAATTCGCCCAAGCCCGATTCGCACGCGCTCAAAACCCCGTTTCGTGTTCTAACACGTCCGAGATAATGAGGCCGGCTCCGCCCCTTTCGCAGAAGTCCAAGATACGGAGAACGGCATCCGACTCCGCACGAACCCGTAACTGAGTTTTGTCGTTGAATGGGCGCGGATAGCAACAAGTATCGAAATAAATCGCATGCTTGCGGTCTGTGATTCGTTTGATTAACGATTGCTACTCTATCAATACGGCAATGTGTTTGGAGCTTGGAAGGCTTCCGCAGACTCCGATTTTTGAACCACCACGATGCCGCCCTCGGTGACGGTGAAGCCGCGACGGCGGTCGAAATCGGAATCGTAGCCGAGTACGGTGTATGGCGGGATGAGCACTTCTTTATCGATGATCGCATTCTTGATTCGGCAGTAACGGCCCACTTCGACGCCATCGAACAGGATCGAATCTTCCACCACCGCATAGCTGTTCACCCGTACCCGCGGTGAGATGACACTCCGCCGCACTTGGCCACCAGAGATAATGCTCCCCACCGAAACCACACTGTCGTGAGCTTCGCCGCAACGGGTGTAACCCGGCGTTCCCATTCCGGCGTGAACGAACTTCGGCGGCGGCTGCTGCGGTTGCAATGTTCGCACCGGCCAAGTGTCGTCGTACAAGTTCAACACCGGTTCCACGGTCACGAGATCCATGTTGGCTTGATAGTAGGCGTCGAGCGTGCCTACGTCGCGCCAGTACGGATTGTCCTTGCCGTTGCGGTCGCGGAAGCGGTACCCGAACACGCGGCTGCCGTCGGCCAGCATGGCGGGGATTACATCCCGGCCGAAATCGTGGTGGCTCGTCGGGATGGCCGCATTTTCGCAAAGCCGTTCAAATAAAGTTCGGGTGTTGAAGATGTAAATGCCCATGGAAGCCATCGCACGGGTCGGATCGCCGGGCATGGCGGGTGCGGTTGCGGGCTTCTCGAGGAAAGCGACCACGCGATCGTTCTCGTCGGTTTCCATGATGCCGAAGTGTTTGGTTTCGCTCAGCGGTATCGGGATGCAACCGACGGTGAGTTCGGCCTGGCGTTGTATGTGGGATTTGATCATTTCGCCGTAATCCATCTTGTAGATGTGATCCCCGGCGAGGATCAGGATGAGATCGGGGTTATCCTTCTCGATGCTGTAGATGTTCTGGTAGAGCGCATCGGCGGTTCCTTTGTACCAATGCTCGGCGATCCTCTGCTGCGGCGGAAGGATTTCCACGCCTTCGCCGAGTTCGCCGGAGAGGAACTTCCAAGCGCTTTGGATGTGTTGATCGAGGCTGCGCGATTTGAACTGCGTGAGCAGGTAGATCTTTCGCAGCCCGCTGTTGATGCAATTGGAAAGCGTGAAATCGATGATGCGATACACTCCCCCGAATGGCACGGCCGGTTTGGCGCGTTCGTGGGTGAGCGGTTCTAGCCGCGTACCTTTACCCCCGGCGAGGATCACGGTCAGCACTTTACAATAACGGGAAGCATTGGCCACGCCGGCATCTCCGACCCGAATGGAATCATTAAGCGGCACCCACCAAAGCATCGTATACCGCCGCGTACCCTTCTACCATTGCGCCGAGGGGGAATCGGGGAGCGGGTGTGGCCGTGCGCGGGCGATCCCAAAGCTTTTTCGTGGCCATCGCCAGTGCGATGCGATCTCCGGCCGGCACCAAAGTCAGCCCATCCGAAGCGTATTCCGCAAGCTCGGGGGTATGCATGGCGATGACCGGGATGCCTTTCGCCAATGCGGAGATCGCTTGCCAGCCACCGTTCGCGGGTTGGGTGATCCACACCACATCGGTTCTGCGTTCCCAATCGCAACGTTCTTCCTCAGCGGCGAATCGAATGCGGTAATCGTCGAAACCGAGTGCGTAGGAGAATTGTCGAACGCGGGATCGGAGCGGTCCATCGCCGAGGAATACGAGTTGGGCAGTAGGGAATGCGTACTTCAAGCCGTCGAAAGCCCACGCGGCCGGAATCGGGTGCGAAGCCGCATCGAGCGTTCCACCGAAAAGGATCACCTGCGTACTCGATTGGAGCTCGGTATGCTTCACGTTCGATTGATCGATGCCCAATGGCACATGTGTGGCGTGGAACCCCAGTTCGCGCATCGAGTTCGCTTCCCATTGGGAATGGGCGATTGCATGGCTTCCGCGTGCGAGCCGCCGGGTGAAACGATCCAACTCAACCGCGCCGATCCCGGATTGTACGATGTGTTGCGACTTCGTTCGCAATCCGGCCGCGATGCGCAGCGCCGATTTCCCGAAACAATGAATGATGTCCGGTGCGAAATCGCGGATCGCGTTGCGAACACTCCGCCAAGCACGCAGGTTCCACCACGATTCGAATCGAGCGGAGGGGAATTTGAACGGATTCGAGCCGCCGAGGCTCAGCCCGGCGTACGAATGGCGATTCGATGGAATGTGTTGGAATGCGGAATGTACCGCCAAAATCGCATCGTGGGAAATGGCTTCGGACGAAAGCAAAAACACTTTGGCCATCGGCGGGAACCATACCAAAAGGGAAAGCCGACGGAGGGTCTTCCGTCGGCTCGAATAAACGTTTGGTTTCGCCTTAGCGAATCCGCAGGGTCACGGTTTCGCCTTCCTTGATCGTGCTGGAAACCTTTTCGGTGCCCTCGGCCAACAGTTGGTAGCTGAAGCTCCCGGCGGGGACTTCCAAATCCTTCAACTGCTTGGCTTCGAGTGGGTAGCTAGTACCGTTCACCACGATGCTCACCTTAATCGGGTACTCGTTCACCAATCGCACTTTCGATTTCCCCGCACCCGGCATCGCATTGCTCACTCCCGATAACGGCGAAGCGGCGGAAGTACTGCTGGAAAGCTTGTCGTTGATGTTCTTCAAGCTGTCTTCAATCCTCTTCACACTCACTTCGAGGTTTTCGACACGCTTCATCAATCCGGCATCAATGGGGTTGTTCACTTTGCCATCGGCGCGGCCGGCAATCAGATCGTCATAGGTCGATTGCTTTTCTTTCAACGACTTGATCTCGTTCTTCAACGCGAGGATTTGAGCTTTTAGTTCAGTTTCCAAGGCTTTGACGTCGTCGGTTGGTACGGTCGCAGGAATAGGCGCGGGAACCTTGGGCTCCTCGGCGGCGGCGGGGGCCGTTGCCATGATGGCTCCGGCCACGGCGGATTTGATCGCGTTGGTGGGGTTGAGTTTCACGGTGTCTTCTCCCGGTGCGGATAACTTCGGGGCCGGCGACGGCATCGGTGCCAGTTCCCCCGGCTTCGCGATCTCTAAGGGCGCATTATAAGCGGAATTTACTTCAGGCAACTTCAATTCCGGTTTTGCGTGCATACTCGGCTTGGGCAGAACAATCGCTTTGAGAGGCGGGGTAATTGGGGCAGGATTGGCGAGCGCCGGAGCGGGCAATTCATGAACTGGCGGCACCGGTGCCGTCGACAACGCCGGGGGTGTCAGCGGGGTCATCGAGGGCTTCGGCACTTCCAACTTCGGCACTTCAGGACTGTCCACGGGTGGCAAAACCAACGCGGGAAGTGCAGGAGCGGGAAGCTCACTCGGCGGGGCGATGGGCGGCGCTTTCAATTCGGGAACCGGAACCGCGCTGGGCAGTATGATCGGTGCGGTGACCCCGGCGGCCAGTTTCAAATCGGGTGCCGCGAGTGGAATGCTCGGCATCGGCAGCGGATCGACCGCGAAAGCGGGAACAGTTCCCAGTAGCCCGGCAGCGAACATCGCCGCGCTCGCAAATTCTAATCGAAGTCCCATCGTAGCCCCCAGTGCGTGAGATGAACCGGGCGCGATCCAACCCCCATCGGGTCGCGTCCGGTATCGTGGTGTGAGTGTGTTAGCGTTGTTCGTATTTGGCCACGCGGTTCACCGGTGCGGTGTGCCCGAGTTCCGGTTCCTCGTCGGTCGCGTGGAGTTCCATCAGGAAGGCGTCTTCGCCGCTATCTTCGTAGTAGTTTCGCATCACCCGGCTGGCGCGGAAATCGAGGTTGCGGAAGAAGAGTTGGGCACCGAGATTCCGTTCGCGCACGGCGAGCGTGATCTTATTGCGGCGGTGGCTGGCCATCTTGGCGATCAACTTCTCCACCATCTGCGTGCCGATGCCTGAGCGGCGGTATTCCTCGGCCACGGCGAAGTTCAGCAAGTGCAGCCGGTTCTTGTGCAATTCGTAGATCATGAAGCCGACGATGCGGTCGTCCTGTTCGGCCACCATGCCGATGCAATTCCGCTGGCGAAGGCATTGGAGGAAGTCTTCTTCCGTCCAAGCGTATTCAAAGCTTTGGCGTTCGGCTTGGATCACGTCGGCCATATCGCGGCGGATCATCCACCGGATGTGTACGCGTACTTGTTCTTTCACGCCCAAAATTCCTGCATTCATCATCCCATGTCCCCCCACCGAACGCCCTGGGATCGGGCACTCGGAGAATGATTCCCCCGCCTCGGCCAAACTCCCCCCATGAAGTTTGGCACCCGGCGGTTCGATAACCCCTCACCCCAACTCGTCGCCAACCGCTGGGAGATTTCCGGATTTACCCCCGTAATACCGGCACCCTCGCAGCGGTGTTTCCAACTCCTTCTCCGTAGGGTGGGCATTGCCCACCTTACTCCTTGTAGAAGCGAGTGTTTTCTTCCTTCACGCCGGGCGTTTTCAATTGGTCGCAACCGACCTTAACGCGGAACTGCATATCGCCGGGCGCCAAGCCTTTCACGCGAACCTTGTACACCGCTTCCCCCTTCACCGTAAGGGTGGAGATGGGATCGAACACGATGCGTTGGCCCGTAGTGCGGCCCGTCGTCGGTCCCGCCGCCCCGGCGGCGATGGAACCCTCGGAGAGTTCCGCTTCGAGTTGAACGTTCGTGCAATTGCCGGTGCCTTGGTTGATCAGTTTGACTTCGTACACGGCTTCCTTGCCCACTTCGACCAAGCCTTCTTGGCCGACCACGTAAAACCGCAACGCGGGCACCCCTTCGGATTTCACGGCAGTATCGCAGCGGGCTTCGAGTATCCGCGCTTTGGCCGTGGCTTGGGCCACGCCCATTGCGGTGTTCGCATCCGCGACCCCGGCTTGTACCACGGTGCGAATCGAAGCTTCGGAGGCGGACACCGACCGCAGTTTGACCGTCACCGATTTCGCAGCCCCGGCGGGAAGCCCGGCCAATCGCCACATCACGGCCTTCGTCGAGGTGGTGAACACCCCGCCATCGGAAGCAGATACGAACTCGAACCCTTCGGGAACGACCGTCCAAGCGGAAATCGCATCGGTGGTGGCCGTGCCGGGGTTGGTCAGGTCGATCTGGTACGTCGGTTCGGCCTTCACCAAACATTTCGACGGCCCGGATTGCTTGGCCACGAGTTGCGGTTCCGTCAGGTTCACCGCCGTTTTGCACGTCTCGGGCGGGTTGCCGTCGGCGAAGCATGTCAGCACGCAATTCTGGGTGCCGGGCTTCGCAGCGACGAGATTGAGGACGAACGTCCGCGATTGGCCGGCGGGCAAGTTGGCCCATTCGGTTTCGATCAGGCCATCAATGGCTTCGCCTTTGTCGTTGCGGTACTTCAAGCCGTCGGTGAATCGGGCTTGCAGCGGGATTTTGATCGCCGGGCCGGTGCCAATGTTGTTGACCGTCACTTTGAAAGGCACGGTATCGCCGACGCGGAGGCTATCCGGGGCGGTCATCGAGATGCTTAGCTTGGGTCGCGTGATCTTGATCTTCGTTTCGATGGCCGTGGTGAACGAAACCGTAGCCCGGCTGCGGATTTCGCCTTCTTCCCCCGGCTTTACCGTCACCTTGATCCGCTTCTCCGCCCCGGCATCCATGCCGCCGAGCGCCCATGTGAGTTTCGATTCGTGGCCACTTTCTGCGGCGGGTTCGGCTCCGATGAACGTCGCTCCGACGGGCGTTTCTTCTTCGACACGCACATTCCCCACGGTGCCGGTACCGGTGTTGCGAACCACGAGCGTGTACGTGAGCGGTTGCCCGACCGCGCTGGAATCGGGCGTTTCGAATTCGACCGTGACCGACGGAGCTTGCCGGGACGACAACGCACTCACACTCGGCAGACTAGGCAAGCCGATGGAAGTGGCGGGAATCACGACTGGCGGGGGTTCCCCCCCCGGCGTCGGCAGTTTGAGCGACTTCGGTTCGGCGTGAGCGGGTTCGCCGATGGGCGGGAAGAATGCGGGGGCTTTGCCCGCATCCGGTTTCAACGCATCCGCTTCGCTCGCAGTCACTTGGCGAACGCCATCGGCCCCGGCGATCACCGGCGACGTCATCCGATTTTTCGGGAGCGCTTCGACCGGCGGGCGAGCGGAGTTTTGCCCGTTTTGTTTGGGCGTTTGACCGCTGGGAGGCAATTGGGCCGTGGCCGAACTCATGAAGCCGAGGCCCACGGCATAAGCCGCGGCGGTACGGATCATTCGGAATCGATACAGTGTTCGCACAGTCACCCCCCCTTCGGTTCCAATCATTCAAAAGAATGCCCCACCCCCCGATGGGGCATTCCCATCCGCACCGAGCTTCGCAGCTACGGCGGCGGATACTTGATGGCGTTCTTCGCCATTTTCGCAGTGATGGCTTCGGTGAGGTCGATCTGGGTGTGCAAGCTCAACAGCATCACGATGTTTGCCACGTCGGCGAGTTCGTCCGCGATGGCGACCCGCAGTTGTGGATCGTTCGCAGCGGCCCGCGATTCTTCCGCCGTGAGCCAGCGGAAGATGTCGCAGAGTTCGCCGACTTCGCTCGCCAGCGCCATCGCCAAGTTCTTGGGGCTGTGGAAAGGTTCCCAACCCCGAGCCTCGGCGAAAAGGCGAATCGATTCCTTGATCGTGGCCACCGGAGTGGTCGCGTCGGTCATCGTTCAAACTCGTTGAGTGCCTTTGGAGCCGCCCCGTTTCCCCCGTGGCAATGGCTCCAATGGGCGGGGGAGAATAACGTGGCGTTCGGAAATGTCAATGGGAAATGCAAGTCGCGGAATTGGATAATTGGGTATAGAAATGGTCGCCGACGTCAGCGACGGGAGTAATCGAACACACGGCAAGCTCGAACCAAAACCCACCACACTGGCGAGCCCCGGTGCCGCGACCGCGAGGGAGCGTTGTCTACTTACGCTCCCTTGCGGCCGCGGCTCCTATAGACGCTCCGGGCTTGCAAGGAGGGTACTCGGATGAATCACACACCGCGCACTGTTCACGGCGAGCTCAATGCTCAATGCTTTCACGGCTTCGGGGTATTCGCCTTCCAACCGTCGGCCAGAATCTTGGCGTGTTGTTCAATGATTGCTCGATTCTTGGAATCGTCCGCGATGTTCACATCTTCGTTCGGATCGGCTTTGTGATCGTACAGTTCGCGGCTCACCACATCCGCCGTGCCTTTCTTCCGCCATTCCACATAGCGGTAGCCCTCGGTGCGAACAGCGTAGCCCATCAGGGGGCCGGTTTCTTTGCTCCCGCGCGGGTATTGGCTGAACGCGGCCAGCTTCCACTCCTTCTTCGGATCGTTCAACAGCGGGGCGAAGCTGAAACCTTCCACGCCCTCCGGCTTCGGCAAGCCGCACACATCGGCCAACGTCGGGAAGATGTCTACGAACTCGACGAATCGTTCGCTCGGTTTGCCCGTCGCTTTCTGCCCCGGAATCCTCATGACGAGTGCGGCCCGCGTGGCCATTTCGTAGTTCGTATGCTTGCACCACATTCCGTGGTCGCCGAGGTGCCAACCGTGGTCGCCCCAGAGGATCACGATCGTGTTCTCGGCCAAGCCCTTTTCTTTCAACGCAGCCAAGAGCCTGCCGATTTGGGCATCGGCGAAGCTCGTCGCGGCGTAGTAGCCGTGAACGAGCTGCCGGGCTTGCTCCGCGGGGATCGCCCCCGATTTCGGAATGCCGTGGTACTGCCGGAGTTCACCGCCGAATTGCGGGGCGTACGAAGGGGCACCCTTGGGCGGCTCGGATGATGCCGCGACTGGAAGCTTGGCCGGGTCGTACAAATCCCAGTATTTCTTGGGGGCCACGAAGGGCAAATGCGGCTTGGCGAAACCCACTGCAAGGAAGAACGGTTCGTTCTTCCCCTTGCGTTCCCCGAGGATTTCGATGGCCCGGTTGGCAGTCCAACCGTCGTTGAGGTAATCGTCGGCCACCTCGGGGGCTTCGAAGGGAAGCCCCCGAATCTTCGTTGCATCCGCATTCGCGGCCTTGGCTTTCGCTTTCAATTCCCCCATGAGTTTCAGACCGTCCGCACCGAAGTGCTTCCCCTGGGTGGCTTCCCACGGCACACTCCACGAGGGTTTATCGTCGTAGCCGCCGTGGTAAATCTTCCCGATGCCGTGGGAATAGTAGCCGTTGTTTTTGAAGTGCTGCGGCAGCGTGACGACATCCGGCAGCGCCTTGCGGAAGTGCGTGACGAGGTCGTACACCTTCGTAGAATCGGGCCGGCGGCCAGTTAACAGCGACGACCGCGAAGGGCTGCACACCGCTTGCTGGCAATAGGCCCGCGTGAACGCGGTGCCGGAAGCCGCGAGGGCATCAATGTTAGGCGTCTTGGCGTAGGGATCGCCGGCACAGGCGAGTGCGGGCCGGAGATCGTCGAGAGCAATGAAGAGTACGTTCGGTTTCACCGGTTCCGCAGCGTGCAGAATCGGGGAGGCGATAAGCAGGAGAGATGCCCAACGCATGGAGAAGCTCCGGTTGGAGGGTTAATGTCCTTGATGGTTAGAACAACAATGCCACCCGAGCGGCGGGCAGTGAATTTCAATTGAATCGGTGAGTGGGGGCCGTGAGCCCCCCGCTCACCATGAAATTCCTCGACTGACGATCATTAACGAAACCATGTTACTTCCGCAACTGTTCGCGGGTGCCTTCCATCTTCATGTCGAGATCGACCGTGATTTCCACCATCGGAATCGCGGCGTCCACTTTGCCTTTCATGGTCATGGTCGCTTTGCCGGTTTCATCGGTGCCATCGAGGCAACCATCCATGGTGAGTTGGATGGCGATGGTCGTACCGGGCTTCACCGGGAAGGCTTGGGCACCGGCGCCGAACTTGGTCACGGCGAGATCAATGTTGACTTCGAATTGGCCGTAGGTGGCGGCACCCTTCTTGTAGGCCTTCACCAGTTTGCCGATCCCCTTCGATTTTTCGACGTCGACGGTCATGTTGTCCCCGAACGATTTCGCCACCTGGGCCATGTCGATTTTCCAAGTGTCGCCCGGTTTGATCGCTTCGGTGGGGAGGATCATCTGGAAACTGTCGTCGTCCTTCTTTCCGGTGAATTCGCTGTTGAGGAACTGCTCGGCATCCATCTCGACGGGCTTACCGTCGATGGTGTAGGTGTTCTTGGCGTCGCCCCGGACGATCAACACCGTCTTGCCTTCGACGGAGATTTTCTTGGTTTCGCCCTTGATCGTCACTTGGGCTTTCTCGTAGCTGCGGGTGAATTTGGTGGGCTTTTTGGCCCCCTCGGCGACTTCCAACACTTCATCGGTGAATACCGCATCGACGACTTTCTTTTGTTCTTCCTTGATCACTTGCCCCATTGCCATGCCGTTGACGTTGACGATTTCCGTGGCGAGCTTGGTTTCCTTGGCTTTTTCGCCCACCATGAGCTTTTTGATCTTGATGGTGATCGCTTCGCCTTGGGCGTGTGCCGCGAGTGGTGCGAAGGCGAATGCCGCCGCGAGGATAAAGTAACGTGCCATGGCTTGTCTTCCCTTAGGGTGTGGAATTGTGGGCGAACCGAAGAATTGTATATCCGAAAGCGGGAAGACGGCGTCCCCCCGACAGGCGAATGCCGTTTCGCTTCAATTTGGCGAATCGCCCTCGAATGAAATCGCGACATCCATAAGTTGAGCGGAGTTTGCATTAATCGAACCCCCGGAACAGTCACCACTCGCCATGCCCAAACGCACCGACCTGAAAAAGATTCTGCTCATCGGTTCCGGCCCCATCGTCATCGGCCAAGCCTGCGAATTCGATTACTCCGGAACGCAAGCGTGCAAAGCCCTGCGCGAAGAGGGGTACGAAGTCGTCCTCGTGAATTCTAATCCCGCCACGATCATGACCGATCCGGATACGGCGGAACGAACGTACGTGGAACCGATCACTTGGCAGGTCGTCGAAAAGATCATCGCCAAGGAAAGGCCCGACGCCCTGTTGCCGACGCTCGGCGGCCAAACCGGCCTCAACACCGCGATGGATCTCTTCAAGCACGGCGTCCTCGAAAAGTACGGCGTCGAGATGATCGGCGCCCGCGCGGACGTCATCGATAAAGCCGAAGATCGCCAGAAGTTCAAAGATGCCATGGTGAAGATCGGCATCGACGTGCCCAAGAGCAGGTGCGTGAAATCGCTCGCCGAGGCACTCGCGGTGATCGAAGAGATCGGCCTCCCCGCTGTGCTGCGGCCCAGCTTCACGATGGGCGGCACCGGCGGCGGCATCGCCTACAACCGCGACGAGTACATCAACATCATCACCAACGGCTTGCAACTCTCGCCCACCGGGGAAGTGCTCGTCGAAGAATCGGTGATCGGTTGGAAAGAATTCGAGATGGAAGTGGTGCGCGACAAAGCGGACAACGTCATCATCATCTGCTCCATCGAAAACCTCGATCCGATGGGCGTGCACACCGGAGATAGCATCACGGTCGCCCCGATCCAAACGCTTTCGGACAAAGAATACCAGCGGATGCGGGACGCCTCGAAGGCGATCATCCGCGAAATCGGCGTCGAAACCGGCGGCTCGAACATTCAATTCGCCATCGAACCGAAGAGCGGGCGAATGATCGCCATCGAGATGAATCCGCGGGTCAGCAGGTCGAGCGCCCTCGCCAGCAAGGCCACCGGCTTCCCCATCGCCAAGATCGCGGCGAAGCTCGC
>JBBQWA010000100.1:0-13098 GCA_038211045.1 Gemmatales bacterium
ATCACGTTTCTTCCGTCTTCGCCATGGTCACTTTCATCGCCGCGGCCGCCGAGGGGGCTTGGGCGGAGAGCGTTTCCGGCTTGGCGTGGTAGCTGAGCCGCACCGCCATCGCTTGTTCCAGTAGCAGTACGACGAAGAACAGCAGGAATACCCAACCGAGTTCGGAGAGATCGGTCTTCTTGTTCTTCAACTTTTCGATCCAGCTTTTATCGTCCGGGCTGTGGATGTCGCTGCCCACGGCGTTGGCGGTCACATCGTCCGAGGCGGCGCGGCGGAGATCGCCTTCGCGGGCCGTATCGATGTTCACCGGCACGATGCGGAACTCGGGAACCGAGATGCGTTCGGTGGGGTTCGTCGGGTTCGGCCGCTTCTGCTCGAAGCCGAAGATGTACACGCCCGGCTTCGCCGTGTTGGTGTAATTCAGGTACAGTTGGTTATCTCGCACTTCGAGCGGATCGAACTGATCGGCGAGTTTCAGGGGTGCCGGGTCGGCATCGGTTCCCGCAGCGCCGCGGCCTTTCGCCCCCTCGTGCGTAATTGAAGCCACGTACACTTTCGGATCGTAACTCTCGGCGGGGAGTTTGAATTCGAGGGCGGAACCGCAGGTGCGGTTCTCTTCGCCGCCGCCGCCGGAGAGGAAGTTGGCCATTTCGTGGATCACGGGGCTGAACGTCGCTTTGCCGGGGGTGTTCCACGCCCAGTCGGTCCAATCGTCTTTGCTATCGGCGGAACGTTGGAGGTTCGAGAAGAAGACGGTCACGCGGCCGCGGCCGTAATCGCGGGCCATGTAAATGGGGTCGCCGTACTTCAGCAGATCGCGTAGCCGGGTGAGTTCGCCCTTCAAATCGGAGTTCTTGGGTTGGCCCCAGAACTCGCGGAGCAAGGCCTCCTCGGCATCCCCTTCGGTGCGTTGGTCGCGCAGGAGCTTATCGAAGATGGCCACGGTATCGGAAAGCGATTTGCTGTTCCGCGCGGCGCCCTTCAACGCGTCTTGGTAACGGGCGAGTGTCTCCTTGAACTTGGCGAATTCCGGTTCTTCGAGCGGGAGCATCTTCGCGGCGGCTTCCACTTGGGCATCGTATTGGCCGGGGCTGGTTTCGTTGGGCAGGCAGTACAACTCGGTGACGCTGCGATCGTCCCGCCACTTGCCGATGCGCTTCACCGGCCAGTATTTCTGCACCACCAAGAAGCGGTAGTAATTGGTGATCTCCTCGGCTTCCTTGTTCGGCTGGCCTTGGGCATTCAAATAGATCGGGGCGAGCGCCGGGTGGTACTGCGCTTGCGGATCCCGCATCAAAAACTTCTTCTGCGAGGTGTTGAAGCGGCGGACGAACAGTTGTTCTTCGGTGAGATCCTCGGTGGGCTTCTCGGGCAGCGGCACGGGGAACAGCCCGGCGCCATCGCGGTAGAGCAGCTTGTTGTATTCTTGGGCCTTCACCCCTTCGCCGAGGAAGAAGCCGACGCCCCCGCCGTTCTGGCAGTAGACCTCCAACGCTTTCGCCGCGGGTTCGGGCAGGGTGGGCACGTTGCACATCAGCACGAAGGCGTACTTGCTCAGGTCGTCGTTCACGAGGCTCTCGAGCTTGCCGGGTACCCAGCGGTAGCCGCCCCCGGCACTCTCGAAATGCTTCTGCAAGAAGAGGCTGTTGCCTTCCTGCTTATCCCGCGTACTCGGATCGCCATCGATCACGAGCACCGGCAGCAGATCGCGGACTTCCACGAGGCAATGGCGAACGTTATCCGCGGCGATGCCGCCCGGTTCGTCCGATTCCAGCACCGCCGTGACCAAGCTAAAACGATCGAACACTTTCTTGAACGTGGCCTTCTCTTCTTCCGATACCTTCGCGTTCACGCCGCGGCCATCGAAGATGTTATCCGGCGCGCCGATGCGGTCGATGGCCAACTCGAAGCGGAGAATCTTTTCTTCGCCGGGGGGCAATGATGCGAACGTCTTCGATTCGCTGGTCTTGGTATCGCCGTTGACGCGGATCGAGAAGCGCACGTCTTTCATTTCGCTGATGCCGAAGTTCTTTACCTTCAGGGTGTACTCGACGTTTTCGCGGCGGGCCACGATCGACTTGCTCGGCCGGAAATCGAGGATGCCGATGTTGTCGCTGTAGAGCGGGGTCTTGGAGGCGTTCTTGCGGTAGGGGTTGGCAGTATCCACGAAGTGAACCTTCACCCCCGCCTTGCTGAGCTTCTCGATGGCGAGCTTGATCGCTGGGCCGTTTTCGATCCAATCGACGGATCGCAAATCGGTGAGAATGTGCAGGATCTTCGCGGTGTCGGTGCCACCGGCCGCGCCGATGCGTTCCTCGGCTTTGGCGAGTGCGGTGGGCAAATCGACGCGAACGGTGCTCACCGGGTAGGTATCCAGCTTCTTCCGGGCTTCTTCGATGGTCGTCGGATTCAAACGATCGTACTTCTGCGGGTTCGCCAAGTCGGACATCACGAGCACATCCATCGATTGCGGCGTGGTCGATTGCGCCGCGGCCGGGGCGATTTGATCGAGGAGTACGTTCTTCGCCATTTGCAGCGCGGTGAGCGGGGCGCCCTCTTCGGAGCGGAAGGCGTCGGCCATGCTGGGGCTGTCGTCGACGAGCACGATGTGGTGGGCGGAACGCGATTCGCTGCCGGAGCTATCGAACCCGAAGAAGCGGGCGATGAGGATGCCGAGGAGCAACATCAGCAGGATGCGGAGGAGGAGCAGGATCAATTGTTCGATGATCATCTTCCGCTTCATGCGCTTCTGCGCTTTCAGCAGGAATTCCATCGCGGCCCAGCGCACGCGCTTGTAGCGCATCCGGTTGATGAGGTGGATGATGATCGGCGAGGAGATCAGCAAGATGCCGGCCAGCAGCGAGCCGACGTTCATGAAGTACGGCGATGCGAGGTTGCTGAACCAAGCGTAGGGATCGTTGAACATATCGTGGAGGTCTCGCGGATGCATTCTTGTTCCCCTCTCCCGCCGGGGGAGAAGGGAGTAAAACAACTATCTCTTCGGCCCGCTGGTCCGCTCCGTCATCCGGCGGTAGAGGAACCGCGAGAGCACCGCGTCGAGGTAATCGCTCGTGCGAATCAGGTTGTAATCGACGCCCATGCGGGTGCATCCCCGGCGGACTTCGACGAGGTATTCTTCCAAGGCTTCCAGGTAACCGTCGCGGAGAGCGCGCGGGTCGCAGAAGAGGTCGCCCAGTTCTTCCATGCCTTCGAACTTAGTCATGCCGCCGAAGGGGAAGGTGAGTTCGTCGTCGTCGAGGATGTGGAAAACCACCACGTCCTGTTTGCGGTGGCGGAGCATCTCGATGCCGCGCATCATCGGTTCGCGGTCGGTGAGCAGATCGGAGAAGATCATGACGACGCCGCGGGCGGGCATCGTTTCGGCCACTTGCCGGAGCGAACGCATGATGTCGGTTTGTTGGGCCGGGCGGGAATGGTCGAGCGTAGTGGTGATGGCGGTGAGGTGCCGTTGCGAACTCTTGGCGGGCAGCGCCGCTTTCACATCCCAACCGAAGCTGGTGAGACCGGCGGAATCTTGTTGGCGGATGATGAGGTATGCCAAGCACGCCGCGGAGGTGCAAGCGTACTCGTATTTGTTCATCGCCCCGTTGCCGTAGATCATCGATTCCGAAGTGTCCACCACGAGGGCGGCCCGCAAGTTGGTTTCGGCCTCGTATTGCTTGATGTAGAACTTGTTGGTCTTGCTCCACACTTTCCAATCCAAGTGGCGGATGTCGTCTCCGGCCACGTATTCGCGGTGCTGGACGAACTCGACCGATTGGCCGAAGAACGGCGATTTATGCTGACCGGAGAGGAAGCCTTCCACGACTTGCTTCGCGCGCAGATCGAGCCGGCTGATCTTGGCGATCGTGGCGGGGTGCAGGAAGCGCTTGGGATCATCTTCGGCGGGAACTTTGGACATGGTGTTCTCTCTGTCTTCCTCATAGCTCCCCTCCCCCGCCGGGGGAGAGGGGAACAAGAATATTCACTTCGCGAAGATCTTCTTGAAGCGGTCGTCGCGTTCCAACTCGCCTTCCTTGCTCGGCGTTTCTTCGAGCATTTTGGTGATGACGGTTTCCGATGTGACGCCTTCCGAAGCCGCGGTGAAGTTCGTGGCGAGGCGGTGGCGCAGCACCGGAAGCGCGATACTCTTCACATCTTCGACGGTCACGTGGGCGCGGCCGTACAGCAGCGCACGGGCTTTGGAAGCGATAATCAAGTTCTGCACCGCCCGCGGGCCGGCGCCCCAACTCAGCCATTCGCGGATGAACTTCGGTGCCCCCGGTTGGCTCACGCGGGTCTGCCGCACGAGGGCCAACGTGTACTTGATGATGTGGTCGGTCACGGGCACCTTGCGAACTAACTGTTGCAGTTCGAGAATCTGTTCGCCGGAGAGCACCGCCGTCGGTTCGTCCATGTGCGTGGAGGTCGTGCGGCGGGCGATCTCGAATTCTTCCTCGAAGCTCGGGTAGTTCACGAACACTTTGAACATGAAGCGGTCTTGTTGAGCTTCGGGAAGCGGGTAGGTGCCTTCTTGTTCGATCGGGTTCTGCGTGGCGAGCACGAAGAACGGGTTGCCGAGTTTGTGGCGGATGCGGCCGACGGTCACTTGGCGTTCTTGCATCGCTTCGAGCAACGCGGCTTGCGTCTTCGGCGGCGTCCGGTTGATTTCGTCGGCGAGCACCACGTTGGCGAACAGCGGGCCGTTGAGGAAGCGGAATTCGCGGGCGCCGGTGCTGCGGTTCTCTTCGATCACATCGGTGCCGGTGATGTCCGAGGGCATCAAGTCGGGGGTGAACTGGATGCGGGAGAAATCGAGCGAGAGGCACTTCGCCAGCGTGCTGATCATGAGGGTCTTGGCGAGGCCGGGCACGCCTTCCAGCATGCAGTGGCCTTTGCCGAACATGGCGATCAGCAATTCTTCGATCACTTGATCTTGGCCGACGATCACGCGGCCGAGTTGGGCACGGATGTCTTCGAACGCCCCTTTGAGTTTCTTGAGGGCATCGAGATCCGAACCGGTGAGGTCGGATTGCACGTGGGCCGATTGGGCCATCTTGAGGTCGGTCTCGTTCGCGCTCATAGTTTCTCGCAGGTGTCGATGATGAGGTTCGGGAAACGGTAAGCCCGGTGGGGTTACACCGGGCGGTGGAATATCTTGCCTAAGTTCACGATGTTAATGGTTCGCACATCCCCAATCGAGTTACCAAATCGTTCGAGAGCGGGAACTCGCACACGAGTCGCCCGCACAACCGCCACAGGGAACAATCCCGGCAAATTCCGACCATCCGCGCGTCAGCGGTGGTAGATCGGCAGAATGCCTTTTTCCAGTTGCAGGATGGTGAGGGCGATCGACGTGGCGAACACCGTTCCGGTGTAACCGCCGGTCCAAGAGCCATCGGCTTGTTGGCCGGATCGCAAGTGCTCGAACATTCCTTCCTTGTACTGGCTCCAAGTCATCCAGCTCTCTTTCTTCTCTTCGGGGAACATTTTGCCGTAGCGGTCGTCGCCGAGCACGTAACAAGCTTGGGCGAAGTAGTAGCTTTGGTATTCGTCGTGCCCGTTGATGCGGCCCTTGTTGTAGATGTTGTCTTTGCAGAACTTGATCCACTTCTTGGCGTACTCGTTCTCGTATTGCCCGGCGCTGAACGCGCAGGCCACAGCGGCCGCCGTGATGGGAGGGCGTTCGGCCCCGGCTTGGGCTTGTGCCCCGCCTGGCCCGAGGTTGTAGATCACACCGCCCCGGGGGGTCGTGCATTTTTCGAGGTATTTCGTGGCCGTATCGATGATCGACTTGGGAACCACGATCCCGGCGTTGCGGGCCGCTCGCAATCCCTGCATCTGAGTGATCGTGGTCGAGCCTTCGTCGAACCCGCCGCCATCGGCACTCGATACATAACCCCAGCCACCCTGTTTCGTCTGGGCCTTGCCGCTGAATTCCACGGCCTTCTTCAACACCGCTTCGAGTTTCTTACGCCGCACGGCGTCTTCCTCTTCGCCGTACACACTGGCCAGAAAGAGCATGCCGAAGCCGTGGCCGTAGATGTAGCGGGAAGATTCCGTCGGATTGTTCGGGTTTCCAAGCAATCCGTTCGATTGCGAACGAAGGAGGAACCAATCGACCGCTTTGACGAGTTGGTCGGAGTATTTGCCTTCGCGAAGGGTGCTACCTTCCATGAGGAGAGCCATGCCAGCGAGAGCGGTCATCGTAGTGGGGTACTGGCCTCCCCCGGCATCCCAGTGGCCATCGGCGCTCTGGTTGTTTTTGAGCCAGTTCAACCCGCGGGCGATCATCGCCTCAGTATCGACTTTCTTTTTCTCCTGCGCTGCCGCGGGTGCGGTCGCGGCGAGAATGCCGAGGAAGCCGAGTGCGAGTGTTTGAAATCGGAGCATAGCGAGACTCCTCCGCGGTTGGCGGAGCATGGGGGTTATGAGGAAAGACGAACGGCGCGCCGAATCCTGACACGCCGCGGAGGGATTCTGTTCGAATTTAGCCCCCGGTGAAAAGGGTCACCGAAGGTGAGCTGCACCGGGGGCTAATTGGCTTACTTCTTCGCATCTTCGGGCTTGATCTTCACGCTGAGGTTGTATTGCCAAAACTCGAAGCTGCCGTCGCGGGGATTATGCGTGAGCGCTTGGAACGGCCCTTGGGAAGCCAAGCCTTCCTTCATCAGTTTCAGGATGCCGGTCTTTTTATCGATGGCCACGATCTTGTGGGTGTAGGCTCCGCCGCGATTCGGTTGGCCGTTCGGCTCCATAAAAGCGGGGTTCGTGGCGAAGACGCAGGGCATTTCTTCGAAGCGTTCGAGGCAAATCTGTTGGCGGAGGAATTGGTCGTCGGTGTACCAGATCCGTTTGCCGGTGTTGCGATCGAAGCAATAGCAGGCCCCGTTGACGAAAAGGGTGCGGATCGGGGCGTTCCCCCAGATATTCGCGGGGTTGTTTTGGCCTTTGTCGTCGCGGTTGAGGAAGGTGTAGAAGCGTTCGCCATCGGCGAGGAGCACCGGGTTGAGCAGGGCGAACTTCCCGGCCACCTGCAAGTGTTCGGCCATTTGCTTCGGATCGACCTTCGAATCGAGGAGTACCTTGCCGGTGCGCGAAGCGAGGATTTGGATTTTTCCTTCCGGGGTGACGATGCCGCAGAACTCGGGATCGTACGATTTCAAAGGCACCGAATCGGCGGGGTATTCCTTGGACCAAACGTCTTTGCCTTCGAGGATGTCGTAGAGGCGGATGTGCCGGAGTTTGCCTTCGGTGGCCGGTTCGCTCAGCAGGATCTGCCGTCCGAACGCGGCGATGCGGTTGGGGCCGGACATCAGCGGGGCGAAATCTTTCACGCCTTCGACGGTCACGCCGTCGGCGGCGCGGAGGACGCGGGCGGTGGTTCCGCCGGTTCCGGCTTCCACGAGGTAAATGTGCCGGGCGTCCCCGTAAATGGAGGCCTTGGCCGAGACGTTGTTGCGCGTCCAGAGTTTGGCTCCGGTGGCGGGATCCATCACGACCAAGCCATCCCGGGTGAGTACGCAGGCGTAAGAGGATTGCAGCACCGCGGAGCGGCCGAGGCGGAAGGCCCAACCGTCTTGCGAGCGGTAGATCGTGTCGCCGTCGTTGGCCGCTTCCATTTGCAAGCCGTTTTGTATGTTGGCGTCGTTGCCGAAGAGGTTGACCTTCCAGAGTTCCTTGAGTTGGTTCTTCTCGGACTTCTGCGACAGGTCGATGCAGTAGACCATGTTGCCGACGTTCACGAGGAAGAGGTGCCCGCTGGCCTGGGCGATCCGCAAGCTGGCTGGGTTCTGGTTGTTGCCGTTGTTCCAGTTCTGGAAGTTCTGCATGTTGGTGATCGGCAACTTGCCTTGGTTCTCGCCGCTGATACGATCGAGGACGTTGATCGCACTCAAGCCGGTGTTCATGTCGTAATCGAGGCTGATGCGGTGGCGTTTGAAGTAGGGGAACAAATCGCCGTCCGGGGCGAGGGTGAGCGAGTGCGTTCGCGCTTGGTTCTGGTTGTTGCCTTGTTGGGCATCGACGCGATAGTTGGAGAGCATGACGCTGCGGGCCGGTTCCAAATACGGAAGCAATCGCTTATCGGTGATGAGATCGCCGTAGATGTCCGCTCCGGTTTTGCCATCGCGGATCACGACTTCCGAGTACGTGTTCCCCAAGCGGCCGTAGAGGCCCACGGCGTCGTCCATCATGTTGCGGCTGGTGAGCAAGCGGGCCAACGCTTCGGTGGCGCGGGCGGCGGGGGCCAAGTTTTCCGGCGAGGCATCGGCTTGGGCGATCAAGTTGATGAGGTAGCTTTGGGCTTTGCGTTTATCCGAATCGTTGTTGGTGAGCATCAAGCGTTCGGAGATGAGGAATTGCGCTTCGCGGCCACTGGCGAAGTAGGGGCCGAACGTCCGCACGAAGTTTTCGAGTTGGACGAGGTCGTTGCCGTTCTTCACCGTTTGCCATTCCGCTTCGACCTTCTCTTCGAGCGGCTTGCGGGCCGAGGCATTTTTGGCGTTGCGCATCATCGCTTCGATGCGACCGCTGGCCCACACGGCGGGTATGGCTTGCGTGTTCGGATCTTCGGGAACCGAAAGCAATCGCCCCTGTTCGCCGAGCGAGGCGTAGGCCCGGTAATTGTCGAACGCATCGACGAGCTTCCCTTGCTTCTCGCGCCCCTTGGCGACGAGGCTGTAATACAGCCCCTTGCGGCGAGTCTGCTCTTCGATCTGCCGGATGCGCTCGGGTTCCCCTTCCTCGGCCACGATGGCGAATTCGCAAAGGTTCTTGTATTCGTCGAGGTAATTTTCCCCGGCGTCGAAGCTGCTCCGGAGCACTTCGGTGTAGGAGATATAAAGCTTTTGTTGAATCTTGCGTAGCGTCGATTCCGAAGGCTTGTTCGATTGGGCGCGTTTCAAATCGGCGATCGCTTCATTCAGTTTGCCTTCGTCGAGGAAGAGTTCCCCGCGCGAGGTGAGGCCGTCCGGATCGTTGGGGTTCTTGGCGAGGAGCGCATCCATCTCGCGCTTCTTCACTTCGATGAGCGGGAACGCGCTGACTTCCGAAGCCGATTGCGAGAACATCATCCCGTCGTGGAACACCAAGTTCCCGAGGGCTTGGCGGGCATCGGCGCTGGCGCCGATCGGGGTCGCGCCTTCTTTGCGGCGGAACTGGGTCTTCGATTTCGCGGCGCCGGTTTCCGCGTTGATGGCCCACACGGCGGGAACCAACGAATCGGGTTTATCCGGATCGCCGATCACCGGGAGGTAATAGAGGCCGTCCTTGCTCGGGGTGCCGTGGCCCACGGGGGTTCCGATCTTGAGATCCTGCCAAGCGGTGGCCACCGTTTCACGGCCGGTCTTCGCATCGGGTTTCTCCCCGATGAGCTTGACCGCCCGAACCGAATTCTTGCCGACGATGATGACGTTCTCGCTGACAACGCCGCCGACGTAGAGATCGTCCGGGCGGCGGGCATCGCTCCACAGAACTTTGCCGGTGCGGAGATCGAGGCACTGCACCGATTCGGAATCGAACGCCGAGAGTACCACCCGCCCGTTCACGATGATCGGGTTCGATGCCCGCCAGCGTTCGTTCGGGATCGGGTTCCCTTGTGGCATATAGGGGCGACCGCGGCGGATGTTGCCCGTCGTGTTCCCGCCGATTTCGTTGGCCCGTTCGCTGGCCGCGTAGGTGTGCGCCCACAGCAGGCTGCGGGCGTTGATGTCCACGGCGATCACGGCGCCGGAATTGGTCGGACAGATGATGATGCCATCGGCGGAAGCCATGAACGAGGCCTGCATCCGGCGGAGCGGGTCTTGCTTCAACGTGGTGTTCGCCCGGCCGAGATTTTGAACCCAAACGAGTTCCGGGCTGATGCTCGGCCCCTTGCCGGGCAGCGCCGGGGTGACGATCAACTTCTGCGGATCGAGGCAAGCCATTTTCAGGTGGCCGCCGCGTTCCATCAGCACGAAGAGCTTACCGTTGACGGGCAGCGGGGCGCCGAGGAAGTAGCTGTTCTCGGCGAGTTTATCCGAGGTCGTGATCTTGTTTTCGTCTTCCGGTTTGAGATCGATGCCGATGCCGCCGATGCCCCATACCTTCATGCCGCTTTCGATATCCACGGCGACGAGGGTATTGAAGTCTTGCATATCCTTGGCGGTGTTGCCGGGTCGGCCACCGGGCTGGAAGCCGCCCCATTCGTTTTGCATTTGCACCGGCGGGGGCAGCACGGCGAGGTCGTCCACGCCGTACACGAGCTTGCCATCGTGACTGAGGGAACCGAGCAAGGAGTTCTCGAAAAGGATGCTCGGCATGTTGTTGGACCAATACTGGGTCCACCAGTTTTGCATGTTCTGCTTGTGGCCGCGGGCCTTCTCTTCTTCCCCGGCGAACACGGTTTGCACGGCGCCGTAGCTCGGGGCGAACCACGCGATATCGCCGATGCGGTAGGGTTTGCCGAAGGTATCGACGCCGTCTTTGGTGTAGAAGGCGTAGGTGCCGTCGTAGCCGCGGAACAGGATCATGTTCGGGGCGGTCACGGGGAAGAAGGCCGGGATGTACACTTTCTTCTTGTCGGCGGCGAAGCGTTTGTACGCGCTATCGATTTGGGTGCGAACCCAATCGGCCCCGGCTTTTTGGTTCGCATCTTCGGTGCGGTACAGCACCGGCAGGCTGAACAGGGCATCCAAGAACGGCGCCCCGGCATCGGCGATGCCGTTGCGGGAGATGTTCCCCCCCTTCATCGCGATGTACGCATCGCCCACTTTGCCGTAAAGGAATTCGATGTTCACATCGACTTCGGCCTTGAGCTTCTCGAACGAGTACGATTTGTTGCCGAAGGCGAGGCCGTCGCGCGGGTATTTCTTTTCGATCTTCGCCCAGAGGATGTTGATCTCTTCGGGGCGGCGGGATTCGCCCCCGCGCTTGAGGGCCACCACGGCTTGAACCATTGCCCGCACATCGAGAATCGTATCGGCATCCGGCCGGGCCATCAGGCGTTGGAAGCAGTACGCCGCTTGCGGGAAGTTGCCGAATTCGAGGTTCACGCGGGCCAGCAGGATCGTCGCTTCCACACCGGCCTTGGTGTAGAAGTATTTTTGGGAGCACCCGGCGAGTAACGCGGGATCGTACCCGGCGGCTTTGGCCGTGTTCAATTCGCCTTGGGCTTCGTTCCCGAAGGTTTGTTCGTAGAAATCGTGGCCGTCTTTCGGGAAGGTGCCGATGATCCGGCTCACTTCTTCCTTCACGCTCACGCGGGAACCGGCCCGCTCCCCCTTCTCGAACTTGTAGAAGTAATCGCTCTTGGCGCCGAGCAACCCCTGCACGAGCTTGCAAACCACGGCCCAATCGACCGTCTTCTTGTTATCCATGTAATCGAGGACGGCCTCGAATTTGAGGCTGGTATCCCGATCCTCGGGGAAGTTGAATTTCTCGATGGTAGTTTCGGTGGCCACCGGGTTGCCGTTGGGATCCACCTGCACTGGCGGCACTGGAACCGGCGGCTGCTTTTGGGCGGCAGCGTCCCGCGAGACGCTAAAAAAGACGATGCCGAGGCCCGTAAGTACTACGGGGAACAGTAGGTTGCGGAATAGAGTCTTTGGCATGGGAGTAGCCTTTCCCGGTGGTGCGGTGCAATTGCGAAGCCATTCTTGCAGTTATTGTGGCGAGCGGAGCGGGCGCATACAAGCGCAAACTGCGTAACGCCCCCGCAACAATAGACGACGACCGAGGCCGTTCGGATTAACCGGAGTGAAAGTTCGAGCATCGCGGTGAACGCTCGACGGGCTCACACAAATCGTTCGGTTCCGCAGACGTGATCTCTGGAAAGGCTGCGAAATATCCAGTAGAGCAACCCATGCCTAAAGCGGCGCCACAATCGAGGAGTTCGTGATGAAGCCTCTCTCCCACGGTTCTTTCATCCTTTTCTTGGCGATGTCGGCCCAAGCCCAGGAGCACCCGGATCGGGTCGTTCAACCGAACGTCCCGCAGGGCAAGGTCACCGCGGGCAAGTTCGCCGAGGGCAAAATCTTCCCCGGCACCACGCGGGACTACAGCGTGTACGTGCCCGCCCAGTACAAGGCCGAGGAACCGGCCGCACTCATGGTGTTCATGGACGGCGGCGGCTATGCGAACCCCAAGGGGGGCTTTCGCGTGCCGGTCGTGTTCGACAACCTGATTCATCAAAAGTTGATGCCCGTGACCATCGCCGTGTTCGTGAATCCGGGCACGGTCGCACCGACGATGCCGGGTGCCGCGGGCCGCAGCAACCGCTCCTTCGAGTACGACTCGATGGGCGACCGCTACGCCAACTTCCTCGTCGACGAGTTCCTGCCGGTGGCGTTGAAGGGCTTGAACGTGACGAAGGATCCCTCGAAGCGGGCCGTCTGCGGCATCTCGTCCAGCGGCATTTGCGCGTTCACCATTGCGTGGGAGAAGCCCGACCAGTTCGGCCTCGTGCTGAGCCACATCGGCAGCTTCACCAACATCCGCGGCGGTTGGGCCTATCCCGGCCTCGTTCGCAAGACGAAAGACAAACCGAAGGCGATCAAGGTCTACCTGCAAGACGGCAAGGACGACCTCAACAACCTGCACGGCAACTGGCCGCTGGCCAACCAGGACCTCGCGATGGCCCTGCAATTCGCGGGCTACAAGTACAAACTCGACATGACCGACGGCGGCCACAGCGGCAAGTTCGGCGGCGAGACGCTGCCCGACGCCTTGAAGTGGCTCTGGAACGACAAGGCGGAAAGCACCAAACTGCCGCACGTCGAAACCAAGCCGGAATGGAAGCCGCACCCCGACGCGGTGGCGCAGGAGAACGTGCCAAAGGGAACCGTCGTGCAGATGCCCGTGTTTGAATCGAAGATCTTCGCCAACACGATCCGCGATTGGTCGATCTATGTTCCGGCCCAATACAAGGCGGATAAGCCCGCCGCGGTGATGGTATTCCAAGACGGAGAAGGGATGAAAGGCGAGAAGGGCCGCTGGCGCGTGCCCATCGTCTTCGACAACCTGATTGCCAAGGGGGAGATGCCGCCGACGATTGCGGTCTTTATCAATCCTGGGCACGACAAGGACAAGCCACGGGTACAGGGGAAACATTCGAATCGA
>JBBQWA010000101.1:0-13079 GCA_038211045.1 Gemmatales bacterium
GCGGCTTCACCCAACCGCACACGCTCTTCGGCACTTCCGCCACCCACGATTGCTTCCGCGCCGACAATTCCCGTAGGAATTCCGGTTTGCCGCCGTAGCCTTCGTCGAAGGTCAACCAGTCGAACCGCAGTCCCTGAACCATCGCACGGTCGTATTGCTCCAAGGCGATTCGCCACTTGGGCCCTTAGACGATCGCGTCCGGAATCCCCGCCCACGCTGCAGGATGGATACGGGTTTTTTTGTTGAGTGTATTCCATATTCATGCCGTTACCAATTCGATGGGCGCAGTGCCGGTCATCGGGCTAACAAACCATCACTCCACATAGATGAACTCGTTCAGGCTCATCAGCGCCAACGCATACTCGGCCAGCGATCCCTTCTTCAGATAGCTCAACCCCAAGGCGAGTTCCTCCTTCGAGGGCGGTCGGGCGAAGGCGATCCGGTAACCGAGTTCCACCGCTTCGGAAGGGGACTTCTCGAAGCTCGGTTGCAAGCGTTTCGCAAACCCGGCGGCCCAGGTTTTCACGTTCGCGTTGTTCATGAATACCAGCGCCTGCGGGGCGACCACCGTGGTGTTGCGGGCGCCGCCGCTCGTGAGCGTATCGGGCCAATCGAACACTTGCAGCATCGGGATCAATTGGCTGCGCTTCACTTGGAAGTAGATGCTGCGTCGGTTCATCGCTTCGTTGAGCGTGCCGGGGCCGTACATCGCGGGATCGAGCACGCCGCCCACGGCGAGCAAGTTGTCGCGGATCGCCTCGGCTTCGAGGCGGTGTTTGATGCGGAAGGAGAAGAGTTTGTTCTCAGGATCCTTACGAGTCGTCGCTGACGCTTCCGGCTCGGATGAAGGCTTCGTCGCTGATGCTTCCGGCCCGGATGAAGGCTTCGTCGCTGACGCTTCCGGCCCGGATGAGAGCGCATAAGCCCGCGAGAGCACCATCTTCTTGTGCATCCGCTTCACGTCCCAGCCGGATTGCACGAAGTCGTTCGCCAGCCATTCCAAGAGTTCCGGGTGCGTGGGCGGTTCGCCTTGCTTGCCGAAATCGTTGAGCGTACTCACGATCCCCCGGCCGAAGTGGTGGTGCCACATCCGGTTGACCATCACGCGCGCGGCCAATGCCCCGGCCCCGTTCTCGGTATCGGTGATCCAGTTCGCGAGCGCCGTGCGGCGGCCACTGGTTCGCGGGTTCGGGGATTCCTTCGCCATCCATTGGGAATCGGGTGCGCGAGATGCCACTTGCAGGAAGCCGAGGGAAACGGCCCCATCCTTCTGGGCGGTATCGCCGCGCTTGAGCAGGAACGTTTCTTTGTAGAAATCGGGGATCGTTCCTTCGGAAGTGTGGTGCCGCATCGGCTTCAAGCCTTCCGTGGTCGCTTGAATTTTCAAACGTTGCACCTTCGGCACGGCCTTCTCGTGGGCGGCGATCTCGGTCTGCTTGGCCTTCGCTTCGGGCGAGGCTTTGTCCTTGATCTGCTTCAACTCCTCCGCGAGTTTCGCCTTCTTGGCATCGAATTCGACGATCTTCGCCTTCTCTTCCTCCGTCCCATCGAGGAATTCCACTTCGCTGCGCACGGTCGTGGTGAATGCACTCAGCAGCCGGTAGTAATCCTTGGCCGGGATCGGATCGAACTTGTGATCGTGGCAGCGGGCGCAGGCGATGGTCAGCCCGAGCATGGCGTGGCCGGTGGTGGCCAGCATATCGTCCATGGCGTCGTAGCGCACGCGTTCCGCTTCGTTGGTGGTGATCTGCGTGGGGAACACGCCTGCGCCGAGGAAGCCGGTCGCGGCCAAGGCTTCCCGGTTGTGCGGCGCGAGTTCATCCCCGGCGAGCTGCCATTGCAGGAACTGCTTGTAAGGCATGTTCGCGTTCAGCGCCTTGATGACGAAATCGCGGTAATGGTAGGCATTGGGCCGGAGGTAATCGTGTTCGAAACCGTGGCTCTCGGCGTAGCGGGCCGGGTCGAGCCAGTGCCTTGCCCAGCGTTCGCCGTACTGCGGCGAGGCGAGAAGTTCGTCGACCACCGCTTCCATTGCGGATTTTGGATTACGGATTGCGGATTGTTCAAACGCGAGCACTTGTTCCGGAGTCGGAGGTAGGCCGATCAAATCGAAGTACGCTCGGCGAATCCAGACACGCGGTTCGACTCTTTTCGCGGGAACGATCTTTGCAGCTTCCCACTTCGCGGCCAAGAACGGATCGATCTCGTTGACACCCCGAAACTTGGCACTTGGAACTTCAACCTTTTTCAACGGTTGGAATGCCCAATACTTCTTCCCTTCCGCGATGTCGATGACGCGACCCGCCGGGGCGATCTTGCCATCGCGCGGGTCGGGGGCACCGAGGCTCACCCACTTCTCGAAATCGGCGATCACCGCAGCCGGGAGCTTCCCCTTCGGCGGCATGTGGCTATCGCCTTCGTATTTGAGCGAGTGAATCAGCAGGCTATCCTTGGGCTTGCCGGGCACGATGGCGGCGCCGTTATCGCCCCCTTCCGCCCAACCCGCTTTGGTATCGAGGAGCAAGCTGCCGCGGAGCTTGTTGGCTTTCGCGGCGTCCGCCGAGTGGCAGGCGTAGCAATGTTCGACCAATGCCGGGCGAATCTTGGCTTCGAACAATTCGAGGCCCGGATCGGCGGCGGCAGCGGCGGACGTTGCGAGAAGGATCGAAAGCAAGAATCGCATCGGTGATATACCCGGCAGAGGATTTAGGCGAACGGCAAGTCTTCCTTTACCGAGAGGGTGGTTCGCACAGCGAACCGGGAGAGGGTGCAAGCATCGAATGCCGTTCGCTTTATTCTTGCAGCGCGGGGGCATGGGAAGCAAGCGCGTTCGCCCGCCACTATCATAACCCAATGAATAATCCGCACACCCATTCGCTCCCCGATTTCCTCGCCGCCGCCATGGAGGCGGCCCGAATGGCCGGGGTCATCCTCGAAAGCTGGCGCAGCAAATTCAAGGTGATCGAGAAGGCCCGCGCGGATCTCGTCACCGAAGCCGACGTCGCTTCGCAGAAGGCGGTGCGCGAATTCCTCCTCAACAAGTTCCCCGATCACGGGTTCGTCGGCGAGGAAGATTTCGTCGGCCAGCCGATCGAAAACACCCGGCCGAAGTACGATGACGTCCCCACGTGGGTGGTCGATCCGCTCGATGGCACCACGAACTTCGTTCACGATGTTCCCGCGTATTGCGTTTCCATCGGCCTCTGGTGGCACGGCGAAGCGGTCGTGGGCGTGATCTACGATCCGCGGCTGAAGGAAATGTTCACCGCCGCGAAGGGGTTGGGGGCCTACCTCAACGGCGAGCCGATGAAGGTGAGTTCCGCAACGACGCTCGGCGATGCTTTGCTGAGTACCGGCTTCCCCGCCAAGTTCGAGGCGCAGAAGCGAAACTTCGAGGCGTGGATGAGCCTTTCCGCCGAATCGCAGGCGCTCCGCCGTTCCGGTTCCACCGCGTTGAATCTCGCCTACGTGGCGTGCGGTCGCTTCGACGGCTACTGGGCCTTCGACAATTGGCCGTGGGATGTGCTGGCCGGCGCCGCGTTGATCCGAGAAGCGGGCGGGGAAGTCAGCGGCATCGATGGCGGCCCGTTCGACCCCTTCCGCGCGGATTGCTGCATGACCAACGGGAAGTTCCACGCCGACATGCTGAAGGCGATCCACCGCGACCTCAAGTAATCCTTCGGAAGGTCGAGATGATTTACTACCTCTGCAACGAGTGCCGCGCCACACTCTCGGCGCCGGAACAATCGATCGGCAAGCCAACGGTCTGCAAAACGTGCGGCGCCTTTGAAACTGTGCCGGATTCGTCGAATGCCGCGGAACCGATTCCACCCGCCACCGCTGTCGTTCCTCCGCCGAGTACGAGGCCGCGCCCGGTGACCGTTGCGAGCCCAGCGGCGACGATTTCGTTCCCGGTACCGAATGGCCGGCCGCCGTATTTCGTCTCGGTGAATGCGAACGATCTCACCATTCCGACTTCGTGTTGTTCGTGCGGTGCGCGTCCGTCGAAGTATGCCTACGAGCCGAAACGCGGGAAACGCAAAGGGCGGAGCGCACCCCGCTGCCCCTGGGATTTTCGAACCTGCCGGAAGTGCGACGACTGGATGAGCGATGGGAAGAGAAGCGACGATGACGATGATACGCCGATGGGTTCGAGCGAAGTTCGCGTTTTGGAACAGAAGAAAAAGAACTACCTCATTCTAATGATCTTGCTGTTCATTTTCACGATCATCGGCGGATTCATTTTCCTATTCTTGTACATGAACGTCGATCAAGAAATCGAAGCCGCGAAACGCCGCCAGCGGAATCGCCCAGGCCGCGATCGGGACGATCCACTCGACGATGCACCGTCTGGCGCGCTGTCGATCGACCCGGTCGAATACCTCGAAGGTTACAGCACGATCCACGAATTCCATTTCTGGAATTGGGAATTCTGTTACGAGTTCGTCGAGTTGAACCGCACCAAGATCAAGGAATCCCCATTCGCATGAACGCCGTGAATAAACAACCTTGGTACAAGGATGGTTTGAAGTTCACCTGCACCCAATGCGGCCACTGTTGCACCGGCGAGCCGGGGTACGTCTGGGTGGACGACGCCGAAATCGATAAGCTCGCGGCGAACCGCGGCATGGCCCGGAACGAGTTCGTTGCCGTGTACACCTACCGCAGCCGTGGCAAAGTGAGCCTGCGCGAGAAGGCCAACGGCGATTGCACCTTCTGGGAAGCGGATCGCGGTTGCACCGTCTACCCCGTGCGGCCGAAGCAATGCCGCACTTGGCCGTTCTGGGAAAGCAACTTGGATTCCCCGGAGGAATGGGAACGCATCGAGGGCATCTGCCCCGGCAGTGGCGAAGGCCAACTGATCCCGGTCGAGGAAATCCTGAAGCGGGTGAAAGCGATTAGGATGTAGAATGGGGTAAGGGAGGAATAAGCCATGGCCGCAATCAGCACGATCACGCCGGTTTCCATCAATCACATCGGCTTGGATACGAAGGGGAGACCGCTCTTTATTAAGCATCCTCGTATGCGGATCGAATTCGTGCTGACGTTTTTTAGAGAAGACGCGGCGCGCGCGATGGAACACATTCTGGAAAACTACGACTTTCTAACGCCGGGAGAAATATACGCGGCGCTAAGCTATTACGAGGATAACAAGGCTGTGATTGACGAACAGTTCCGAACCGACCTCGAACAGGCCGAACGAATCTTCGAGAGCATGGATGGGCGGAATGCCGACATGTTGGAGCATTTTCGGAAACTCAAGGCGGGACTTGTAAGTGATAAGTCCGAGACTATTGACTTGCAGCGAGGATGAGCTGCGATGTTACCGCTTTATACCGACATCTCCGTACGGGGGTCTATTGTCAAAGCTCTCCTTCAAGAAGGCATCGACCTCCTTCGCGCCCAAGACGACGGTATGGATGGTATCGCCGATGAAACCGTGCTCGATCGCGCAATGGTCTTGCGTCGTGTCTTGTTGAGTCAAGACCTCGATTTTTCGATCATCGCAGAACAAAGACAAGCATCGGGGATTCCCTTCTACTGTGTCATCTACGTCGCCCAAGGTAAAATGTCCGTCCCTGCGTGTGTTTACGATGTGAAAATTATTTTAGGTGCAGCAACCACATCAAACGAACACGACAATCGCCTCTACCGTCTGCCCCTCAATTGATCCCTACCCTCCGCTCCCGTGTGCTAGCCGTGTATGCCGCCGCCGATGCGGCGGTGGCCGAGGCCGGGCCGCGCTGCGAGTCCTCCGGGCGCTGCTGCCGGTTCACCGAATACGGGCACACGCTCTTTCTTTCGCAGTTGGAAGCCGAGATTCTCCTGGAAGCCGCACCCGCCTACGATCAACCCGTCACCCGCGACGGTTGCCCTTTCCAAGTGAACAACCTTTGCACCGCCCGCGATCCGCGGCCCATCGGCTGCCGGGTGTACTTCTGCGATTCCTCGTACCAGGATCGCATGAGTGAGATCATCGAGACGGCGATTGCAGAATTGAAGGCAATCGCCGACGAATTCGGTACTGGCTGGAGCTATGCGCCGTTGCACACGTTTTTGAATGAAGCGAAGAATCCCCCCCACCCGCCGCGGCGCGGCGACCTCCCCCTCCGGGGGGGAGGTGGGAAATCCGTACCTCTTTCCACCTCCCCACCGGAGGGGGAGGTCGATTCGCGCAGCGAATCGGCTGGGGGGGATCCGAGCCGCATTACTTTGCCGATGATCGAACCTCGGGTGCCTTGACGCTTGCTTCCGGATGGCTCGTTGTCGATTTGGAGTTCGGTTTCGTGGGTCGATCTCGCAAATGTGCGAGTAACTTTTGCACTGGCTCCGGAATCGACTCATCAGTTTCCCTTCGAGTGTTCTCGATAGGTTATCGACTGCCGTGGCGTCGAGCCATTGTGTAGAATTAGATCAATGAACGATTCCGGTTCCGGAGGGTTCCAATGGGCGAGATCCGCGTGAAGGTAATGCTCACCAATGCGTTCGATGAAGAATTGCACCGTCAAAGGAAGTTGGCGAAGAAGAAAATCCGCACATACGAAGCCGACGCGATGGTGGATACCGGTGCCGTTCGTTCGGTGATCCCCGCGCACGTGGCAAAAATGTTGGGTGTCGGTATTCGAGGAATCCGTCTCGTTTCGTTCGCGGATGGTCGCAGCGAGAAAGTGCCGGTCAGCGGGGCCATCGTATTTGAAGTGATGGGGCGGGACACTCTCGAAGAGGCCTATATTCTCGGCGATGAAGTGCTGCTCGGGCAGACATTCCTCGAAACGACCGACCTCCACGCCGATTGCCGCAACCAGCGCCTCGTGGGGAACCCGGCCCATCCCGATCAGCCAGTCTTCAAAGTGAAATAACAACTCGGAGATTTCCCATGCGTACGCTGCTCACCCTGCTCTTCACCGCATCCCTCGCGGTTGCGGCCGATTGGCCGCAGTTCCTCGGGCCGAACCGCGATTCTTCGTCCCCCTCGAAGATCGCCCCGTGGAAAGGCGAACTCAAACCGGTGTGGAAGAAGCCGGTCGGCGAATCGCACAGTTCGCCGGTCGTGGCCGAGGGCGTCGTGTACGCGTTCTTCAAACCGAAGGACAAAGATGCCGATGCGCTCGCCGCGTTCGATGCCGCCACGGGCGAATTGAAGTGGGAGAAGAGCTACGAACGGGCCAAGTTCGTCCCCAAGTTCGGCGCCGGGCCGCGCGGCACACCATCCGTCGATGGCGGGAACGTGTATACCCTCGGAAACACCGGGGTGCTCGCCTGCTGGAACGCCAAGACCGGCGACGTCGCGTGGAAGGTCGATACCCTCAAGGAGTTCAACGCCAAGAATCTTTTCTTCGGTGTCAGCACGTCGCCCACCGTGGTGGGTAACGTGGTTGTGGTCATGGTCGGCGGCAAAGGTTCGGGCATCGTCGGCTTCGATAAGCTCACCGGCAAAACGCTCTGGCAAGCGACCGACGATACCGCGAGTTACGCTTCGCCCATCGTCGCCGGCGAGAAGGGGAAGGAACAACTCGTGTTCCTCACCGGGGCGCACGTCGTGGCACTTTCCGCCGCGAACGGCAAAGAACTCTGGAAGTTGCCGTTCGTCGATAAGCTCCTCGAAAGCAGCACCACCCCCGTGAAGCTCGGCGATACTTACATCGTCGGCAGCGTGACGGTCGGTTCCATCGCTGTGAAGGTGGAGAAGAACACGCCCGAACAAATCTGGAAGAATGACAAGCTCACCTGCTACTTCAGCACCCCCGTGGGCGCCGGCGACTTCTGCTACATGGTGAACGGCGCGGCCACGCTGAAGAACGCGAGTATCACGCTGCGCTGCATCGACCCGAAGACCGGTACCATCGCTTGGGAGAAACCGAATGTGGGCAAGTACCACGCGGCTATCCTCCGCACCGGCGACGGCAAGATGCTGATGCTCGACGATAAAGGGTATTTGAACTTGTTCGAGCCGGACGCGAAGGAGTACAAGGAGTTGGCCCGCAGCAAAGTGTGCGGGGAAACTTGGGCGCACCCCGCCCTCGTGGGCAACATGCTCTACCTGCGCGACGACAAAGAATTGATCTGCTTGAAGCTCGCCGAGTGAACGCAGTCAGCGAACGGATTGGGATTTCACCCTCTCCCTCAAGGGGAGAGGGCAAATGAAGACCCGCCGGTTCGCCTCACTCGAAGCTGGCGGTCGCGTGCGGGGCTTGCTGGGCGAGTTCTGCCCGAATGGCTTTGGTCACTTGCGATTTGCGAACACTCACGGTTTTCAGGCTTTTCACCGCTTTGGCCACGCCGAGTACCCCCGCGTTCCCGGCCTGCGTCTCTTGGAGCGAGAGTTCCTCTAACCCCCGCGGCGTGGCGAGCACCCGCAAGCCTTCGTCGCTGATCTTGGTGCGATCGAGGTCGAGCACTTTCACGTTCCGCAGCCACGCGATCTCTTTCAACCCGGCATCGGAGATCGGGCTGTCGGCCAACGAGAGCGTTTCCAACAGCCGGAGGTCGCCGAGGTGAACGAAGCCGGTGCCGGTGATCTTCTCGCAGCCTTCGAGCGATAGCGTTTGCAGTTTCACGAGCATGGCCAAACCCTTGAGGCCGTCGTCTGTGATCGCCACGGAATGGAGTTTCAGCGAAGTCAAACCTTTCGCTTGGGCCGTGGCGGCCAACCCCGCGTCGTTCAATTTCGTGTCGCTGGCATCGAGGGTGCGGAGTTGTTTCCAACCGCCGAAGATCGGCCCGGTGCCCGCGAGCGTGAGGTTCGTTCCCTTCAATTTCAGGTCTCTCAGCATTTTCAACCCGGCGAGTTCCTTGAAGCCCGCATCGCCGATGGCGGAACTTTCCAACACCAGTTCTTCCAACTTCGGCGCCGCGGCGAGCGCTTTCCAACCCGCGGGCGTGATCCGCTGCACCCGGCTGAGATCGAGCGAACGCAACTCCGGCAGCCCGGCCACCGCCGCGAGGCCCGCATCGGTCAGATCGGAACCCGCGAGGCTGACATCCTGCAATCGGGTGAGTTCGCCGATTTGTTGGAGGATCGCATCCGCGTTCTTCGATTCCTCGAGGGTGAAGCGAATCAACTTCGGCAGGGGGGCGAACTTCTTCAGTTCGAGCTTCACCTTGGAGCCGTCCGCGTTATCGAAGCGGATCGTGAGGATCGGTGCCCCTTTGTTGTTGTGGCTGACATCGCGGATCGCCAACCCGCCGAGCGCGGAAACGTACTTCTCGATGGCCGCTTCTTCTTGCTTGCTAATCGCTGCCGACGCGGGAGCGACCGTAGGCGGCGCCGAAGCGACCGCAGGGGGCGCGGGAACAATGGCGGTCGGTTCCGTGGGCACGCTCGGGGTCACCGGCGCAGGATTACTTCCGCAACCGAGGATTCCGAACCCGAACACACCTGCGAGCACGCGACGAATCATAGAAGCGCTCCGAAGAAAGGCTGCTTGTATACTACTGGCAGTCCATGTTGGAATACCACCCCCCACCTGCCGGAACCTTCGGTTTTGACGACCTCCCCCACAAGGGGGGAGGTGAAGAGTGCGGCTGAGAATGGCGTATCGTTGAAGACCAACCACACCCCGCCTCCCCCCTTGTGGGGGAGGTTAATCGATGTGTCCCCTCCGGGCCTCCGGGGACGAAAACCAAGCTCTTCCGCGGATAGCCGAATCGGTAACGGCGTTGCCCTGTGGGGGAAATCGCTCCGAACGAAGTTCGGAGCGGGAGGGGGGACAACCGCCATAAACATTTGCCCCCCGCGTCACTTCTTCATCGGCAGCACCGGAACGTAGATTCGCACGAACGTTTCCTGCTGAAGCAGACCCGGCACCGCCGGGCGCGGTTCCCTCCCCGGTGCGCCTTTCACCCACAATTTCGTGGGGGACGCCGATTCGGCATCCGCGAACATCGCTTCGGTGGGGCCGCCCGCCGGGGCCAGCCGCAAGAGTACGATCACTTCATCTTTGTTTGTCGGTGTCAACCGCCACGATTCGTCGAGCAGCCGCAGCCCGGCGTTCTGGATGGTGGTGCGGTTCGCGCCGCTGATCAGCATCTTCTCGTGGAAGAGTAACCCCCACAGGTTGATCGGCGACTTCGTCATGTTCGTTTCCTCGCTCGATGCTTCGGGATTGGCATACGGATTGTACTCGTTCGTATCCGAGGCGTTCGAGTTGGTGTAGAAGCGCGAATCGAGGCTGAATTCGCGTTGCCAAGTGTTCCCCTCGTTGATCGAAGCCGGATCGGCGACATCGAACTTCACCGGCACGCCCGAGCGCAGGTTCTTCCCCAACGAGTACGGCTTTCCGGCGTAATACGCGATGGCATCTTGCACGTTCGGCAGCGGAATGTTGAACGTGAGTTGCCCGTTCACCGTGAGATTCGCGTTCTTGTCCCGCGTATGGGCGACGGTCGATTCCACGGCGGCCTTCGGCATGTAGCCGCTCCAGTTCGCCGTGAGCGTTTTCGTGGCCCATACCGCGATGGTGAGGTTCTCGATGCCGTTGGGAATGCCGTTGGCTTGCCGGGTGCCGCCGTTCGGGTCGATCCGGTATCGATAGTTGCGGGCAGCGATGCCGCCCCCTTCTTCCTGCTTGGCCCCGGCCATCCAATCGATCAACGTTTCCGGCATCGGATCGGCGGCGTCGGTCGGCCCGGTGGCCCAATTTTCTTTGGGTTCCACCGCCAAGTTGTAGCTCGCCGGCCTCGGGCTGAAGATCGTGTACCACGTGCGGCCGTACACCCGGCCGCCGCTCGCATCCATATCCACCACGTCCACCTTGTTGATCTTCAGATCCTTCCCCTTCACCGAGTAGGCGGTGTAGTACGCGGCCACGCTCACCGTAATCACGATGATCGGGAAGGTGATCCAAGTGAGTTCCAAACGGCCGAGCACCTTTTTGAGAAACAGGTACTCGAGCGGCCCGATCACGATGGTGTACAAGATGATGAACAGCGCCACCCAACCGAACGAAATCACCGGCACCCCCTCGAAGTGATCGACGTGGTTCCGCAACCCGCCCAGCACCCCTTCTTCGGTTTCGGTGAACGAACTGCTGAAACTGTTATTCTCTTGGGCTTTCGAGGATTCGGACGCCTTCTCCGAGGCGGCTTGCCGCATCAGCCAATCCCAGAATTCGATCCGCTTCGCCACATCGAGATCGAGGAACGGCGAGGTATCGAGATCGAAGCCGACAACGGTGAAGCGGCCCAAGCCGAGCGCCGTTTGCAACACCGCCGGCGGTGCCTCGATACCGAATCCGCGCGTGGCGAGGGTTTGCGTCGGCTTGCCGGGCATCGGTTGCAACTTGGCGAAGCGGATCGGATCGGCCGGTTCGAACACGGGCTTGCCATCGTCGTCGAGGATTGGGTTGCCATCGCCGTCGAGCTTGCGGCGCGGCCGCCCGGCGAACGTGAGCGAGAGCGTTCCATGTTCGCTCGCGGCGTTGATGTCGATGCGTTCGAGGCGATCGACACCCGGCACCGCCACCGGGAGGAAGTTTTTGAAGGCGTTCTGCACGTTGAGCAGATCGGTCTTGCGGCTCACGCTCAACACGAACTTCCCGCCGCGGCGGATCCATTCGAGGAGCGCTTCCCGCTTGTGCTTGAACCGGGCCGATTCGCTATCGTCGAAGAGCTTCTTCAAGAAGTCGTCCGAACAATTGCCCGTGGCGAGGATCACGAGATCGGCGAGTTCGTAGGCGTACCAGTGATCGGGCATGGTTTCCACGCTGTCGAACGTGGCGGTTTCCACCCGGCCGCCGCGGAGCCCTCGGGTATACGGTTCGACTTTGCCACTGTACGAGAGGTTGAAGCTCGGCAACTTCGTACCCAACGAAACGACGGTGAACGTGGACGCGGCCCGCGTTTGCAGTTGTTCGACGGCGACCGGTTCCGATGCCGGTTGGAATTCCCCATCGGCCGCTTCCGTGTAGATCCGTAGCTTCACGCCGGAGTTCGGCCCGCCGACCTTCACCAACGGCATGAACTCGAATTCCCCCGGTTCGATGAACGAACCTTTCGCCAAGAATTGATCGTCCGGCCCGGTGGCTTGTTTGTTGCGAACGAGGTGGCCGAGCGGCCAACGGACGCGGGTGGTATTCTTATCGCCATCTGAGCTTTCGAGTTCGACGTGCAGCTTGAGATCGGTACCGCGGAGTACTTTGAGTCGGAAGCTCACCGGCGCCCACATTCCGGCTTTCACGATGGCCGCGGAGGCGCCGGCATCGTCCCGTTCGTTGGTGAAGCGCGCGGCGGGCAGGCCGACCTTCACATTTTCGATGCCGACGCAATCTTTGGGCACGCCGAAGCCGAGTTGGCCGAATGCCGGTATCGCACACATTATGGCAACGGCGAGCGCAGCGGAGAAACGTATGGTCATTTGGGTCTTTCTTCTCAGGTTCCACCCCATTTAGCCTTCGGTGACCCTTTCACCGAAGGCTAAATGCATCTCACGGTTTCGTTTCCACGCACGCGCACGGAGTTTGCGAACACTTCGGGCAGCCGGTGCCGTACTTCCGCCGCACCGCGTCTTCCAAGTCGATCCCCGAACAGTTCGCCAACGTGACCAACCAAGCCAGCACATCGGCGAATTCGAGGGCCAACTCCTCTTTCGACCCGGCCCGGAGTGCGGCCGCCAACTCGCCGACTTCCTCGGTGAACCAGAGGAACGTGCCTGCGACGCCGCGGGCGGCGTCTTTGGCCCCGTACAGTTCGCGGATGCGATTTTGGAATTCGCCGAGCGTAATCGCCATGCGGAGATTCTAGCAGCGCTTTGCGGATTGGGCCAATCGGGAAGTGAGTGAGAACTCGCGGAACGTGAATTCATCTCAATATCACACCGGCGAGCCGGGAGCGTGAGCGACCGGAGGGAATCGCAGCCGTTTCACAATTCCTCGTCGTTTCGATGGAATTGCTCCGGTCGCTGACGCTCCCGGCTCGCCAGTGCGATTGTGTTTGAATCGAGCTTACCGGATGCGAAGTGGAACTTCATTCGACAACCACCCCTGCGAGCCGGGAGCGTCAGCGACCGGAGGGAATCGCCTGTCCCATTCGTTATTCAGCCTGAGTCAATATTTCCGGCGTGGTGTAATTCCAATTCACAT
>JBBQWA010000102.1:0-13028 GCA_038211045.1 Gemmatales bacterium
AGAACCCATTTGTTTTAGGATAGATTCGAGATATGGATTACAAACGCATCATCACGATTGAACCCGACAAACGCAGCGGACAACCCTGCATCCGAGGCCTGCGTATGACCGTGCAAGACGTGCTCGAATACTTGGCCGGCGGTATGACGCACGAAGAAATCTTGGACGATTTCCCCGACCTCATCGACGAAGATATCCGTGATTGCTTGGCGTACGCGGCCGATCGGGAACGCCGCATTCGAGTGATTCCCGCCGCATGAAACTCCTCATCGATCAAGCCTTAATCGAGTGGGAGTTTTTGTCTTGCCCTCTCTCCCGTTGGGGAGAGGGTCGCATCGAGCGAAGGGTGAAGCGGGGAGAGGGGATTTGGAACCAATTGAAACCCCTCTTCCCAGTGGAGAGAGAGGGTGGAAAACTAACCGACTCTCGCCCAAACCGATTCTCCTTACAATACCCCAATGCTCGAACCGACTCCGAACCTGCACCGGGGCGATGCCCGGTCGGTGAAACACCGAACGCGTGCGTTCCGGCCGAATTATCTGTCGTTCGCCGGAACATACCAGTGCAATCTTGCGTGCCCGCACTGCTGCGTGCCGATCGAATGGCCCGATTACCTCGCAATTCCCACGGCAATACGATTCCTCGAACAGGCCCGCGAAGCGGGAATCGAAATCCTCGGCTTCACCGGCGGCGAGCCCTTTCTCTACCCCGATTTCCTCGTCGCCCTCACACGGCGGGCCGTGGAACTCGGTTTCCGCTTCGACAAACTGATGACCAACGGAGTTTGGCACCGGGACGAAACGCATTTGATCGAAGTGTTGGAACCGCTGAAAGAAGCAGGGTTCAGCGGCAAGATCGGCCTTAGCGTCGATAAGTTCCACGGCATGGAGATCGCCAAGCTCGCCGAGTTCTGCCGCGTGACCCGCCGGGTGTTCGAGAAGGACACGATCCTTTCGCTCAGCTACGCCAGCCGATCCCCCGAACAGGGGTTGGAACCGATCGAACGGCTCGCCAAGGAACTCGACGGTATCCTCAGTTGGTCCGCTATGCTCGGCAAGCACATGCTTGTGAGTGACGAACTCACGATGACCTTGAATTGGAACCACCTCGCTACGGTCGAACGGGCCGAGAAGCTACCCGGTAACCCGTGGGATGGAACGTGGTTCGAGGAAGATTACTGCGAAGGGCCGGGGCAAGCGCTGATTGTGAACCCGAAGGGGGAAGTCAAACCCTGCTGCGGCTTCGCGTCCGACCTCGATCAACTCACCATCGGCAACATCCACAGCGATAGCGTCGAAGATTGCATCCGCAACGGCCGGGAACACCCATATGTGGGGAAACTCTTCCGCGAAGGGTTGACCGCGATCCGCGACGAAATCCTCGAACGTGATCCCGATTCGATCCCCGGCGCCACCAGTAACCATTGCTACTTCTGCTGGCACGTGCTCACCCGCGGTTTGGCCAACGGCGTCAACGGCGGCGGCGGGAAGGTCGGAAGCTTCACCGAAACCCGACCGAACTTCACCGGCGAACTCATGCAACTCGGGCTGAAACGATAACGATCGAACTATGGCCCTACTTCGAGATCCCCTTTTCGTCGGGCACGATGTACACGGGGATCTTGCTGGCTTTCGCATCCTCGGCCATCTTCTTGTAGCCGTCGAAATCGAGGTTGACCCCGCTGAGCTGCGTCTTGCCGGTGGCATCGGCCACGGCGTACCACAGGGAATTGAACGTGGCCTTGCCGAATACATGAGCCTTCGCCGAGGGCGATTTGATGTACCCCACCGGGAACTCTTCTTCGAGATCGATCAGGAGTGCGGCCGCCCCACCTTCGATCGTTACGATCAGCGAATCGACCGATTGCCAGCCGATGTCCGTCACGGTGCCGATGCCATCGGGTAAGCGAATGACGATGGGGCCTTTGTCTTTGTCCGAGAAGTTCAAGATGTACACCATGTGCTGCGTGGTGTCTTTGATCTGCGCCACCACGGCCATCTTCACTCGATCGGCGAGGGTGGAACCGGCCAATGCAATCGGCACGGCACTCGCCTCGGGCAAGCTGCCCGGCCCTTGAGCCTTGCCTTTTTGAATCAGGAAGAATTGCGAATCGCGCAGTACCGCGAGCACTTCCCCTTTGTCGTCGAGCGGGTGAACCACGATCTTGGCATCCGCCTCGGCGTCGGGCAACTTCGGCCCGGCCTTCTTCACCTTCTTATCGGCGACCGACCATTCGTCGGTGCTGCCGTTGGCATCGCTCACGAGAAAAGTATCGTTCCCCATCCAATTCAGGCCTTTCAGCGGCCCCTTGCGATTGGCTTGCCCGGCGAACGGATCGGCGCCCTCGATCAGGAACTTCTTTTCCTCGAAGGAGTACAGGCTGAGTTTGCCCGCAGGGCCTTCCACGATCAAGTGCTTACCGTCCGGGCTGGCTTCGATCGGTCTGGGCCATTTCACGCCGTCGGATTTCACATCGCAACTGCCCGTCTTGGCTCCGGAATCGATGGCATAACGATCGATGGTATCGATGGCCCCTTGCCCTTGGAACCCGGCGAAGGAATTGCGGGCGATGAAAATCTTGCGATCCGGGCCATCGCCGACGATGCGGAAGGCCTTGATCGAATCGGGCGACGTATCGATCGTGAACTTATCTTTCGTCACGGAAGCGAGCTTCGTTTCAGCTGCAGGTGCCTTGGGAATATTACTCTTCGGTGCCGCCGGGGGAGTCTTCGGGCCGCCTTTGGGTGGCGGTTTGCCTTTGCCAGTCGGTTTAGTGATGGGTTCTGTACCGGTCGCTTTCGTATCCGGTTTGGTCGCCTTGGTATCCGGTTCCGGTGCGGCAACGCTCTTCGCGGCGGAGGTCGGTGCTTTCGCCACGTCCTTTTTGCCGAGCATTAGGTACGCAGCCACTCCGCCCCCGGCGAGTACCAAGAAACCGATGGCGATGCCCGCGAGGAACAGAACCGATGGCCCTTTCTTTGCAACCTTGGGGCGGCCCCGCTTCGGTTTTGCATCTTCCTCGTCATCGTCTTCGTCTTCGTCTTCGTCTTCGTCTTCGATCCGACGTTTGCTTTTCTTATTGCTCGGAGTCGGCGCTTCATCGAAGGAGAACGCATCTGTGGCCGTGGGGCTGGCGATTTCATCCACCACGGTTTCTTGTTCCTCCTCGTCGTCGCGAGACTTCTTTTTCTTCTTCGGTGCCGGTGTTTCTTCTTCGTCTTCTTCGGCTCGGGCGCGTTTCTTCCGGGGAGGTTCCGGAGCTTCGTCGAAAGCGAACGCATTCGCAGAGGAAGCCGCAGGTGCGGGAATCGAAATCGCCACCGGTTTCACCACAGTTTTGACCGCCGGCATGGCATCCAGCACCGGAAGATCGTCTATCGCTTCGAGGGCCGATCTCACCGGCTTGGCCATCGGCATCATCGCGGCAACTTCCACCGCGCTGAGCGTCTGGCTATCGCCTAGGCTCGCGCCGACCGGGGCGTTGTTGGGCGAAGCGCGGAAACGCTCTTGGCATTTGGAACAGCGCACCGTCTTCCCGGTGAGATCGTTGTTCGAGCGGAGCTTCGCTTGGCACTTGGGGCACGAAACTTCATTCAGCATGGATTGGCTCGCCGCGTCGCCGATGGGTTTTCACAAAGTTAATTTATCCGATCCGCGGGGAAGGTGCAATGATTCAGCGGAGCGATCCCGCGTTCCAATCAATGCACGTGGGTTTTCGTAGTGCGGAAGCCCACGGCAAACAGAACCGTCGCCAGCAAACTGCCGATCAGCGGAACTACCCAAACCGAGGCCCAATCGATTCGGTTTCCGTCTTGGTAATGATCGAGAACGTTCGCCGCGATCATGTTACCAGTCCACGGGCCGAGGCCGCTCGCCACGAACGCGGCGATGGCTTGAGCGCTCGCCCGTAGATGCGGCGGGGCTTCGCGATCAATGAACGAAGCCGCGACGACATAGTAAAAGGCGAAGCTCCAACCGTGCATCGGCACTCCGAGGCCGAGGGTCAACCAGTCCGATCCCAGCAGCATCGCCATCGCCCGCACCGCCCCGCCGAGGGTGCCGAGCAGCATCAGCCACTTCATGTTCTTCTTCGGATTCAATAAGGGAATGGCGAACATACACGCGACTTCCATGATCTGTCCGAGCGTCATCCAGCGTTCGGGCATTGGCACGCCGCGATCCGTGAGGAAACGGTGCCCGTACACGCCGTAGAACTGGTTCATCTGGGAATTGATGAGGGATACCGCGATGAACGTGCAGAAGGAACGATCGCGGAACAGTTTGAATGCGGGGAGGCCGAACGCTTCGCCCAACCCTTTGCCGGTGCCCTTGGGCGGCGTCGCCGGGAGGCTGAACCCGTAGATCCCCGCGACCACTGCAATGACCCCGCCGAGGTGGAATGGCATCGGGGAGGTCGGCAGCATGAAGAAGCCGAGGGTATTGCAAACCAACACCCAACCGACGGTGCCGAACATCCGCGTGCGGCTGAACTGATGGCTCGGATCGGGCAGGTTTCGCAGACTCAGTACCGTGCAGAGCGTGAGCGAGATCTGCAAGCAGAACGCCTGTGCGAGCATAATTACGAAGAGCGTGCGGAAACTGGCGTCGGCCGCGGCACGAACTTGCGGATCGTCGAAATTGCCCGAAGATGCTCGGAACGCCTCCAATGCGAGGGGTTGGCTGGCTTCGCACCAATTCCCGGCGGCGAACAGGAGCACCCCGCACGCGATACTGAATACCCCGAAAACGATCTCGGCCCGGAACAAACGATCCACCAACACGCCGACGAGCGGCGTGGCCATCATGCCGCCAAGCGCGAACGTGGAATAGATCCAGCCGACTTGTTGCGTCGAATAGGCGAGGCCGCCGGTATCCGGCGATTTCAGCAGGAACGTTCCCGTCGTGATGGCCCAACTGCCCAACGAGGCGTAGAAGAGGAACATCAACGCGGACAGCCTTGTCCGCACCCACCTCGGCATGTCGAACCCCCGATTGAGGAACGGGGATTTTACGGAATTTTCCGAACGGCGGGTTATCATTAGCCATTCGCCAAAGTTACAATGCCATCCCACCCGCACCTTTCCAACACCGAGGGATTCCATGTTCCGCCCCCACATGCTCATGCTGTTCGCAGCGCTCGCCGCCTCCGTCTCGTTCGCCGCACCGGAACGCAAGTACGACGACAAGGCCTCGCCGCCCTTCAAGGTGCTGAAAGAAGGCGAGAACCCACCGCTCAGTGACAACGATAACTTCGTAATCGGGCCGAAGTACCTGCCCGCGCCGGAACGCAAAAAGGTCGAAGGCGTACCCGAAGGAAAAGTACAACAGTTCGAGTTCGATTCGAAGGAGACCAAGCTCTTCAACCCCGGCATCGCCCGCAAGGTGTTCGGAAAGGTCGATCCGAACAACCCGAAGTCGCTGATCGTCGAGACGCACACCATCGACTACAAGCGCAAGGTCGGCGTCTACATTCCCGCACAATACAAGGAAGGCACCGAGGCGCCTTTCATGGTCGTCCACGACGGCCCCGGCCAGGCCAACGGCCTCAAGACCATCCTCGATAACCTGATCGCTCAAAAACGCATACCGCCGATCATCCTTATCTCCATGTCCAACGGTGGCGGCGACGCCCAGGGGCACGAGCGCGGCAAGGAATACGACAACATGAACGGCGACTTCGCCACGTACATCGAAGACGAAGTGCTTCCCCGGGTGGAGAAGAACTGCAAGGTGAAGTTGACCAAAGACCCAGACGGCCGCGCGGCGATGGGCAACAGTTCCGGCGGTTCCTGTGCGCTCATCATGGCCTGGTTCCGCAACGACCTTTACCATCGCGTGCTGACGACCTCCGGCACGTTCGTGAATCAAGCGTGGCCGTTCGATCCGAAGTTCCCCGATGGCGCCTGGGGCTTCCACGAAACGCTGATCCCCAAGGAACCCAAGAAGCCGATCCGGCTGTTCATGGCCGTCGGCGACGCCGACCTGCTCAACCCGAACGTGATGAAGGACAACATGCACGACTGGGTGGAGGCCAACAACCGCATGGCCAAAGTGCTGAAGGAAAAAGGCTACGAGTACCAGTACTTGTTCTGTCGCGGGGCCGGCCACAGCGTCGGCAACGCGCAGCAGCAGTTCCTCCCGCACGCCATCGAATGGGTATGGAAAGGTTACGGGGAGAAGAAGTGATGGGCCGAGCGAGATCGGCACTCGCCTAAGCATTCCCCCATGAACCGCCTTCAAGTTGCGTTCATTCTCTTAACGCCAATTTCAACGGGATTCGCAAGGAGGGATGCAGTGAACAAGGCGGACTTCCAGCGATTGACCGACATTCGAATTACCGAGTCTCAGACGCTCCTGAGGGCGGACTCGCCGGATGGCGCGTACTACCTCGCAGGATACGCAGTAGAATGTGCCTTGAAGGCGTGTATTTCGGGCACGTTCTCTTCGCACGAATGGCCGGAAAAGAAGTTCGTTAACGACTGCTACACGCACGTACTGGCGGATTTGATAAGGTTGGCAAAATTGGACGCCGTTTTGAGAGCGGATGCGGTGACAGATCCGTCATTCGGGCGGAATTGGAACGACGTCAAAGACTGGAACGAACACTGCCGGTATCAGTCGCATTCACATGCCAAGGCCCAAAATCTGATTGACGCCATCATTCAACCAGTAAGCGGAGTGCTTCAATGGATCAAGGCCCATTGGTAAGGCAGCAGATCGATGCCGGGGAAAAGCTTATCGCAGATTTCAGCGCCTACAAGCCCGTCGCGGTGGCCTTTTGGGCGAAGGAAAGCGATGGCGGCAATTGGTATCTTTACTTGGCCTCGGATCAGATTGATGATTCCACGACCAACGCGGATTACGGCGAGGTCTTGCGTCTCATCGGTCAGCAGGTGTGGCTGGATCCGTTCCAGGTGAAGGTGATCGGTGCGGACGATCCGATTGCTCGTGCAGTCCTCGATTTCATTTGGAAGTCCCACAATCTCGTCCCATCCCGATGCTTTTCAAGACGTTTCGGTGCCTTGAGTGTTGACGAAGCATACATCTACGCCATGCCGGCGACGGCGTCAGTTTAAGTACCAGTACCTGTTCTGTCGCGGGGCCGGCCACAGCGTCGGCAACGCGCAGCAGCAGTTCCTCCCGCACGCCATCGAATGGGTATGGAAAGGTTACGGGGAGAAGAAGGGCAAGTAAATGTCTTACCCTCTCCCCTTGAGGCAACGCCGTTACCGATTTATTTGCCTGAGATTCCAGCAATTCAGCGAGTAATTGAACAGATTGGATGATGCAAGCCCCGACCGTTTTGAAACGTCGGCGATCGCAAGATCGTCCCCGAAGGGGACACATCGATTAGCCGACGGTCGAAGACCGCCGGTGGCCGTGCCGAGGAATCCGATCCCGGAGGGATCGCATCGGGCTGGAATTACAGGGGCTGCGACCCCTCCGGGGTCGGGAGATACCCGCATTCATCCGGGGGTCTTCGCTGCGCTCGACCCCCGGCTATTCGATCTGTCCACTCCGGGGACGAAAACCAAACCCATCTTGCGGAACTCGAATTGGTAATGGCGTTGCCCTTGACGGAGAGGGTCGCTTGGAGCGTAGCGACAAACGGGGAGAGGGGTGAACGACGAATCGAAGAACCCTCTCCCGGTTCGCTGCGCGAACCACCCTCTCCCTCTGAGGGGAAAGGGCAATTCAAGATCAACCGATGCGATCCGAAAACTCTCACTTCGCTTTCACGCGAGTTGTGGAGAATGGAATCGACGGCGAACCGGAAAGTTCGCCGAGTTCTCGCAGGATCGCGGAGAAGGCCATGACAATCGAAGAAGAATCCGAATACGATTTCGCCCGCATCGCCCGGGATGAGCGTTCCCGCCAACAGCGGAGTTCCGGAACGAATCGCCAGTGGAAACGCGGCGTGATGTTCGGATTGATACTCGGGGTGAGCTTGTGCGCCGGCACGACCTACGCCGTGTATTACGCGGAAGTGGCGTACGAATCCACACTGCAATTCCATTCGCCCGTGGGGGAAAGCTACTCGCCCGACCAAATGGGAGATCGCAACTCCGCCGATTCGGCGGCTCGAACGTGGGAACCGCGGAGGCGCTGGGGCGCATCGCGGAGCAAGAACGACTTCGGCGCGGAAAGGCGGAGATTCCCGAACCCGCCCGTCGAGTAACAAGTGAATTCCTTGGAATGCCTCCGGTCGCTGACGCTCCCGGCTCGCCAGTGTTTTTGGTTTTTGTTTGCGCTTACCGATAGCGGAAGTTCAATTCCCCACAACCACTCTGGCGAGCCGGGAGCGTCAGCGACCGGAGGTTCGGACGCACTTTCCGCAGTAGTGGGGCACCCGAACTGAAAATCGTTCCCGGGAACTGGCGCTTCGAACGGGCAACCGTGATAAAATCGCAAGGGTCATCCACCCCACGAAGGTTCCCCATGGCCCGGCCAAAAGATGCATGGCGCGGCGCAGCCGCCGCGACGAACTCCGCTCCCGGCAAGCCGGGCACGCAGAAACCCAAAGGCAAGCCCCAACGTTGGCTGCTCGCGGCGCTCGTCGTCCTCGGCCTCGGTGGCATCCTCGCGGGGCTCTTCTTCTTCATGCGGCCCAACCCCGATCCGGTGCTCTTGGCCTTGCCCGTGGCCGAGTACGCCGATCCCTCGTGGCCCGCGAACCCTTGGGCCATGGCCGAAGCCCGAGCCTACGGCGAACGCTTCGGCGATGAAGGCACCAAAGCCTTCCCCGATCAAGAGAAAGCCCGGCTGCTGCGGGCCCTCACTCAACTCGCCGAGGATTCACGGGGCGCCCAAAAAGGTCGGCCGATCGTGGCGATCCTCACCATTCAAGGCATCGCGGTGAACGGGGTTCCCTACCTGCTCCCGGCGGATGCCAACCCCACCGATCCCGGCACCTGGTTGAAACTCGACGACATTCTGCAACCGCTGCGAAAGACCGACGTTCCCCGCTTGCTCATTCTCGACGTTCGCCCGGTGAATTCCCCGCGCAGCGTGCAACCGACTTCGGATGTGAACGACGAACTCGACGCGGCTTTGGCGAAGTTGGAATCGGCCAACGATCTGCCGTTCTTCCTATTGAATGCCGCGACGCCCTCGGTCGGCCCCGCTGCGATACGACCGCTGAAGCGCACCGCGTTCGGCATGGCGCTGAACCAAGGCCTCGGAGGCCACGCCGACGGTTGGAACCCGGATCGCAGCAAAGATCAACGGGTGTACGCCAAGGAACTCGCGGCTTATGTGCGCGAAGCCACCCACACCGCGAGCACCGCGTACGGGCATCCCCCGCAGTTGCCCAAGCTATACGGCACCGGCAAGGATTTCTTCCTCCGGCACGTTCCGAACGGCGGGCCGATCGCGCTGCCCGCCATAGCTGATCCAGAAGCCGTGCCCGAATGGTGGAACGAGAGTGCGAAGTTTCAAGATGCGTGGGTGAAGAGCCAAGGCCCGAGGCGATTGCCAATGGTAGCCATGGCCGGGAACCTCGCCCGGGTGAATGCCGAGGGGCAATGGCTCGCCGGGTACGATCCCGCCGCGATTGCGGCACGGTTCGCGGCGCCCGAACAGGCCCGCCGTGCGGCGATGACCGCGACTCCGCCGGTAACGCCCCCGGTTCACTCGCTCGCACGATCTCGCCTCAATCCGGAGTTTTCGGCCAAGGTCGCGGCGGCGCAAACGTTGCTCGCACCGGCGTTCGACAAAATCCGCGACGGCGGCGGTAAGCCGGAGGAACTGATGGCACTGCAGGCCCCCGCGTGGGCCAAGGCCGCCGACCATTCGCCGGAAGCGATCTGTGAAGCGGCCATGAAGTTCGCCTTGGCGCTCGAAGATCCGAAAGTCGAACAGATACAGAAGATCGCGGCGACCGTTGCGGGGTTCCGGCTCAAGAACAAGCCGGTGGAATGGGTGACATTCGAGTTCGTGGCCGGGTTCCCGGCGGAGTTGTCGAAGGAATGGCCCAAGGCGACACTGCGCCGGGTGGTGCTGCTGATTCCCACGATGGGCGAAGCCACCTCGACCGACGGCCGCAATCTCCCGTGGCTGCAACGTTCCATCGATACCGCGAACGCCAAAGCGATGAAAGCTTTGGTGACGCTCGGGAACGCGGAATCGTCCGATGCGGAAGTCCGGGATGCGGTGGATGTGCTGGATAAGGTGCGACAAGAGAATGTGCGGATCAAAGCGGCTGCGGCGGTTCTAACGGCCACCCGCGCCGAGTACGAGGAGGCGCGTGCGGAACTTAGCGATCTGAGCGCCGAGTTCCCCCACGAGTTCGCCGCGATTCCGGCGGATGTGGCGAGTACCTGGGCGGCGCTAGCCGATGCGTTCACTAAGGCGGAGAAACTCCTCGCCGCACCGGAAGGTTCGCCGGGGTTACCAGCGCTCGAACCGTTCCACCAAGCCAAAGACGGCTTGCAAGTTGCTCGCACGAGCTTGCGGGGCATGGTGAAGGTGCCAACTGAAGCGAGCGTTCGGCAATTGGAACGGGCGATAGAATGGCCCGGTTGGAATTACTCGGATCGCATGGCACTCTTGGCGAGGTACGAACAGCAATCGCGGGCCAGTGCCGCGAAGGTGTTGAACTCGTGGCCGGGGAATCCGGGCGGCATCGAGATCGCGACCCCGGCGAGAACGTTCCAACTCCTGGTGAAACTCCCGCCGGTGGCGGTGAGCTTCGCTTGGCAGCAGCCGAAGGACGAAGCGAAGTATCAGGATTGGCTGGGCCGGAACGTGTACTCGCCCACGGCGACGATGTGGCGAGCGTTGAAGACCGACCCGGCCAACGAGGCCGCGAAGTCTTTGGAAAAAATCGCCCGCGACTCCCTCGATTGGGCCGCGAGCATCAAACCATAAAGCGGGGGGACATCGTCCACCTGCCGTTGGTATATCCGGAGGACAATGTCCTCCGGCTTTCAGGATCCGAACGATTCCCCCGGCATAAGGACGGCCCATGAAAACTCTTCGGCGAGCGATGTTCCTCGGCTTGTTCCTCCTCACCGGCTTCGCGGCCACGGCGGCGGACGATTTCTCCGATACCCCAGTCTTCACCTTCACCGCCAAAAGCGGCCCCGAACTGGTGAGCGACCCCGATGCCGAATTGAGTAAGGCCTCCGGCACTCTCACACTGCGACCCAACAACTCCAACGAATTCTTCCTCTACGCCTTCAACCCCGAGAAGGCGAAGAAGAGCTACATCGTCGATGTGAAAGGCGGCCCCGGTAGCGGCCTCAACGGCACGGCGAAGGTGACGATCCCCGCCAAGAAGTGGCTGCGCATCCGCGTACCGAAGCCCGCGCCGGCACCGGCACCGGCGATCGTTCCCGCTGCCGCGACCGCACCCGCCGCACCCGCCGAGAAGTTGCCCCCAGGCAGCGAACTCGCCAGCGGTTCCAACAGTTTCTCCTTCACCGTCAGCCTGTTGAACGACGATGGCACCCCCGCCACCGATACCGACGGCAAAGCTTACGGCCGCAAAGTGGATGTGATCGTTCAAAAGCCGGACGATTACGTAGCCGCTCCGGTCGGCACCATCTCGTTGGAGGATCGCATCTCGCAAGTGCTCATCACCGTTACGGGCAAGCCCGATTTCACCGGCAAGGCGAACCTCACGCTGGCGTTCCCGCCGCAAGCCTCGCTCAAGGATGCGATCCTCCGCGAAGGCATCTACAAACGAACCCTCGTACGCGATGCCGATGCGACCGACGCCCCCAAGGCCACGCTCTCGGGTTCGGTCGAAAACGCCGTCGACAAGCTCCGCATCGATCTCGGCATCGATGGCTTCAACCGGGCGTTCATTTACGAACCGGCGCTGGCCGGGGATACCAACGCCGCGAAGCTGATCCGCGTGCAAAAGCCCGCCGTGCGGGTGCTACCCGCCAAGGGCTACGAAACCACCGCCGAGAGCCAACCGGTCGCCGCGTTCCCGGTGATCGTGGAAGCCGATAACGATCCTTCCGGCAGCACATTGGAACTCTGGATCCGCAAGGCGGGCGACGGCAACGATCTCGACAAGAACGAAATCGTCAAGCTCGGCGGCGCCCGCGATGAACGCGTGTGGGTCGATGTGGCCGGGCCGGTCGATGCCGGGTTCCTGATTTCGAGCAGTTCCAAGGATTGGTTGAAGCCACTCGATATCCGCAACTTCCGCGGCAAATGCGAAGTGGTGGCCGTGCTTAAGAATAAGCAACTCCAAGGCGGGAAGGTCGAATCGGCCCCGTTCAATCTCACCATCGATGCGAACATCCCGGAGCGCTTGGAATTCGTGAAGTTCCCCGATAAGCACCTCAAGGGCACACCGCTGCCTGTGACCGTGACCGGCGTCGACCTCGATACCCGCATCGAGAAGGTCTTCTTCTACCTCGGCAAGCCGGGCGACGATGGCAAGTTCTCACCGGAGACGCTTAAGTTCGATGGGGCCGAGGTGCTCGACAAGAAGAAGCTGCCCACGGGTGCGTACACCGTGTTGCTGCCGTTGCCCGCCGATAAACGCGGCCGAATGTTCATCAGCGCCGTGTTGGTGGATGCGGTGGGCCTCACCGTGACGAAGACGCAAACCATCGAGTTGGTGGACGCCCCGCCGCCGACCGGCACGATCAACGGCACGATCTCGATAGGCGAACGCCGCCAACCGGGGATCAAGGTGCTGCTGTTGAATGGCGAAGGCAAAGAGAAAGCTAACGCGTTAACGAACGAGTACGGCCGCTACAAGTTCGAGAAGGTGCCTGTGGGCGATTACGTTGTGTTCGCAGAGAAGCCCGATTCGAGCTACGGCAGCGAAGCCAAATTGGCAGTGGCGGTCAAAGCGGATGCTACTGCGAAGCCCGCGATGGAATTGAAGAAACGGACGAAGTGAGCCAACCCCGGGACATCGTCCCGGGGCTTTTGAGTCCGCCACACGAAAGCCCCGGGACATCGTCCCGGGGTATTTTCGTTTACGGTTTCACTTTAAGTAAATCCCGGATTTCGGTGAGGAGTGCTTCGCTCGGTGTCGGCGGCATCGGCGTGGGTGCGAC
>JBBQWA010000103.1:0-13021 GCA_038211045.1 Gemmatales bacterium
CCGGGGGTGCTTGCGTCGCTCGGGGTGCAAACGCATTTCCACCACGTGCGGATGAAACCGGGAAAACCGCTACTGTTCGGCACTCTCGGCAACACACTCGTCTTCGGCCTCCCCGGCAACCCGGTGAGCGCGTTCCTCTGTTTCGAGTTGTTCGTTCGCCCGGCGATCCGAAAGATGATGGGCCATGCCGAGGTTCACAACACGCGGTTGGAGTTGCCACTGACCAAGGAATTGCAGGCGAACCACGATCGGCCGACATACCACCCCGCGAAGATTTTAGGAAACGCAGTGGAGCCGCTGCCGTGGTTCGGTTCCGCCGATTTGCGAAGTTTGCTGCCGGTGAATGCGTTCATCGAGTTGCCAGCGGCGCCGGTGAATTACCGGGCGGGGGATACGGTTACAGTGCTGGCCATAGGTTAACGATCTTGAATGGATCACAACCCCCTCTCCCCCAACCCCTCTCCCCAGGGGGCGAGGGGAGTCAGCAAGTAAGGACGCTGCATTGAAATCGAACGTCTTCATCCCGGCATTCGCAAGTTCGCTCCTGCTTTGGTCGGCCTTCTTCCCGCTGAATTGGGGGCCGGTCGCGTACATCGCGCTCGTGCCGTTCCTCACGTTGGTGCGGGCCGAGGGAATCAGCAACGGCAGGCGGTACCTCGCCGCGTGGCTGGGCGGCTGGGTTTTCTTCTTGCTCGCCCTGAAATGGATCCGCGTCGCTCACCCGATGATGGAACTGCTCGCGTGGCCCGGCATCAGCCTCTATTGCTCGCTATACTTCCCCTTGGCACTCTTTCTGCTGCGACGGTTGGATCGTTTGAAGCTGCCCTTCGCATTCACGCTGCCGGTGGTGTGGGTGGCGTTAGAATTCACCCGCACGCACTTTCCCACCGGCTTCCCATTCCTCGAATACATCAACGCCCAAACGCAAGTCGGTTTCGGCTGGTATTCACTGGGTTACACGCAACACGCCTTCATCCCGCTGTTGCAAGCCGCCGATCTCGGCGGCGTTTACTTGATCTCGGCGGTGGTGGCTTGCGTCAACGGTATGGCATACGAGTGGGCGATGCGGTTGAAACCGTTCCTGTTTTTCATCAACAAACCGCGGGCTTGGCAACTCGCCATATTCTACCGCGAAATGAAAGTCACGGCCTACGGCACGCTCTTCGCGGTGATCGTGTTGAGCTACGGCACCTACCGCCTGATTCACAAGCCCTTCGCCGTCGGCCCGCGCGTGGCACTCCTGCAAGGAAACATCTCGCAGAGCGACAAGTTGAAGCGCGGCGACCAGAAAGAAACCGACGACGCCCCCGTGGATGCCGAATACCTTCCGTTGGCGAGGGGTTCGGCACGGCCCGAGAACGGCTTGAAACCGGACCTCATCATCTGGCCGGAAACCAGCTTCGGAGACGATTGGTTCGACGCATTCAAAGGCGTACAAGATCATCCGAAGTTTCCGAACACGGCGGAACGCTTTCGCAAGATGCAAGCCGAACTCGCCGAGCGGGTTCGCCTTTACGCGCCCACGAATTGTTTGCTCGGGTTGAACACCCGGGAATGGGATGGCGTACGCTTGCACAATTTCAACTCGGCCCTGTTAATCAAGCCCGAGGAAGCCGACTACTTCGGCGACCGCTACGACAAGATTCACCTCGTGCCCTTTGGCGAGTACGTTCCGCTCCGCAGCACGTTCCCGTGGATGAGTGCCTTCAGCCCGTACAAATGGGATTACAGTTGCACGCCGGGGGAACGGTACACTCGCTTCGAGATTCGAGCGTTGGAGAAGCAATACCGCAGTGGCAAGGAACTCGATAAGCAAGCCGATACCAAACCGGAGCCGCCCAAAGAACGCACTTACCGCTTCGGCGTGTTGATCTGCTACGAGGATTCCGATCCGCAACTCGCCCGGCGATACAACCAATGGGGCAAAGACGGCCAACCGGTCGATTTCCTCGTGAACATCTCCAACGACGGTTGGTTTGATGGCACCGAGGAACACGAACAGCACTTGGCCATCAGCCGGTTCCGCGCCGTGGAGGCCCGCCGCAGTTTACTGCGGGCGGTGAACATGGGAATTTCCGCCATCATCGACGCCGACGGCCGCGTGGTGAGCCTACCCGATTTCGAGTGGGAGAACTCGAAGAAGATGGTGGCCGTGGTAACGGGGGAAGTGCCGATCGACGACCGCGGCAGCCCGTACGCATTCGCGGGGGATTGGGTGCCCGCCACGGCGTGGGGGTTGCTGATCGGTTTGCATTTTTACGCGAGGCGTAAGCTCGCTCCAACCGAGCCGGAAGCGTAAGCGACGATGGAATCTCGCTCCAACCGAGCCGGAAGCGTAAGCGACGATGGAATCGTTAAATCGTCGCTTACGCTTCCGGCTCGGATTTGAAAAATTACTCCACGAGGGGCAACCACTCCGTCACATCGAACCGCGAGTGGGCGTTGTGCAGCATCGTCGCGGATTGCTGGTGGTACGCATCCCAGCAAGGATCGATCAACCGGAAGAGATCGGCCGTTCGCAATCCGCCCTGTTCCCGGCAGAAGAGCAAATCTGTACCGGCACCCTGCACGGGCACCAAGTACACGGCGGGAACCACTTTTCGCACCGCTTCGGCGTAAAGTCGGCCCGGTTCCGTATCCGGATACACGAGGAAAGTCTTTTCCTCTTCGACCGGGCCGCCGGTGAGCGGAGCCGCCCCACGAACGTAACTCCCCACGCGGCGGGTGAGTTCGTTAATATCGTTCTTCGCGGCCGAGTACTCCACGGCGGTGACGTCTTGCGTGGGCAACAAGCTGGAAAGGTAGGTGGTCGCTTGATCGATGAGCGGATTCGCCAATTGTTGCACGAGATCCACTCCGCTGGTGGCGAGATGCACCAAACCGCCGCGGCTTTCCACCACAACCTTCGTGAGAACTTCTTCTAAACCGATCAACGATTGCCGGGGGACGGCTTCCAAGAGTTCCGCCGCGGAGCGATCCAAGTGATCCTCGCCGTGCGGCAGCACAATCCGCATCGTGTTGGAACCTTGCAGCGTGGTTTGGGCGGAACCATCGACATCCTTGGAGGTGTTGTTGAAGTGCGAGGGCGAACCGAGAGCGATGGGTACTTCCATCAACTCCGAAAGTTGGCCGAGCCGTTCGCGGGTCGCTTTTAAATTCTGCAAATGTTCGTCGAAACGATTGTAGATGCGGCGGTAAAACTGCACCGAGAAGGCTGTGAGATCTTCCTGCATTCGGAGATCGACGAACTCGCGGATACGGTCGGTGAGTTGCCGGAGCAGGCGGGCGGTTCGGTTGCCGAACAGGCTGAAACCGTTGCCGCCGGCTTGCACGCTCTCGAGCGCCACTTGGCATGCCACCTTGGCGTTTTCACGTTTCACGGCCAAACCTTCCGCGAGGTGTTCCATCGCTTCGGTCGCACCGGCCGCGGTTTCTAAAAGCCGTTCCACCACCAACTCTGCGGAACCGATCCGAGGCCCCGGCACGAGTTCTAAACCGTGGATCTTCTGTGTGAGTTCGTGATCCCACGCCTCCGTGGTTCGCCGCAAACCCACGTCGAACGCCTTGCTCAATCGCCCCCGTCGGAAGCCGCTATCGCTTTCGGTTGTCGGTTCCATGCCGACCCAATCGCGGGCTTGATCCCACGTGGCCACGGCCCAACTGATCGGATCGTGCCGCGCCCCGGCATCGTCGACATGGCCAGCGATATCCTTCAACCACGCTTTGAGGTTCGCGATCGGATCGCCATCCGATTTCGTCTTTGATTCTTGAATGATGAACTGCTTCACCGGCTCGGGCGTGAGCCGGGTATCGACGAGAATACTTTCCAGAACCTTCTCGGCGACGGGGGGCAACGCGGGAACTTTCGTGGCCCACCCGCGCACGGTATCGATGCAGATTTGGCGGGCGGCCGAACGCAGGAGCAAGCCGCGCGGGTACCACACTCCGAAGGTGCCGAAGCCACGGAACGGCGTGCGACCCATCGGTGGCGGCATGTGCCGAATCGCTTCCAATCCACCCCCGAGCGGCGTGGTGAGATCGTACGTGACGTATCCGGCGAGGTGCGAGATGCAATCGCGGAGGGCATCCCCCGAGCGCTCGGCCATCGGCAAAAGGTACGTCGCGGTGAAGGGCAATCCCCGACCTTCGGAGATGGGGCCTTCCGGCCCGCCGTACTGCGCGGTGAATGCCACATCCGGATCGGAGAAGTGATTCAACTCCGTGAGGGACGCAAAGATGTTCGCCAATTCTTCCGGGGGTGAACTCGTATCTTCGGGGGCACCCGCGAGAACGAAGCACGTGATCGTCGCTTCGTTCACGTTTAACTTTTCGAGGGAACGCCGCACGGCGAAGCCGAGATCCATGAGCATGCCGCTGGTGCCGCCGCTGGCGCTCACGAAAATGTATACGGCGGGGTTCTTGGTTCGTATCGGTAAGCCGGTATTGTTAGACGATTGTTGCAATGCTTCGGGGTGCGTACTCACCGTCACTTCGTGGCGCATCCGCGTCATGAATCGGAGATAATGATCGCAGAACGCGAGGCGACCCAAGGCTCGAGAACCCTCGATTTTCAGGGAACGCGGGATGGCGTGCAACTTCTCCCTCGGCAGCCATTCCAAGAGTTGATCGAGTTGGCGGCGGCGATAATTCGTAACGGGTTGCAACGGCGTGAGGAACAAGTGCTCCGCGTGCAGCGCGATATCCGGTGCGGCCGATGCGGCTTTATCGCCCGCGTTTGGATCGGGATCGACGTACACGAATCGCAAACAGGGAACCTGATTCAACTGACCGACGCGATCGAGCAACCGGAAACGCACCTGTTGGAGCGCCCGCCGGCCGAAGCTGCCGATGCCGATGAAGATCGCCGGTCGCAGTACCCCGGCATCGGCTTCCAGCGGAATCGCGCGGGTTTCGCCGTTGTCGGTCACGGGGGCCGGCGGGAAGCGCATCGCGGCTTTTTTCGTCGCGGGCGGCGGGGTGTGGAATCGTTCGGCCGTTCCGTTCTTGGCTGCCCCCGGCTTCTTCCCGCCGCTGGGCGGATTCGCTGGTGTGGCTTTCGTCGGCATCGTGATCGTGGCCGCTTGATTCACACTCCCCACGAGGGCCTTGATGAACGCCTGACAACTCGGGAAACGATCTTCCGGGCTCTTGGAAAGCGCCTTCGCCACCGCCGCGGCATCGCATTCCGGCACGCCGCTGAGATCGGGCGGTTCCATCATGTGCTGCATCGCCAACTGTCGAATGTTCTTGCCGTTGAACGGCTTGATCCCCGAGATCAGTTCCGCGTACACGATGGCCAAGCTGTATTGATCCGAATGCTTCGATACCTTGTTGGTGAACGATTCCGGCGCGGCGTACACCGGCGAGATGCCGCCCATCATTCCGATGGCACTTTGGCGTTCGAGCGTGCGCACTAAGCCGAAGTCGGCCACCTTCACCCGATCCGCGATCAGGAACAAGTTTTTGGGCTTGATATCGAGGTGCTGCAGATTGTGCTTATCGATCAAATGGTCGAGGCCGTTGGCGGCATCGCCGAGGAAGCCGAGGAGTTGTTCGCGCGGTATACCGGGGTGCCCGGCAAGGCGGTATTCTTCGAAGAGGTCGTGCAGGCTTTTGTCCGCGAGTTCCATAACGATCAGCAATTCGCCGGCGATCACCTTGATGAGATCCATCGAAATGATGAACGGATGGCGAATGAGCTTGACCCGCTCGAGGGCGGCGGCTTCTTGCTCGGCCTTGGCGGAATCGCCGTCCGGGGAATCGAGGTTGCCGAAGACGATCTTGATGGCTTTGAGGATGCCCCCGGGCGCTTCGCATTTCCACACTTCGCCGAAGCCCCCGGTTCCGAGGGGTTCGATGAGCCGGTAACCGGGGATCGGTTCGGCGCCGGGTTCGCGTAACCAATTCATGGGCGTATCGTCGGGCGGATTTGCGGGTTCGGCCTACGGGCGGGCCGTTCCCTGCGGAAACTTAGCTCACGCTCGCGGCGGAGTCCATTTTTCCCGCGGCGTCTTTCCGCGTCCGTTGTTGAATCCGAAGCCCCGTTCTCAATTTCAGACACCGAAAATCGCGCCGTGACGAAATTCTCGCGCCCGTGTTGATCGCTCGCCAGAAGCAATACACTTAGGGCATTTCTGCGTATAACAGTCCAATTGGTTTCCACTCCCCCGCGAAGCATCATGGCCCGAATTTTGCTCGTGACCGACGCTTGGTATCCGCAGGTCAACGGCGTCGTTCGCACCATGGATATGACCGCCCGAACCCTCCGGGAATTCGGCCACGAAGTGATGGTGATGGAACACAGCGGGATCCCAGGAATGTCGGTGCCTTTCTACCCGGAGATCCGCATCTGCTTCCCGAGCGCGGGCCGAATCTATGGCCGGATCAAGAAGTTCAAGCCGGATCATATCCACGTTACAACCGAAGGGCCGATCGGGTTGGTCGTGCGTCAAATCTGCCGCAACCACCGCTGGCATTTCAGTACCTCGTACCACACCAAGTTTCCGGAGTACCTGAAGAAACTGGCCAAGGTTCCTCTGGCGTGGACTTACGGGTTTCTACGCTGGTTCCATGATGCCGCGGCGCCACTGATGACTGCGACGCCCAGTTTGGAGGCCGACTTGCGGGCGCACGGATTTCGCTCGCCGATCCGGCGTTGGAGCCGGGGCGTGGATACGAATACGTTCCATCCGCGACCCAAAAAGGAAGCTCCGTTCCACGGGCCGGTTCTCTTGTATGTCGGCCGTGTCTCGCACGAGAAGAACGTGGAAGAGTTTCTGAAACTGAATACGCCGGGAACCAAGCTGATCGTTGGCGACGGCCCCGCCCGCCAACAACTCGAAAAGCAGTACCCGGACGCCAAGTTCCTCGGATACAAGACCGGGGAAGCCCTCACCGATTGCTACTCGATGGCCGACCTCTTCGTATTTCCCAGTAAGACCGATACGTTCGGCCTCGTCGTGATCGAAGCGCTCGCCTGCGGTATTCCCGTCGCGGCCTTCCCCGCCACCGGGCCGGTGGACATCCTCACCCACGAACACCTCGGCGCGTGCGACGAAGATTTGGGGGCCGCCGTGAAAAAAGCCTTGGCGACCGGCAACCGCGAGAGTTGCATCGCGGAATCGAAAAAGTACACGTGGGAGAACTGCACGCGGCAGTTCGAATCCAATTTGGTACCGATCACGGGGGAATTGCCCGAGTGGGCCGGGCGGTACGTGCCCCCGGCGACGTGGATGTAATAACAACAGCACTATCGTTTCCGTTTCCCGTTCTTACCTTTTCCTTTCGTCGGTATCCTCGGCTGCGGCGGCGGTTCAAAATCCCGCATCGCCGTGGGCTTCGTCGGCCCAGTCTTCAATCGAAAATCGAGCATCCGCTTTTGCATATCGACCCGCCCGACTTCGACCGTGACGCGATCGCCGAGCCGGAATCGTTTCTTGGTGCGGCTACCGTACAGCGAACGCGAAGTATCGTCGAAAGTGTAATAATCGTCCGTCAAGGAAGAGATATGCACCAACCCCTCGGCGGGAATCTTCTCGGCCTGTGCGAAGAAACCGTACTCTGCCACGCCGGTAATCACGGCGTCCAATTGTTCGCCCATCCGGGTGCTCAGGAATTGGAGGAGCTTCAACTTCACCAGTTCGCGCTCGGCCGTCGCCGCCCGCCGCTCCATCTTGGAACAATGATCGCCCAAGGCGATCAGCTCTTTCTCGTCCGACGACGCTTTGCCAGTGCGCAGCCAACGATCCAACAAGCGGTGCACTTGCAAATCGGGATAGCGGCGGATGGGCGAAGTGAAATGGCAATAATCGACGCTGGCGAGGGCATAGTGCTCATCCGGGATCGGCGAGTAGGTCGCTTGTTTGAAACTGCGGAGCATTGCGTAGTGGATCGCAGCGCGTTCGGGGGTACCGGCAGTATCGTTCAACAACCGTTGCAACTCGAACCGATTCTGGTGCTGCTTCATTTTGTGGCCGAGGAGTGCCGCGAATTCGGCGAATTCCTCCAATTTTTCCTCGTTCGGCGCCGGGTGAACCCGCCGCAAGAACGGCACGCCGAGACGGGAGAAGTGCCCGGCCACCGCCTCGTTCGCCGTGAGCATAAACTCTTCGACGATCTGATGACTGAGATCGTGTACGGCGAAGTGCGCCCCGTTCACCCGGCCCTCGGCATCGTATTCCAACACCGCCTCCGGCATCGAAAGCTCGAGCGCCCCGCGAATCTTGCGTTTTTCCCGGAGGATCAACGCGAGATCGCGCATGCGGTGGAGAAGTTCTCCGATCGGAGCCGGAAGCATCAGCGACGGAGCATTACCATCGTCGCTTACGCTTCCGGCTCTGAGATACACACTCACTTCTTCATAACTGAAGCGCTTCGCAACGCGGATCGCTCCGTTGGCAAAGTGAACGTGGGCGATCTTGCCGTCCTGCGTGAATTCGATGCGCACGCTTTTCACATACCGCAACTGCCCCTGTTGCAGGCTGGCCAGGCCGTTCGAGACGATCTCCGGGAACATCGGGATCACCTTTTGCGGCAGGTACACGCTCGTCGCCCGCTTCTTCGCTTCCGTATCCAACGGCCCGCCCAACTTGGCGAAGTGGGCCACATCCGCGATGTGAACCGTGAGTATCCAGTGTTTCGATTTCGGATCGATTTCCACGCTCACGGCGTCGTCGAAATCGCGGGCATCGACCGGATCGATGGTCACCACCGTATCGCCGGTGAAGTCCTCGCGGCCGTCGAGCACTTCGCGGAAGGCATCGGCTTGGGCGCGGGCTTCATTCAATGCCGCCTCTGGGAACTCCTCGGGAAGGCCGAACGCTCGAATTACTGTCACGAGATCGACGCCCGGTTGCGAGAGCGGCCCGAACACTTCAAAGATCACCCCTTCGCCACGGTTCTCGGCATCGGGGAAGCGGATCATTTCGATCTGCACTTTATCCTGCGGCTTCACGCCTTTCGCGCCGGGATCCCCCACGGAAATGCTGTGGGCGAAGATCGTCCCATCGACGCGGACGAAGGCGCCGCCGTCGCGTTCAAAGTACGTTCCCACGAACGTTCGTGTGGCCCGTTCGACGATCCGCAAGATTTCCCCGCGGCTGTTTTCCACTTTGCTGCTGCGGCGGGAAAGTTTCACCAACACGCGGTCGCCGGTCGCCGCATCCGCTTGGTACCCTTCGGGAATCATCACATCGGGCTGCGGAATCTGATTCGGTTGCGGATCGAGCCGCACGAAACCGTGCCCGGAATTGGCCCGGCGGAACGTGCCCATCGCGGCGCTGCCGACCTTGGCGAGCCGGAGCGTGGAATTGCCCAACACTTCGATTCGCCCACCGTGGATCAGCGCCCGCACGACGCGGGAAAAGTTTTTGGAATCCTCGTCGGCAAGCCCCAACCGTTTGGCGAGCACCTTCGGCTTCACCGGGGAGTAACTGGGCCGAGCGAGCGCTTCGAGGATTTTTTCGGTGAGTTCGGACATGGAACGTTCGGATCGTGTTGGTGGGGATCCGCTCCGGCTGTTCAAGTGACAGCGAGCGCGGAAAGAGATTCTTTCAAAAGATTTAGAGAATTTTGATCGAGGTATGCGAGTCGACCGTGCGATCCGTACGCGCACAGATTGGGCGGAATGGCCGGGTCGCTACCGGAGTTATCGATTACCCAAAAATGGCGGGCTTTGGATGCAAACCAGCCGAGGTTCGCGTGAGAGCGACGAAAACGGTCTTCGATTTTATCCGCAGGTACATCGTGGCCGCCCCGCGACACTCGCAGTGCGACCCGGCGAACGGCAATCTTGGAACTCGCCAGAGTGATATAAACGAGATTGAACTGCCCACCTTGTCGAATCGCAGCCTCCACCATCTGCCGATACTTCAGGGTGCTCAACACCGTTTCGACTCCGATCGATTCGCATCGGTCGATGGCTTGCACGATGTGTTCTTCGACTTCGTTGGCCGATTGAATGAATGCGGTTCGAAGTACCGATTGGGGAGTATCGAAAAAACCGGCGTAGCCCATCGCAATGAGTGACCTCCGCGTTTCGTCGTCGGGATTCAGAAAGCGGACGTTGGGAATCAAACTGCGTATCGGCTCCGCTTGAACGCAGGTGGTTTTCCCAGCGCCGTTCGGCCCCGCCACGATCCAAAATTCAAACGCTGGCATCATTGATGAGCCACGGGCACGCCGAGGGCCGCATTCCTCGCACGCTGGAAGTGGCGTAACAATGCGGCCCGAAATTCCGGAGAATCGAAATCGTTGCGCCCGCCCACCGCATGATCTTCCGAATCGACTTCCAGCGATACTTCGGACTCGGCATCCGCTCCATGCGTATGTTCTGGAGCGTCCATTCGGAATGATTCAAATGAAGTTGTGGTAGTTGGCATGCTGCGAGTCCCAATTCGCGGAGGTTAAATGAATTCTTGCATGGCACGGTTGAAAAAGCAAGCTCGCCGCGAACCGCCACTCAATCGTACGCTTCACCGCTGCCACCGATGATATCGCCGTTGGGGCCGCCTTTGTAAATACGGCGGTGCAGATTGGTATTGTACGGCGTCCACGCCGTGGGATTGTTGCGGTCGTCTTTCAGTTCGCGGAGCACCATGTGCATGCGGCTGTCCATCGAATCGATGCAGTGGACGAGCATCGCCTCGGGAGTCATGGGCACTTTCGGGCTGCCGTGTTCCAGCGTGCCGTGGTGGCTGAGGATGATGTGCTTCACGCGCACGAGCAACTCGCGCGGGAACGGTTCGCCGGTGAGATCCGAGACTTTATTCGCTTGCTCGGTGATCATTTCCACAGCCATCGGAATGTGGCCGAGGAGCTGGCCTTCGTCGGTGTAGCCGAAGGCGCGGAGGTAGCTGAGTTCGCGCACCTTCCCGGAGTCGTGCAGGAAAAGGCCGACGAGCACGAGATCGCGATCGATGCCGGGGTAGTGCGGAAGGAGCTTGTCGGCCATCTCCATCATGCCGACGGTGTGTTCGAGGAGGCCGCCGATGTAGGCGTGGTGAAGTTTCACCCCGGCGGGGGCCGCGCTGAACCCTTTCACGAAATCGTCGTCCATCAGGAAGCACTCGGCTAGCGCCCGCAGGTGCGGGTTGGCCAACCGCAACATGTAATTTCGCAGCTTGTCGAAGAGTTTGGGAATATCCTGTTCGGTTTTGGGGAGGAAGTCTTGCGAATCGATGAACTTCGGTTCGGCCCGTTCGATGTGTTCCAGGATCACTTGCAAGGTGCCTTGGTACAGTTGCACCTTGCCTTCGGCACGGATGTAATCGCCGTTCTCGAAGGAACGGAACACGGCCTCCCCGGCATTCCAGAACCGGGCCGCGATGTTCCCCGTACGGTCGCGCAGCTCCACTTGGATAAAGGGCGCCCCGTTCCGGTTCGCTTTCAATTGTTTGTCGATGACGAGGTAGATTTCATCGAAGGAATCGCCATCGCGGAGTTGATCGATAAACCGCCGTCCCATGATCAGGCCTGCTTTGGAATGTTGGTGTCTGAAACGCAATGTATCAATGTATCGCTCGGGTTCCGGCTTCCAAGCTCACGGCTTGAAGGCAATCTCGGGGATCGTTGCACATCGCCACGACGTTGGAACCCGCGAGCGATAAGATACACCGTATTCCCGAGGAAACATCGCATGGCCCGGCCCGCAATCGCTCCCTCCGTGCTCGCCGCCGATTTCAGCCGCTTGGGCGAACTCGTCAAACTCGCCGAGGCCGGCGGGGCGGATCGCATTCATATCGACGTGATGGATGGCCACTTCGTGCCGAACCTGAGCATGGGTTCGGTGGTGGTGAAAGGTTTGCGGCCCGTCACGCGTTTACCTTTGGAAGTGCATTTGATGGTGCAAGACCCGGCCAAGTTCCTCGATGGGTTCGCCAGTGCCGGGGCCGATTCGTTCATCTTCCATTTGGAAGTTCACCCCGAGCCCGATCCGCTGATCTCCCGAATCCGGGCGATGGGGAAGAAAGTCGGCCTCGCCTTCAACCCCGATTTCCCGCTCGATCGCGTCGAACCCTACATCGACGATATCGACCTCGCCTTGTGCATGACCGTGTTCCCCGGCTTCGGCGGCCAAGCGTACATACCGGAAAGCACGGAACGCATTCGCACGCTCCGCAAGTTCATCGAACGCATGAATCCGAAATGCGAATTGGAAGTGGATGGCGGGATCGACAAGAAAACCATCGGCATCGCGGCGGGCGCCGGGGCCAATGTGTTCGTGGCGGGCACTTCGATCTTCGGAGCGAAGGAAGGCCCGACCGCCGCGACGCGGGAATTGATCGCCTTGGCGAATGTTTAGTGACTCGCTCGCTCCGCAGCTAAGGAAGGTTAGGAACGTTTTCGACTCGACTAATAACTGTCGTCGAAATACTCCTTGCTGAATTCCTAAAACAGTTTGAAGAAGCCAAGTCATCAGCGAACAGTCGTTGGTCGATATTAGAAGTCGGTGCGTTGGCTTTTCTGACTGCCAGTGAACGTGGTGTCTCGCGTCATGCTCGCACTCCATACTCTCAGGAACCTGTTAATTGCGGGCGTATGCTTCGCGGCAAGCCCGACTGCCCCGATCGTTTCTCACATGAATGCCAGTTCAGAACGCCTTCCCTCATTCGATACCTCCGGTGCATTGCCTACCCAAAGCGAGTTCGAAAAGTTTGCCGCGAGTGACGCCATCGCTGCATTGCAAGCCAGTATCATCCGCAGCCAACGAGAGTTCCGCGGCTTCCGTGGAACCTTTGTGAAACAGGAACGCATCGGGGGCACGCTTCATCCGCCGGAGGAAATTGCCGTGGCATTCCGCGAGGAACCTTACGCGGTGCGGATGCTCTGGAAATCGGGATCGCGGATGCTGGCCGAAGGCACACTCTACGCCAGCGGTGAGAACGATGGAAAGATGCTCGTGTGGCTACCCAGCTTACTCGGCCGGAAAAGCAAGGTGAGCACGCGCGATGGCCTCGCCCGCAACTCGGCCCGCTATTGCATCGAAGACTTCGGCATCATGATGGGGAGCCAACGCACTCTG
>JBBQWA010000104.1:0-12989 GCA_038211045.1 Gemmatales bacterium
CTGCGCGATCTGTTCGGCGGTGAACTTGCCGCCGCACCCGGCCCGCGGCAAATCGCCGAGCACCGTGGCGATGGCCTCACGCAACGCCGGCGGTTGCTCCAAGCATTCGATGACCGTCAACTTTTGGAATGCCCGTTGCCAACGTCGCCGCCAAGTGCCGATGCCGTGCCGCTCGCAGCCAAGTTTCGCGGCGATCTCTTCGTTCTGGAAACCTTCAAACGCCAGCAGGATGATCTCGGCCCGATGGGCAAGACCCTGCGGGCAAGAGCGCGAAAAGGCCATCGATTGTAAAACGATCTACTGACGTTCGGTGATAATCACCTTGGCGGCCATCCCTGGCATGACATCCCCTCCGGTGGAGCGACATTGCGTCCAGAGGAGAATATGACATACTTGGCTCTGGGATGGAACCCCGATTCAGCCTTGGTGATCTGGCAAGGCGGGCTATTGACAATCATATTGGGAAATCGACACGAATGAAACCAACCTCCGTCATTCCCGCGAAGGCGGGAATGACGGGGCGGGGTAGCAGCTCGCTTCGATGGAATTGTATTCCTGACCATCCGTGAGAAATCACGCCGGTTTCCATTCGTAGGTTGCGGATTGGCCGACGTTCTCCTCCACTTCGATACGCAGGGCGTCGGGCACGAAGCTCGCCTCCTTTTTCAGCGTATCCAGTAAGCGCACGGCGATATACCGGGCGATCAGTTCCGCCGTGGTGTTCTCGATGGGCAGCAAGTAGCAATCGCCGCGGGGCAGAATCCACTCGCGATCCTTGTAAGCCATGCGCACGGTATCGTCGGTCACTTCCACTTTGATGAGAGGATTGCGCGTAGCCACGAGCATGTGGTGATCGAGTTCGTCGATAATCGCTTTGGTGTGCTTCTTGAGCGCGACGAAATCGAAGACGTAGAAGTTCTCGTCGAGCACGCCTTCGAGTTCGACCGCTGCCCGGTAGTTGTGGCCGTGCAGTCGCTCGCAGCGATGGCCTTCGTAACTGATGAAGTGCCCGCAGCAGAAGACGAGATGGTCTTTGGTCACGCGAACTTTGAACGACTCGGCACTCATGGGTCACAGCCAATCGGGTACATTCCAACGGAACGGGAGCTTGGGGTTTACCATACCTTCCCGCAGGGCAACGAACAGGCACGCGGTAACGAGGTCGGCCGTGGAGCCGGGGTTGAGCGAGTGGCCATCGCTTCGCAAATGCCGATCGAGTTCCACCCCGGCCGCCCTTCCCTCTACGGTTTTCAATCCACCGACGTGCAAGATTTCCTTCACCCGTTGGCGAACGCCGAGTGCCACCTCCGTTCCGTTCTTGCGGGCGATCAGCGAATCGGGGAACTTCGCCAACCATTGTAGCTGGCACTCGATGATCGCGGCCTCGATGCACCCGTGCCGTTCGATCCCATGGAGAAAAGCAGGCACGCCGAAGTCGTGAACGTCGGCGAAACCTTTGGCGTATTGTTTGGCGATCATGTCGCGGTCCTCGGCGAGGGCCATCGCTTCGACGAGTGTGCAGGTCGGTTCGCCGTTTACATCTTGGTCATTCGCTGTGCCGATGCCTCCGGGCGAAGCGAGTCGGATTGCCCGGTAAAGTATACGGGCATCATCGAGAGTGGTTTCCTGCAACCGCTTTTCGCGTCGATCCAACAGCGGAGCGAGCAACAGCACGATACCGAGGTTGGTGTTCTTCCCGACTGCGGCCCGCGTGGCTTCGACACCTTGATAGATGCGTTCGCCGAGCTTCGCGGACGGTTCTCGCCAAGCTTCATTCAAAGCCGAGCCGCTTTTCACGAAGTCGAAGTATTCCATATCGGCGAACGACGCCCCGGGATGCACATTCCCCAACTTGCGGGCCGTGGCTTCCCAGAGGCATGCCAGTGGGATGTTCATCAAATATTCTCCACCACGAATTCCACTACCTCGCGTGCCACATCGATGCCGCACACCGGGGCGAACGCCTTCCACCCCGGCACGGCGTTCACCTCCAGCACGAGCCATTCGCCTCGGTCGTTTTGAATCAGATCGACCCCGGCAATCAACGCCCCGGTCGCACGGGCGGCCCACAAGGCCAAGGATTTCTCGGCGTCCGCGAGTTCAAACCGCCCGGCGGTTCCCCCTTGGGCCACGTTGGTTCGCCAATCGCCATTGGAAGTTCGTTTCATCGCTCCGACGATCCGTTCGCCGATGACGAACACGCGCACATCCCAACCGGGATGGCGGACGAACTCCTGCAAATAAAGTATGCCGCCGGTAGCTTCGATCGCGCGGAACGTCCGCCAAGCGAGTTCCGGATCGGTGATGCGAACCATTCCCCTGCCTTCGGAGCCGAACAGCGGCTTCACCACCGCATCGCCGCCGAGGTCGCGGAACGCTTCCATGGCTCGATCCGAAGATTCACAAGTGAACGTTTTAGGAATGGGCAGCTTCGCTATCGCCAACCGTGCGGTAGCCAAGAACTTATCGACGCACGTTTCCAACGCTTTGGGCGGGTTGAATACCTGCACACCCTGCGTCTGCAGCCAATCCATGCGGAAGACGATCTGCTCCAGCGAACCCGCGGGCATCGTTCGCACGATCAACGCATCGACATCGAGGCGAGCGGCTGGAGCACTCGCGGAGAGTGTGCGGAAATCGAAGACGGACGTTTTGTGGCCGAGTTCGCCCGCGGCCCGCAGCAAATCCTGCACGTGCCAGCCGGTGCCACCGGAGAGAATGCCGAGGTGCATCGGCTATTCCCCGAAGAACGATTTGCGGAGCATGTTCGTATCGGTGAAACCGAAGGTGCGGGCACGCCCGGTCTTCAAATTCACGAACGTGACTTCCGCCGGGGAGAACAGCAGCGGATCGATCTTGTAGAAATCGCCACCGTACTTGGCGAAGAGTTCGGCGAAGAGCGAACCGTAATCCTTGGAAGCGGACGAGGGCACCTGCGGGCCGATGGCATCGATCAAATCATCGTCGCATCGTACCCACAGCGTCGCGCGGCCACCGTAAAGGATCGCATCGTTGGTGCGGCCGATGGCCGCGATTTCCTCGGCCGCGACCGGCGGCAGAGGTGCCGTGCCGAAGGCGCTGTACACGTGATTGAGATCGAACTTCAACGTGTGCAGTTTGTGCAAAGCGGTCTCGACGGAACGTGCCACGACTTGAATCGTGCCCGCGAGGCTACTCGCCGGGGCGACCAACAACGTGAGGCGTTCGACGTCGGCGGGAAGTTTCGCCACGAGGGAGGCTACTACTTCCTCGGTGGGGTGCCGGTTCGTTTCGAGTACGCCCACGGCACACGGTGCCGATTCGCGGATGCCGAGTTCCTTCAACACTTCCTCGGTGCCCGCGAGCGCCCGAAACGGGCCGGAACCCATGGCGAAAAACTTCTCCGCTTTCACCTGCCAACCGGCGTACTGCGAACCGAGGCACGCCCGCACCGGATCATCGGTACGCACTTGAATCAGCGGGCCGAACGCATCGCTCGTAATCGTCACTTCCGCGAGATCGGCGAGGCAAGCGCGCGCCATCATCACACCGGCCTGCAAACTGCCCGTCACCGCCCCTCCGCAATCGATCACCCGGCAACCGCCGACCTTGCCCACGGAGATTCGCAACGCCTTCGCGTTGGCTTCCATCGCATCGGCGATCCGCCACGCGGCTTCGTTCATGGTGCTCACGGTGAATTCTCCCATCCGAATAGTCGATCCAACTCGGCGGCACGCCGTTGCAATGATTCTAAGCAATCGGCTTCAGTATCGCCTTGGGTGAAGATCGTAATGACCGGTTGGCCCGCTTCTATGTGTGCAAAGGGGTACGGAATATCGGCGAAATCGTGAAGCTTCCAAACTTCGGTACAACGGGCGAGCGAATCTTCCCACGGGCCGGATTCTGGGAAGGCGAAGGCATGCGGAGCGAAGTAGATCGCCTTGGCGATGAACCCATCGCACGGCATCTCTAGCAACTCCATCGCTGCCGTGTAGCGGGGATTGATTTCGATGAGCACGTTACCGGAGCCGGTCGCGATGAAGTCGATGCCCCACGATTTGGATAGCCAGGGGGACGATGTCTCCCCGCTATCGGCGAACGGTTTGTTCGGGTGAAATGCGTTGCCCGCGTAGCGGAAAGCCGAGGCGTGCAACCAAGGCGTTCCCATCAGTTGCCGGGTTGTGCCGAGGATGCGTTGCCCGTCCATCAGCAACGAATGCGATTCGCCTGCGATGAATTCCTGAAAATAGTGGGTATCGCTCTTAGGTTCGTTGGGTTCGGTGAAACGAATGCCGAAGCCGCCGGAAGATCGCAGCGGTTTCCTCAGCCACGGTTCGCCCACTGGCGGCGGATCGTTTCCCGCACGTATGTTGCATGAACGGCCGTTCGGTAGATGCATGACGAATTCGCTCAGCCGAAACGGGTCGCGCATCCCCTTCAATTGATCCGGGCCGAAACCGAACAACTCTCGCTTCTGCGAAATGGCTTCCACCACCTCAGGGTGGTTCTCCAGTCCTCCGGTGTACATCCACGGGCTTGCGGGTGCCTGCTCCGCGAGCGGAATGAAACCGTGCGGATAGTCGGCGGGATCACACTTGAGAACCGGGCAGAGCCGTTGCGTATCGGCATCGGCGAACAAATCGATCACGAAAGGATCGAACCCGGCGCGGATCGCGGAAGCCGCCGCGGCCCGGCCGCTGGCCCCGACGATGAGCAATCGCGGTCGCATGGCATCACGGGTCGAGAGTGGGAAGGCCGAACCAGCGGCGCACGGCCTGCACTTCTTTGATGCCGAGTACCATGAGCATATCTTGGTAATCGTCCGTCCAAGGCTTCACCAACTCTTGAAATTCCAGCGGCCGCCAATCGGGTTTGGTGAAAGTGCCGGGGAGTTCCTCGGGATCGGTGAACGCTTTGCCCAAGGTTTCTTCGTTCTCGGCGAGGATCACCCAAGAGCTGGCCGTTTTGCCGGGGGCTCTCAAATCGCGGTCGTTCAACACCCGGCACTCATAGCCGTTTTTCTTGGCGATAGCCGCGACGACCGGTTCGAGCCGGAGGTACTGGTTCGAGATGTGCATGGCGAAGATACCGCCGGGCTTCAACCGCTGCTGGTAGAGCTTCAACGATTCTACCGTGAGCAAGTGAACCGGGATCGAATCGGAACTGAACGCATCGATCAGCAGAAGATCGTACTTGCGATCATCCGGGTCGCGTTCGAGCATCAGGCGGGCGTCGCCCATGATGATGTCGATGTTGGCGCCGCGCGCTTTGGCATCGTTCACGTAGGTGAAGTCTTTCCCGGCGAGCACCATATCGCGGACTTTGGAATCGATCTCGTAGAAGTTGAAGGTTTGGCCGGGGAGAGCGTATGCGGCTGCGGAGCCGGTGCCGAGACCGACCATGCCGATCGCGGGGGATGGCTTGCGTCGGTAGGCCTCGGCCATCATCATGCCCACGGGGCCGGTGCGGTGGTAGTACGTGAGGGGATCCTTGGTGGGATCCCAAGCGTTCTTGGCCCCAACCAGCACCGCGGCCTGCAAAGGGCCGAACGAACTCAATATCCTCAGATCATCCGAGAACGCGGGGGGCAACCCGGTATCGATCGAATTGGCGAGGAATACCTCCCGATTCGCATCGGGATCCTCGAGGTACGCGCGGACGAGTTTCCCGTTGGTGGTGGTACGGAACCTGCTTTTGAATTGCTTACCGTGGAGGGTGGTTCCGTGATACATACTCTTCACTTCCGCCACCCCGTACACGGCCCACTCTTTGGCCTCGGCGGGGTTCGTCGGGTTCAAATATGGGCTGGAATCCTTTTCTAAAACGGTATCGATCCTCACGATGCCGAAGTAACTCCGGAGCGACCGCGACCGCGACGAGTTATCCGCCATCGTCGATCGGTATTCGTGAACGCCGAGAAGTGCTAATACGCAGAGGCCGAATCGCAGCGGGCGATCGATGAACAGGAAACAAATCAAGCACGGTGGTGCGAACATGATGAATGGCCTCACCGTGGCCATACCCAAGTGCAATTGTTCGACGATCATTCGGCAAGCGGAATTGAAGAACTCCCGGTTGCTCAGCCAAAGCATGAATGAGATGAACGCCACCATCGCCCCGGGTATGGCGAAATCGAGAACCACGGCCCACCCTTTCCGGTTGCGTTCGTCCTCGGTGATTTCTTTGGGCGGCTTCGCCGCATCCAACGCGGGCACGAGCATACAACCCAGCGCGATGGCCAAAGAGTATTCGTACGGGTGCTTAAACACAAGCGGAGCGAACAGGGCGTTGAATAACCCGCCGCACACGCCGCCTAGGGAGATCCAAAGGAAGTAACTCGTGAGGTATTTCGGTGGGGGGCGTTCGTGGGCCAACTCGCTGTGCATCAGCAGCGATAGCAAGAAGTAGGCCGAGAGGTGCAGCGTCAGTTTCATGAGCATCGGAGAGATGCCCGCATCGCCGCCATCGCGATCGAGTACCCCCGAGACGAGAACGAACACGAGGAGCAGTACGACCACCGGGGCCGCGTTCGCGATCAGCGGGCGGTACCACCACGGTTTATTGGCGAACGCGATGATGAACGTGAGGAGGTAAAGCGCGAGCGGAATCACCCACAAAAGCGGTACCGAAGCGATGTCGGTTGTCATGTACGTGGTCACGCCGAGCATCAGGCTACTGGGCACGAAGGCGCGGAGGAGCCAAAGGAATTTGCGGCGGTCGGTCGGTTCGGCCGGATCGTCCACGGTGGAAGCAGAATTGTTCGCATTACCCGAGGGCAGAACGGGGTTCAACGATGCCCGGCCGCATTGCCAAGTGGCGAAAACGAGCAATACGAAGCCCGCGGCCCAAAACCACGTTTGATGCACCACCCGCAGCGAAGGTTCCATCAAGAGCGGATAGCCGAGCAGGGAGATCAAACTCCCGGCGTTGCTCGCCGCGTAGAGGAAATAGGGATCTTTCGACCCGGGGTGCCCGGTGACGGTGAACCAGCGTTGCAACAGCGGGGCACTCGTGGAGACCGCGAAGAACGGTACCGCTATCGAGATGGCGAGCATCGCCAAGACTTCGAGGAACGGAAAACCGCCGCCGGAGGGGGCCAGCGATTTCAGGATGGGGACCGCCGAAGAATCGTGGGTGGATGCCGAGGCGATGGCCAGCGCTGCGGCCGCCGTGCAGAGCACCGCGATGTGAATCTTCACCTGCGATCTTTGGCTCGGCAGCGAGGCCAGCTTGTGGGCGTACAGGTAACCGAGCAAAAGCAACGTTTGAAAGAACACCATGCAAGTGTTCCACACGGCCGGGCTTCCGCCGACGTGCGGGAGTACCATCTTGCCGACCATGGGTTGCACCATGAAGAGCAAGGTCGCACTGAGAAACATGGTGAAGGCGAACAACGCGGGCACGGGAAACTCCGAAGCGTTCTTGATCTCGCAGTAACTCGATCAATCCAACCCGGCGCCGAATCCTTCGTCTTCCACCGGCGGCTTGACCGCGGGTTTCCTCGGGGCCGAGGGCGCTTTCATCGGAGGGGGCGGCGGAGGTGGAGCCACGGGAACAGGGGTTTCCGCTACCTTCGGCTTCGCGGTGGATTTGGGCGGAGCCTTCGGCTTCGGGGTGGATTTGGCCGGCGTCTCTGCGGCCGGCTTCACTACTACTGGCTTCGCCGGGCTAGGCTTGGCCGCGGGTGCGGCTTTCGCCTTCGCCGGGGCGTAACTCGGAATATCGTCCTCGAAGTCGATATCGTCCATCAACGAACGACCGAAACGCGGGGCGTCGTCGTCCTCTCGAATCGCCGGGGCCGGTGCGGGCTTGAGCGGCACTGGAGTGGATCCGACGGGAGCCGTGGGTGTAACGATGACCGGTGGATAATACACTCCATCGTTCCCGCGATTCGCACCGCGACCGCCGCCGTTCGGGCGGCTTCCGCGATCCCGTTCTTGCGGGCGTTCCCGTTCTTGCGGGCGTTCCCGTTCTTGCGGACGTTCCCTTTCTTGCGGGCGTTCCCCTTCCCGTTCCGAGAAAGGCCGGGGTGAAGGCGGAATCGCCAAGGGTTTCGCAATCGGAATCGGAGCCACCGCCAACGGGAGTTTCATTTCGTCGCCGAAGCGGAGGATCACATAGGTTCCGCTGGTCTTGTGCTTCTCGATCTCCACGAGGCCGTTGCGGGCGGCGTCTTCGAGCAGTTCGCTGAAGGTGCGGTAGCCGAAGTATTCCTCGTTGAACGACGGTCGCTTGCGCTTCATCGTGTCCTTGGCCATCGACGAAAAGATCAATTCCTTGTTCTCGCGCCGGAGCGCCAACAACGATTCGAGCAAGAGGCCGAACACCTTCAATTTCGCTTCCGGCAACTGCGCATTCCCGGTGAGCGGGATCATCGGCGGCCGGTCGAGGTCTTCGTAATAGATGAACTCGTCGCAGTTGTCACGCAACAAATTCGAAGTGGCGTCTTGCAATCCCAAGCCGATCACGTGCTTGCCGAGTTCCTTCAGTTTGGAAACCAACGGCGAGAAATCGCTATCCCCCGAAACGATCACGAACGTATCGATGTGATCCTTCGAGTAGGCGAGATCGATCGCATCGACGACCAAACGGATGTCGGCGGAGTTCTTCCCCGTCATCGAACGTTTGGGAATTTCGATGAGTTCGATCGCGCATTCGTGCAACGATCCGGCGTAGCCGCCGAAGCGGCTCCAATCGGCGTAGGCCTTCTTGGCGACGATTTTGCCTTTTTCCACGAGTCGTTCCAAAACCTTTTCGATTTGGAAACGATCCCGGCGGCCGTGGAAGCCGAGGGCGAGATTTTCGAAATCGATGAAGACGGCCAAGATCCGCTCGCCGTCCTCGTTACGCACTGGTTTCATCTGGGGTGAAGCTCCGTATTCCCCGGGCCTTCCGAACTATTGGCAACGCTATCATGCCGAATGGAGGTGCAAACGACAATGAAATCCCGCGAAGGTTCGGGAAAGCGTTTCCATGTCGGGAACTTTCAGGGCGACGATGCCGCCCCGCTTTTGGTCATGCTCCATGAAAACCGGGTGGCCCAGAGTTTTGCCCAAAACGGGGGGGGACAATCGCCCCCTGCCTGTCATCGGACTCGGTTCGCCAAATGCACGCATTTCCTTAATCTATTCGGCAACGTATTCCGTTTCTTTTCTTCAGGTGTTCAATGAGCGAACTCTTTTCCATGGCCGGCAAGGTTGCAGTCGTTACGGGCGGCGGGCAAGGCATCGGCGAAGCCATCTGCCGACGGCTCGCCAAAGCGGGCGCGAAAGTCGGCGTGTTCGATATGTCGAAGGAGAACGCCGAGCGCGTGGCCAAGGAGATCGGCGGCGTAGCCATGGTGGGCGACCTGACGAAAGAAGCCGACCTCGAACGCGTGTTCGCCCAGATCGGCCCTGTCGATGTTCTGGTGAACAATGCTGGCGTGGCCAGCCGCAAGGGACGGGATGTACCCATATGGGAATCGGTGCGGGAAGATTGGGAATACGTGATGGGAATCAACGTGACCGGCCTGGTGCTCTGCTGCAAGGCGGTGCTGCCGGGGATGATCGAACGCAAATACGGCCGCATCGTGAACATCGCCAGCATCGCGGGCAAGGAAGGCAACCCGAAGATGGGTCCATACTCTGCCAGCAAGGCGGCGGTGATCTGCCTGACGAAATCCCTCTCGAAGGAACTCGTGGGCAAAGGCGATATCTGCGTGAACAGCGTTTCCCCGGCCGTGATTCAAACGCCGATTCTGGATCAGTTGAGCCAAGAGCAGATCAACATGATGCTGAGGAAGATCCCGCTCGGCCGCACCGGCAAGCCCGATGAAGTGGCCGCGCTCGTGCATTTCCTCAGCAGCGCCGATTGCAGCTTCACCACCGGCTTCTGCTTCGACATCTCCGGCGGCCGCGCGACCTATTGATCCGCGGCAATTCGCGTTGGAGTTTCGCACTCCAACGCGGAAAACTACTTCACGCTTACCTCGACGGGCGAACTCCAATGGCCGCTGCGGCCCGTGTGATCGCGCCAGCGGGCACGAATCCGGTACTCCCCGGCATCGCGGAACACTTCGGTCGGGATGACGATCTTCGTACCCGTATCGATCTCTGTCTTCCAATAATCCGCCAGCTCGCACATGCCTTTCTTCCCGATACGACCGACGCGCCATTCGAGCGCCTTGGCCTGATACCCGACCGTTGAAGCAAATTCGGTGGTCCGGAACTGGAACTTCTCGCCGGGCAGGCGTTCGACATTCGCTCTGACGGGAATCTTGTCGTCCTTGGCTTCCAACGCCAGATAACCCCAGCCGTAACCGCGCGGATCGCCATCGTTCGGGGCGTATTTCTTGGTCGGCCTAGAATCGGTGCAGAAATCGACGATGTACTTTTGGAAGCCCGGAAAATCGTTGGTCGCCAGGGTGCGAGTCCAATGCCCACCGAAGTGATCCGCTTGGGCCGGGTTCACAAAATACGATCCTTTCTGATTCATCCGCGGGTTTTGGTTCCACACCGCCTCATCGAGTCGCGGCCAATCGAGGTTAAACTTCTTCGGCGTGAGCGATGATCCGAGGTCGGCGGTGAGTTGCCCGATTTGGCCGCCGCCCGGGCTGGCGTCGGAGGCGAAGAGATCGAGGATTTCGCGGGCGCGGTTGCGGTATTCGATGCCGATGGCGGTGTGTTTGAGGCAGCCGATCGCTTCGATGTAACCGGGTTGGTGATGCCGGGGAACGAAGATCATGTCGTTATCCCAGGGGATCGGTGCCCAGTGGCCATCCGGATTGCGGTAGTACCCGTGGTTGCCATCGGGCCGCAGATCGACGTTCGCCAGTAAACGGTTCATCGCGTGGAAACTGTAATACGCGGGCAGATCGAGGTTCTGCCTCCACCATTCTTCCTTGGGATTCGATCGCATTCCCGCGAGAAATTTCTCCCACACCTTGTTTGGCTCGGCCATGTCTTTCGGGGCATGTTTCACCCCGCTCTGCACACTCACAGTCAAACCGTCCGGCAGTTTGCGGTCGGCGAGTAATTTTGGATCCATCTCGCCGAGGGCGACGTACACGCCCCAAAGATCGCCCTTGTATTGATCCTTCTCTTTGACTTCTTCTTCCCCTGCCACCACCCGCCACTGAATCCACGATACCGGGCAGGCCGGAACCCCGGCGAGCCGATAAGAACGCATCGACAATACTTCGTCCAATCCCGCGATGCCGCGCAATACCGGTAGATACGGCGTGGAACCTCCGGGGTTGAGGTTCAAGCTTTTGCAAACATCGGGGAATGGTATGCCGTCGTGATCGCACAATGGTAGCCCGTGTTTGCCGTTGAACTTCACGCCCCATTTGTTCTTCCCGCTGATGTGCGCACTCCCTTGGCCGCGGTTGCTGTACTCGATGTGATCGTACACGATACCGCGGTACACGATGGTGCCCTGCTGCTTCTGTTTGTGGAAGTTCCCGTCCCACTGAGTCTTGGCGACATCCTCAACGCGAGCCAGTAAATGCAGGGGTTGCAACGTGCCGAGGAATTCCGGAGTGAACTTCGAGGGCGGAATCTTTCCCGGTTCGCGGGAACCGCTCCACGCCGCGGGGCCGGCATCGCACCACCAAGCAAAATTCGGGCATTCGTCGGTCGCGGCGGGGAATTGCGAGGTTTTTCCCGTGGCATCGGTCGCCGCGATGCGGTACCGCAATAGCCAACGATGTTTCTGATGTGCTGCCGGTACGCGAACGCTGAACACGCCATCCCCGGCTTTCTCGTCCCCTTCTTTGCCGTCGTCGCGCATCGTCAAATCGATCCACTCTTTTTCGTACGCGGGATCGGCTTTGCGAATGTATTTGCCGGGCGCGACCGCTTGCAACTTCAACGTCGCTTTGGTCGCACCCTCCGCCAAACGAGCCGCGACCACAACCGGCACATCGGGTTTCGGTTGAATCGGCTCATGGCGAACATCGGGCCCCGCGTTAGATTGGGCGGCGAAACCGAAAATGATAGCTACACTGGCGATGCGTACGGGAATCGGCATGGGCAAGTGCTCTGTATTTGAGAGATTAAACGAGCGCCGGTTGGATTTATACCCTCTCGCCCGTTGGGGAGAGGTTAAGACAAGACCTGCCGCTCGCCTTAAACGCCAATGCGGTTTGCGATCCGTTCTTGGTTCTCCGCCACCGACGTTGCCGAATTATCGGATCGGAGCATGACTTCTTTGGCTTCTCGGGGCGACAGCGAAAACACGGCTCGAATCATGCGAATCCCCGTGATCGTATCGATGCCGATATTTCTCGCATTCAAATACGCTTGTTCGGGGGAAACACCGGAATCACGCATCGATTCAAAGGTTGAAAAATCGTCGTTCATTGTTGGCTCCTGTTTGAATGCAACACCGCAGCCCGTCCTTTCGATTCGAAAGCCATGAAATCCATCAGCCCACCACCTTCGTTTTTTAACGTGTATATCCCCAACCGCAATCGTATCTGTTTGGCGAACTGCGCCACCGCGATGCTGCCTTCCGCTGCCCCTGCCAAGTTGAACGCGACAGACTTTCCAGAGAACAATTCCGTCATTTGCCTGATCGTCAAACCCAGTCGAAGGAATGCCAATGTACATTCGTCTTGCTGTTCCATCGGGTGTATTATAACGACTCGTCATTTCCCCTAACAATCCTAAACTATCGTCGCCTCTCTCCCATGCCCGTTGCCCAAGCGACGGGCGATTTCGTGTCCCGCCAACGTGCTTTACTCTTTCGGAGGCGTTATGCCCGGCCAAAACATCCGTACCTTCACCGTGCTGCCGACAATCCCGGAACGATTGCAAGCACTTCAGAATCTGGCCTATAATCTCTGGTGGGTATGGAATGCCGATGCTGTGGAACTCTTCCGCAAGATTTCGCCGGAACTCTTCGAATCCCTCGACCACAGCCCCATCCGCCTCGGTTACGTGCTGCCACAAAGCCGGCTTGAGGAACTTGCCCACGACGAAAGCTTCCTCGCCCACCTCGACCGCGTCGCGAAGCACTTCGATGAG
>JBBQWA010000105.1:0-12940 GCA_038211045.1 Gemmatales bacterium
TCGGCAAGCAGTCATCGCCGCACGATACAGGCGAGAAGACACGATAAGACCAAAAACCAGATCGCGAAAATCAATGGTTCCTCGCGGGCCGATTTTCCTTATTCTGCCTTCTGATCGTGTTTTCTCTGCGTCATCTGTGGCCCAATGATTGAGATTCTTACCATGCTGATCCCGATTCGCCGTGCCCTGTTCAGCGTCTCCGACAAGACCGGCCTCGTGCCGTTCGCCACGGAATTGCACCGCACCTTCGGCGTCGAACTGATCGCCACCGGCGGCACCCGGAAGGCGCTCGCGGACGCCGGCCTGCCGGTGAAGGACGTGGCCGACCTCACCGGCTTCCCGGAGATCCTCGACGGCCGCGTGAAGACGCTGCACCCGGCGATCTACGCCGGGCTGCTGGCGAAGCGGAGCAAGCCCGAGCACATGGCCACGCTCGCCGAGCACAAGTTGCCCGAGATCGACCTGGTCGTGTGCAACCTCTACCCGTTCGAGCAGACGGTGGCGAAGCCGGGCGTGACGGAAGCCGAGGCCATCGAGAACATCGACATCGGCGGCCCCTGCATGATCCGCGCGGCGGCGAAGAACTTCGCCTCGGTGGCCGTCTCGGTGATGCCTGAGGAATACGACGATATTTTGTTGGAACTCAAGAACCACGATGGCCAACTCCCCGAACCCTACCGCCGAAAACTCGCGTTCGCCGCGTTCAAACGGATCGCGGAATACGATGCGGAGATCGCACAATACTACTTCGCCCAATTGCCTGAAGACGACGAAGACGACGAGGACGAAGCCGAACCGGAACATTGGGCTGAGGAAATCGATCCCCCGTTCAATTTGAAGCAGGAACTCCGCTACGGCGAGAACCCGCACCAGTTCGCCGCCTTCTACATCGAACCCGATCTCGAACGCCCATGCATCGCCACGGCCGAACAACTCCACGGCAAGGAACTCAGTTACAACAACATCCTCGATCTCGATTCGGCGTTGAACCTCGCCTGCGAGTTCGCCGAACCGGCCGCCGTGGTGGTGAAGCACAACAACCCCTGCGGTGCGGCGACCGGAGGCAAACTCGCCGAAGCATTCCTACAAGCGTGGGACGGCGACCCGCTCTCCGCCTTCGGCGGCATCATCGCCTTCAACCGCACCGTCGATGCCGCGACGGCCGAAGCGATCCTCGGCGGCGAGCGCTTCGTCGAGTGCATCATCGCCCCCGATTACGACGCCGATACGCTCACGCTGTTGAAGGGCTGGAAGAAGAATGTGCGGCTGCTGAAAACCGGCCCGCTCGAAGGCTTCCCACAAGGCCTCGATTACCGCCGCGTCGATGGCGGGCTACTCGTGCAAACCCGCGATGTCAGTGCGGACAAACCCGAGGAATGGAAGGTCGTCACGAAGCGCACTCCGACCGCCGAGGAGCGGGCCGCGTTGGAGTTCGCATGGCCCGTCTGCAAGCACGTGAAATCGAACGCGATTGTTCTCGCCAACAACACCTCCATCGTCGGTGTCGGCGCCGGGCAGATGAGTCGGGTGGTGTCGGTGGAGATCTCTATCAAGAAGGCCGGCGAACGTGCCAAGGGTTCCGTGTTGGCATCCGATGCCTTCTTCCCTTTCCCGGACAACGTCGAACTCGCTGCCGCTGCGGGCGTCACCGCCATCGTTCAACCGGGCGGCAGCGTGAAGGACGCGGAGAGCATCGCGGCCTGCGACAAGCACGGCATCGCCATGCTCTTCACTGGGGTACGCCACTTCCGGCACTAATCGAATTACGGTAAGATGCGAACAGGAGGTGGCCCATGCCCACGATTGAAGTTTCGGAAGAGACGTACCGCAAGCTGGAACGCGAAGCCGTACGATTGAACAAGACCGTGCCGGAGGTGGCTGAGCCGCGATTGGATTTCCCTGACTCGCCCACGGACGAGCGGCCTTCGCAAGCCGTTATCGACGAGCGGCTGAGGAAGTTTCGTGAGATGATCGAGTTCTTTCGTGCCAACGCTCCTACCTACCCGCCGGGATTCGAAGCCGATGTCAGCCGTGAAAGCATGTACGAAGGGTGCGGCGAATGAAGGTTGTCCTCGACGCGAACATCTTGCTCCGATCTGCCGAGCCTTCATCGCCTCAACACCCGATCGCCTTGTTGGCGGTGGACGAGTTGATACGCCGAGGTGAAGATTTGGTCACGTTCAACCAGAGCGCCTTCGAGTTCTGGGTTGTTGCAACGCGCCCGATTGTTAATAACGGTCTCGGTCTGAAACCCCATGAGGCGGACGCCTGGCTTGACGTTCTGTTGGCACGCTTTCCAAAGCTTGACGACCATTCCGATCTGTTCGTCGAATGGCGTACCCTCGTTCGCACCCATTCCATCTCCGGCAAGCCAGCGCACGACGCCCGCTACGTTGCCGGGATGAACACCTACGGCATCACGCACATCCTCACGTTCAACACCGCGGACTTCGCCCGCTTTCCCGGCATCAACGTTCTCGATCCGGTCGCCATCGCCGCATCCATCACACCATAGGTTCCCTCCCATGCGATTTCTCTCCCTTCTCCTGCTCGCCTCGCCTCTTCTCGCCGCCGAGCCGGGTGTGACCATCAACGAGGAGCGCCTCAAGCGGATCAAATCCGCGACGATGCCAAAGATCGACAAGCCGGTGTCGTTCGATACCAAGGAAGCCGATGCGATCCTCGCCGCGCTCGAAATCTTCCCGCCGGATAACCCTTGGAACATTCCGGTGAAAGATTGGCCGGTGCACCCGCGTTCCAAAGAGATCGTGGCGACGGTCGGGAATGATAAGCCGTTGCGTTACAACTCCGATATGAATTTCGTGCTGGTGCCGCCCGATCAGAAACGCATCGACGTGAAGATGGTGAACTACCCGGACGAATCGGATAAAGGGCCGTTCCCGTTGCCCGCGAGTGTGCCTATCGAAGGCTGGCCCGCCTTCTACAAGCGGGATGCGAAATTAAAGGTAGCTACGCTCGACGAAGTGCAACGCGATACCCGCAACGAGAACGGCGACCGGCACGCCATCGTCGTCGATCCGACGAACCGAAAACTGTACGAGTTCTACCAACTCAAGAAGGTCGGCGACGGTTGGCAAGCCTCCAACGAAGCGACGTTCGACCTCGCTTCAAACAAACTCCGCCCAGAAGGTTGGACGAGTTCGGATGCGGCCGGGTTGCCGATCTTCCCGAGCATCGTGCGATACGACGAATTGCAACGCGGCGCGATCGAACACGCGCTCCGCGTCACGATTCGGCGGACACAGAAGGCGTACGTCTACCCGGCCACGCATTACGCAAGTCGGCTCACCGATAAGGATCTGCCGCGGATGGGGGAACGCTTCCGCTTGCGGAAGGATTTCGACACGTCCAAATTCAGCAAGGAAGCGAAGATCATCTTGGACGCGTTGAAAACCTACGGGATGATCAACGCCGACAACGGCATCGAATGGGCCATCAGCATCGCCCCGGACGAACGCATCCCGGTGATGAACGACGAACTACGGAAGTTGAAGGGAAGCGATTTCGAAGTGGTGACCGCGCCGCCGGGGTACAAGCCGGCGAAGTGATTATTTCATTCGCCAGACCGTTTCCGCATCGATCATCAACGATTCCATTACGCCTCGGATCGCCGCGTAATACCGTTTGGCATCTTCGGGATAGCCCGCGGTCGGCTTCAATCCCGGAACTCGCTCGATCCAAACCTCGTTGAACTCTTTCATTCCCAATTCTCGGAGGTACTTGCACACCATGGAAGCTAGAGCCACGGGCGCACTGGCACCGTCGGCCCTCGGTGTGAACCGCACCACTGCTTCGCGGCCGAGTTCTAAAACCCGGTACCGGCTTTCGAGCGGCCCTTCTTTTTCCGCAATCACGAACCCTTCGGTGAACGCTTCCTGCAACAGCGGGCCGTAGTAATGCCGGCCGCCCTGCTTATCGGCGTGGATGTGCAAGGGTTCACCATCCTTCGGCAACTGGCCCAGCATTGAACGCAACAAAGCGATGATACCGTTGGAAAGGACGGTCGCCTTGGATCCGGACTTGGCCACCACGGGATTGAACGACGCGGGAGTTACGAAGTTCACCGCGATGCGCGATGCGGGAACGTTCGACGATTCAAAATCGGATTCAAAATGTTCGTCCAGCAATTCGGTTTCGTCGCCAACCATGTGGACACACCTGGGCCACGCTTCGCCAAACCAACGGCGCACACTCGCTTCGAGTTTCTCGAACCCGTTCGCCCCGGCGTACACTTTCTTGGAATCGTCGATTGTCAAACACCCAGTTTGCGATTCGTTCACGCGGCGGGCGAAGGGGCGAAGGGTCTCCCAACCGGCAGTATCGTTCCCCGGCAGTTGCAACGCGACTGCGGCTTGCACCAATGGCCCTAGGTTCGGCCCGTAACCCGCTTCGTCGATTCCCACGCACCACGGCATGAACGGCTCCGTTCGATAAACTGAATTAGAAAAGACCCCCTCACCCCCAACCCCTCTCCCGCCGGGGGAGAGGGGAGCAAGCGAGAAGCCATGGCGATGATGCCCACCAACATCTTCCTAAAAATCCTCTCGAAGGAAATCCCCGCGAACATCATTCACGAAGACGACCTCTGCATCGCCTTCCACGATATCTCCGCCAAGGCCCCCGTCCACGTGCTGATTATCCCGCGAAAAGAGATCCGCACCCACGCGGATATCGCCCCGGAAGATGCTGCGATCCTCGGGCGCATGCACCTCGTCGCGGCGAAAATCGCCGAGGATTTGGGAATAGCAAACGGATATCGGCTTATCATCAATTGCGATGAACGTGCCGGGCAGACCGTGCCGCACTTGCACATGCACTTGATGGGCGGCCGCGATTTCGGCTGGCCACCGGGATAAGTTTTGTAGGGTGGGCAATGCCCACCGCGGACATATGATTCGGTGGGCAATGCCCACCCTAACAAGAGCGATCGATGTCATTGCCGACCATCCAAATCCTTCAACAACGCCTTTCAGTTGCGGAAATTGCGATCTCCGAAGCGTGCGCTCGCTCCAATCGCCAACGCAACGACGTGACTTTGATCGCCGTTACCAAAACGGTTACATGCGAGGTCGCCGCGTTGCTCCCGCAGTTGGGAGTGCATGACCTCGGCGAAAGCCGACCGCAGGAACTGTGGAAGAAAGCCGAGGCGATTCCCACGGCCCATTGGCACTTCATCGGGCATATGCAACGCAACAAGCTCGAACGTACGCTGCCACTCGTGCAACTCGTACACAGCGTTGATAGCGAAAGGTTGTTGAAAGCGATTTCCGATTTGGGAATGCAACGCGGTTCGCCGGTGCCGGTGCTGATTGAGGTGAATTGCAGCCGCGAGGAAGCGAAAGGGGGCTTCGCTCCCGGAGCGGTACCCCGCAGTTTTGAATCGTATCCCGGTGCGAATGTTCGGGGCTTAATGACAATGGCGGCCCACGAAGCGAACCCCGAAACGATCCGGGCGACCTTTCGGGAACTCCGCGAATTGAGAGACCTATTGCGTAATTCCACCGGCTTGCCGCTGCCGCATCTTTCGATGGGAATGAGCAACGATTACGAACTGGCGATCGAAGAAGGGGCCACATTCATTCGATTGGGCAGCACACTGTTCGAGAACTTGGCGTAAACCGCACTTGCGATGCCTTCAACGATGCACACCGCCATCGCGTACGGGATCATGCCCGCGAAGCCCTTGCCGAAGAGGCTCGGCCAATCGGGTGTCGCTTCGCCGAGGCTGAGCCACACCGTTATTGGGATCGTAAGCAAAGCCAACGGTTTGAGCCATGCTCCCGCGTACGTTCGCATCGGGATGCGAAGCTTCTTCAACGTGAAACCGAGCACGAACAGGCAGAACAGCACATTTGGCAGAGCGATGGCCACGGCCACGCCGGGCACGCCCCAACCGCCGATCAGGGCCAGCATCAAAATAACGTTCAACGCCGCTTCCACAAGGGCCGCTCGGGCGAACCACTTCAACAAACCCAAGCCGTAAAGCATCCGCGAGGCCACCGATTGGGCGATGCCGAGGCTGAGGGTAAATGAGAGCACCACGAGCGCGGGGTAGCTACCGCCCACAAACTCCGCACCGACCCAGCGGGTGAGGAACGGCTTTCCGAACAGCAACAATCCCACCTGCACCGGCAACGCCGCGTAGAGCAGCCAGCGCGTGGCGTTGCAGAACAACCGAGCGATTCCGGCGTGGTCGCCCCGCGCTTCCATGGCACTCACACCGGGCGTGAGCGTGGTGGTGATCGTTCGCAAGAGTGTTTTCGCGTAATCGACCAAGCGGGCCGCCGTGGCGAAGAACGTCACTTGCCCGCCGGGGAGGAACGCCCCAACCACGATGGCTCCGGTTTGCACGGTGATTCTCCCGGCCAGCATCGCCAAGAACGCATCGGTACTGAAGGTTCGCACTTCCTTCATCGTGGCCCGGTCGATGAACCGCACCGCGAACCGCAACCCCGGCAGCCGCTTCCAAGCCAGCAGAGCAAATGCGGTATGCTCGGCGATGTTCACGGCGGTATACACGATGGCCAAAGGGAAAAGCTCGGCCCCCGAATTCACCGCGAACACGATTCCCGCCGTGCGGAAGGCGAGCGCCACCAAACGGATCAGACTCTTCGCGGTGAAGGCTTCCACGCCATCAAGGATGCTGGGGAACACGCTCGCCGGGAGGGTGAACGCGAGGTTCGCTAGCATCAAGAGCATGAATGGCAGAACGTCGCCGGAGTGGTTCAACTTCGCATCGAGCGCGGGGGCAAAAGCGAATAGGATCGGTATACCCACGGCGAGTGCCAAGATGCCCGCGAGTAGAAAGAGTGCCAAGCACGAACTCGCCATGCGGTTCACGCCATCGCTGTTGGCGATGGCCCGGTGTTTCGCCACGAAGCGCACGAGGCACGCTGCGATGCCCATGTCGAGTAGCGTGAAGTAAGCGAGGATCGCTTCGACAATACACCAAACGTCGTAGCGGGGTTTACCGAGTGCGTGAATGAGGAAGGGCGTGAGGAAGAAACCGACCGCTAAAGTCGCGGCGAACGCCAGCCAATTGCTGGCCGCACCGAGTAGGAATGAAAATCGGGAACCGGGCACCGCGTCTGCCTCCTTGCCGGGGAATGCGATAGTGTAATGGAGTGCGGCCAGGGCTGTCGATGCCGGTTCCGCAAGGGTTGCGGATAATCGATGAACGGGTTAAGCTGATTCCATGAAGCTTCGAGCGTACATTGAAACCACTATCCCCAGCTACCTAACGGCATGGCCGAGCGGCAGCTTGATTCGGGCCGCGGAACAACACCAGACCAAACTCTGGTGGTTGCAGCGGGATCAATACGAGCTGGTCGGATCGGAACTTCTAATCGAAGAATGTAGTCGGGGAGACGCTTTAGCTGCTGCGACGCGATTGCATGCTCTCGAAGGCATCCCACTATTGGAATCGAATGAACAATCCAACACGTTATTGTTGGAATTGATACGAGAAGTGCCATTCCCGCCCAAAGCGGTACCGGATGCAAACCATCTTGCACTGGCTACCGTGCATGGAATCGATTTGCTGGTAACGTGGAACATGCGTCACATAGCAAATCCCGTACTTCAAAAACGTGTTGAGCAGGTATGTCGGCTACTCGGTTACGAACCGCCCACGATTACGACACCGGGTATGCTTTTGGGAGGAAATAGCGATGATCGACGTTGACCCATTGGAAGAAGTTTATCGAATCCGTGAAGAATTCGCACGGAAGTACAACTACGACGTTCATGCCATGATTCTGGCCCTCCGCGAAATGTCTAAGGCTTCGGGTCGCAAAACTGTGAGCTTCCCCAAACGGGAACCGATCGAACCCATCCTCAAGAAACCGGCGGCGTGAACGGAACCGTTGCCGAATGCGTCGCAATCTGTTCCAATACCCACTCACAATGTCTCTCCCGGAGTGTACCCATGCGACGTTCGATGTTAGCGGCCCTCTTCGCCTCGGTGGCCGCGTTGAGTTGCGCCGAGGGGCAAGCCCCCAAGCAGGCCAATCCGATGATGGTGGAGAAGGTCGAGAAGGCGTTGCCTTCCGAAGCTCCCGCCAAGCCGAAGAAGACCCGCAACCTCCTCGTGTTTAGCCACACGGCAGGGTTCCGCCATAGCTCCATTGAACTCGGCGCGCGTACACTCACACTCATGGGCGACAAAACCGGAGCGTATACCGTCACGCACACCGAAGACCCGAGCATCTTCGATACGGAGAAGCTCAAGAAGTTCGATGCAGTGTTCATGCTGAACACGACTAACGATTGCTTCCGCAAGACGCTGCCGAAGGGCACCAAAGAAGCCCCCGAACAGAAATCGGCAAACGATACGGAAGAAGCAGCCCGCAAACAGGCCCTCTACGAATTCGTGCAGAACGGTGGCGGCCTCGCCGGGTGCCACGCCGCAACCGATACCTACAAGAGTTGGAAGGAATACAACCTGATGATGGGCGGAGCCTTCGTGAACCACCCTTGGCATAAGTTGGTGCCGGTGAAAGTGCTCGACCCTAAGAACCCGATCAACGCGGCGTTCGACGGCAAGGATTTCGAAATCGCCGATGAAATCTACATGTTCCGTAACGATACCGCCCTCGCCAAGGATCGCAAATTCCTGCTCGTGATGGACACTTCCAAGATGAGCAAGGAAGACGTAGCGAAGGGCAAACGGGATGACGGCACCTACCCGATCAGTTGGATCAACGCCTCGGGCAAAGGCCGCGTGTTCTACTGCTCGCTCGGCCACCGCGAAGAAATCTACTGGAACACCGCGATCATGAAGCACTACCTCGCGGGCATCCAGTACACCCTCGGCGACCTCGAAGCCGACGCCACACCCGCCAGAAGCATCGAGAAGTAACACATCGGACTATCGACCGTGCGGGATTCCCAACTCCCTTACGGTCGCGGTTCATCGGTTCGCCGCGCTCTATAACACAACGAGGCTATTCCCGCCGCGCTTCGGAGTGCAACATTTGGACGAAACTCCCACCTCCGATGTGCGAACCCCCGCACCGATTGCCGATCTCGAAATCAAAGATGCGCAGCTGATCTTTTCTGCCGTGTGGTGCGATCTCACCGAGAAGTTCAGCCGCGAGGAACTGAAATTCCCACGCGAGTTCATTTGGCTCGGCGGTGCCCCCGGTGCGGGCAAAGGCACCAACACGCCGTTCATCGCCAAGGCCCGCGATATTACTGCTCCGCCGATCGTGATCAGCGGCTTGCTCACCACGCCGCAAGCCATGGCGATGAAGAACACCGGCCAAATGGTCGGCGACCGCGAAGTGATCGGCTTGCTATTGCAGGAACTGCTCGACCCGAAATACCGCGACGGCGTGATCGTCGATGGCTTCCCGCGCACCAAAGTGCAAGTGGAATGTTTGAAGCTCTTCTACCATGCCATGCTCGATCTCCACGCCGAGTGGCACAGTACCCGCAAGCCGATGTTCCGCATCGCACTCCTTTTCGTTACGGAGGAAGTGAGCGTACAACGGCAGTTGTTCCGCGGCCGCCAAATCCGGGAACACAACCAGCAAGTTCGGGAATCGGCGGAGGGGGAACTCCTCGAAGAGCGCGTGACCGATCTCGATCCGGCACTCTGCCGCAAGCGGTATCAGGCGTTCAAGGATACGAACTTCGAGGCCTTGCAATCGCTGCGGAAAATCTTCCACTTCCACTTCATCGATGCGGAAGGGGAACTCGCCGAGGTGCAGCGGAACATCCTCCGCGAGTTCACTTATCAGAGTACGCTGGAACTCAGCCCGGAAGTGTATCAGCTCATTCAAAATATCCCGTTGGCCACGCAATTGGGAATCCACGCCCGGCAAGAGTTGGTAGGCCGGTTGGAACAGTACGAAGAGAACCACTTGGAAAAGTTTCGGCAGGTGGCGAAATTGATCGAATCCAAGATCGTTCCCGTGGTGCGTGCCCATGCGATGTCCGGGCACGCGCAAATCAATTCCGAAGAAGAACTGCTGGACGATCCCCTCGCGTTGCGGATGGTGATCGACGTTCTGTGGGAACGCGGCTTCCACGTGACCGTCGATATCCACCGCATTGAGATCCCCTCGCGGGTGAACCCGGACACGTGGGAGATCGTCTGCCGTATAAAGAAAGTGTACCGTATTGAAGTGCGCTACCCGCCCAGCGATATCCGTCGCGGGCATTGATACACCGCAACCGGCAGGCCCGAATCGGATCTCGACAACACCGGCTCGCCGAAGGCGAATACATACGCAATTCCACTTGATTCGATTCGCAGAAGCGGCTATTCGCCCGACTCTGGATGAACTATGAACGCAACCGAACCCAACGGAACGCCGTTACCGGTCGCTCGGCCCGTGGTGATCGGTCGCCGGAAACGGAAGCTGCCACCATTGGCCCGCTGGGCGAGGTTGCTACTGGTGCTGATGGCCCTCGGCTTGATTGCGGTCTTCGTTGTAGCGGCGTGGATACGCCCGTACGACGACGACGGCAACGCCGCGAAGATTGCGACGCACACCCAATTGGGTATGGAACCTTGCAGCATGGTCGTGCTCACGGGCAAGCCCTGCCCGGCGTGCGGTATGACGACGAGTTTTTCGCTGTTGATGCACGCCGACGTGGCGAACTCGCTGCGGGCGAATTGGGTGGGAACTTTGTTAGCGTTGGCTTGGCTCGCACTGATTCCGTGGGGGATTTTCGGTGCGATGCGGGGGCGGTTGCTCTGGATTCGCCGGGGCGAATTCTGGCTGACCGTGGGGCTGTCGATTCTGTTCGCGTTGATGATCGCCCGTTGGGCGGTGATCTTCTTCGGATAGTGGGGGTTCGGTGAGCCGGGTCGCGCGAGCGCCCGGAGTATTCCAATGGGGGGTTCACGGATGAACCGGTCGAACAAATGGTGGCGTATTTTCCAGTGCGGCCTCGTGGCCTCGCTGCTCGTGGCCACAGTGGGTTGCAATCCCGCGTTGCTCTGGTTCTTGAACCGGGGCGACGACAAAACCCCCGCGCAGTACCCGCTCGAAGCGAAGGACGGCAAGAAGGAATATACCGTTGCCATCGTAGCCACGGCGAAACCCGCTCTGCTCAGCTATCCCGAATTCTCCGGGATCGACCGCGAGCTTGCCGCGAATTTTGCCCAGATGATCGTCGAGGAAACTGCAAAGGATAAGAGCAAGGTGAGGGTGATCGATCAAGCGAAAGTAAACGAGATACGCAACAAGAACCCTTTGAATTGGGATATCGCTAACCGCTCGCAACTCGCCAAGGATTTGGGCGCCGATCACCTGATCGAAGTCGATATTTCCAAGTTCAGCCTCTACGACAAAGACTTCGGTCGGGATGTCTGCAAGGGCACGGCCGCCGTCAATGTGAAGGTCTACGATGCCAAAGGCGACGGCTCTGCGAAGATCGAATACTCGCACACGTCGCAACCGCCTTTGCGGCCCACCGACGGCTCCACGCCGATGGCCTACAAACAGATTCTGCTTAAACACTTGGCGAAGGATCTGATGCACAAGCATGTTCCGCACACCGCCGACCGCGACATCCCGACGCAACTGCGGTAAACAATTTCCAACCCCACGGCTCGCCGGGAGCGTGAGCGACCGGAGGTTTCAAGACTCCGTTCGCTCACGCTCCCGGCTCGCCGTGGTACTAACACCGCCGAATTCCCGAAGCCGACGGATGCCATCCGTCGGCTTTTCCCATTCAATACCGGCATCGATCCGGCGGAACGCAGCGATCGCTTCGCAACCGTCCGGTGAGTACCTCCGCCCGGCCACCCCTCTCCGGTGTTGTCCGCGTCGGTTGGCCATCATCGGAGCCAGAGTGACCGCCCCATCTAGCAAGCTGAAGATTTTCAGCGGCCGCGCCAACAAACCTTTGGCGGAAAGCATTGCCAAACACCTCGGCGTACCGCTCGGCAACATCAACCTCGGCAACTTCCCGGACGGCGAAACTACCGTGCGCATCGACGAAGACGTCCGCGGCCGCGATGTATTCATCGTGCAGCCGACCTGCCCGCCGGTGAACGAAAACCTGATGGAATTGCTGATCATCTTGGATGCCTTCAAACGGGCCAGCCCCGCCCGGCTCACCACGGTGATTCCCTATTTTGGCTACGCCCGGCAGGATCGCAAAGATGCCGGCCGCGTGCCGATCTCGGCGAAGCTCGTGGCCGATTTACTCACGGCCGCCGGGGCCAACCGCGTTCTCTGCCTCGATCTCCACGCCGCACAGATTCAGGGCTTCTTCAACATCCCGGTGGATCACCTCTACGCCCTCAAGGAAATCACGGCCCACGTAAAAGGGTTGAACATTCCTTCGAGCGATTTGGTGGTGTTGAGTACCGACGAAGGCAACGTGAAGAAGGCCATCAAGTACCAACAGCGAATCGGTGGGCAAATCGCCGTGGTGGATAAGCGTCGGGCCAACGCCGAGGAAACGCGGGCCGAGCATTTGATCGGCGCCCCGGTGGATGGGAAAACCGTGGTGATCTTCGACGATATGATTTCGACGGGCGGCAGCATGGCCGGGGCGATCAAAACGGCCAAAGCCCACGGGGCGAAGAAAGTGTACGTGTGTGCCACCCACGGTTTGTTGGTGGGCAAGGCAATCGAGAATTTGAGAGACCCCAGCATCGAATCGATCGCCGTGACCGACTCCGTGCCGTTGAGCAAAGAGAAACTCGAACGGTTGCCGAACATCAAAGTGATCAGCGTGGCGCCACTCTTGGCCAACGCCATTCGGCGGATCCACGAAGACCAATCGATCAGCGCTTTGTTTAAAGATGATTCCGAGCATGCCGCGGCGGTCTAGGTTTTGGCGAGCCGGGTCGCGGGGGCGGCCCGGGGGGGTTTGGTCACAGAAACGGGGGCGAGCGGCGCCGCGCGACCGGGCGAGCCGGAGAATGGAAACAAACCCCCACACTAAACAAAAA
>JBBQWA010000106.1:0-12911 GCA_038211045.1 Gemmatales bacterium
TTCCCACACGAGGGGAACGTTCTCTTTACCCATGCCGCCATCCGCATCGAGCGGCTTGGGGGCCAAGCGTGTCCAGAGAACGACGCTGGAAGAATCTGGGTCGCCCGAGGCGACACCGAGGGTGAAGGGATTGCTCGGGAAACTGAACGGGCGATCCTCGGCGCTCGCTCGGGATTGCAACAGCGGCAACGCGGCGAGGGCGCTCCCCCAACCGAGGAACAAGCGGCGGCTGAGTTGCCCTTCGTGTTTCACGGCGACGGGAATCTTGGCGAGGTCGAGCATGCGAATTCTCGGTGCGAATATTGTTAGAGGGTATTCTCGGAAATCCGCGGTCGAAGGAGGTGAAATTGCGGTGCGGAATCGGTGAAGTTTCGGGGCGGTTCAAAGGATGGCAAGATCGGCTTTGAAGCAGTCGTCGAGTTGTGCCAGCATGGAATTACAATCGACAGCGAAGGCATTCGTCGCTGGGGAACGTTTCCCCGGCGGAGTTCGAAGGCCCGAAACATCCTTAACTGCGTGTCCGTTTTTCGTGGGGAAGTCCACTCCCCGTCCCGAAGCGGGACGACCCTCTCCCCAAAGGGCGAGAGGGCAGAAATCTAAACGCCGCTCTCCTTATTGGCCACCGCGAACGATCACGATCCTTTCTTTCGTTCGGAAAGCTTCCGCAGTCAACCCGCTGCGGTGGCTGCGGAGGGTGATCGCTCCGCAAGTGTGCGTATCCCAGATCGGGGCGAGCAAACCGGCGTGCCCCTCGCGGATGAAATTGGAATACAACCCGCCGCGATTCGCGATTACGAATTTCGGGTTCGCCCACTTGGCCAAGCTTTTCGGGAAGGCCGCTTGGCTACCGTGGTGCGGGGCTTGCATCACGTCCGCCTCAACCGGAGGCGATAACATCAACATCGCCGTGCCGCTCTTTTCTAAGTCCCCGGTGAACAGGAGCGTGTGCCCGGCATGGCGGACTACCATCACGAGGCTCCGTTCATTCTCGCTGTTTCCCGGCCCCTTTAAGGGAGGATGCAATACCTCGAAGGCGATCTTGCCCGCCTCGAACTTCTGCCCCGCCACGACCGCCCGCATTTCGATCCCCGAAGATTTCACCGCGTGGAGCATCTCCGCCACATCGGCCGTCGGCTTCTCGGCGAACGAAGGCGTAACGGTGATGCGACCGACAGGGAAACGCCTCAACAACTCCGAGACACCGTTGAAGTGGTCGGCGTCGGCGTGGGATAAGAATACTTCATCCACCTTGCGAATGCCGCGGTACCACAGGTACGGTGCGATCACCCTCCGAACGACATCCGGCCCGGTTACGGCGCCGGTATCGTAGAGGAAGCATCGGCCATCCTCGGTTTCGAGAACGGTGCAACCGCCGTGGCCGAGGGCGAGGTACGTCAGGCGGAGTTCCCCTTCACCCGGCCGCGTTCCATATGGCCAAACGAATCCCGCCGCGATCCATATGCACAAAACCCACTGCCACTGCCGCGAGTTCTCCCAGCCCAAAAGAACAATCGTTGCGACCAACGCGTAGAAGCCGACGAGCCACGCCATCGGCAACCCCGGCAGGTAGATCGCTCCGCCGGGGATGCTTCCGGCCCAGGAGACTACGGCATCGGCCGAACCCAACGAGAGTTGAACGAACCCACCGAGGAGTTCCCCTGAACCCGGTATCGGAGCAGTGAGGAACATCAGAAAGCCCGCAATCAGTGCGATAGAAGTGAGAACGACGAGCACCGGCCCCACGAGCAACGCCACCGGCGACGCCAAGTTCTGCTCCGCGATCAACAGCGGAGTATTCGCCGCGAATAGCAGCAGATTCACCAAGTACGCCATGCCGATCGCGCGAACGATCGCCCGTAGCCAACGCAGCCACTGCGGCCGTGAGGAATTGATCAGTTGTTCTTCCGGGCCGGGCGGCGCGGGCTGCAAATACTTGCCGATCCCCCAAACGAGTACGAACACAGAAATGAATGACAACCGACCGCCGAGGTCGAAGGCATCGCAGGGATTCAAGGCGATGACGCCGAGCCATGCCGCTGCAAAGGCGTTCGCTACCGAAACCGGGCGGCGGAGAACGATGGCCCCACCCACCGCCGCAACCATGATCGCAGCACGGAGTGCGGAAGGTCTCAAACCCGTGAGTGCGGCGTAGGTGAAGACCAACCCGGCGACGATCCACGCCGCATTGCGGCGGGGTACGCCGAGGCTACCCAGCGCAAACCATGCGAAAGCCGCGAGCAGTACGAGGTGCTGGCCGGAGATGGCGAGCACATGCACCACGCCGGTGCGGATATAAGCATCCCATTCCGAACGTTCCATGGCGGAACCGTCGCCGAGGAGTAATGCCCTCGCCACGGCGGTTCTGTTCGCGGGCAGCGAAGTTTCGATCGTTCGCACGCCGAAGCCTCGGAGCGTGGCCAGCCCACGAGTGATGTTCCACTCGCCGTGATCGAGCCGGGTGATGCCGGCGGAACCGGTGCTGCGGAGATCGCCGCGGAGGCGCTGATCGAGCAGGCGTTCTTGCGGATCGCGTTCGCCGGGGTTGCCGAGGGATTGGGGTTGAGAAAGTTGCCCGATCACTTCCACAACGTCGCCGGGGCGAATGCCGAATAGCGGTGCCGAACCCTCGGCATCCCGTTCGACGCGGAGGCGTAGTCGGCCGGATACGGCAGCCCAAGTGCCCGTAGGCGTTTCCATCGAAGTGATATCGAGAGTGGTGGAATCGTAGACTTTTTGCCATTGGGGTTGCATCGAATCGGGAGCGAATGGCTTTCGCGTGATCGGATCCTCGGCGACGACGCCACGAACTTTCACCACCCGAACGTCCGCCGTGGCATACCGGCCGATATCGTTCGGTGGGAATTCGTTACGGTGCCAGTGGTGGTAGGCGTGGGCCAGCCCGAACGCGGCGAGCCATAGGCATCCGAGCGTGCGGAGTTTCCACCATCCCGCAATCGATGCCGCAGCGACCGCCAATCCGAAATCGACGGAACCGGCGAGGTAACGATCCGAAATCAAGCCGAGCGTCGCAGCAATGGTGAACGGAACGAGTGGTGCTTGAACGAACTCGACCCACGGTGCGGGCCGGGATCGCACCGGAGGAGAACTCGTTGCGGATGAGGAATCCACGTTAGGTCGCCCGACTGCGGGTTGGGTGCATTGGTGGGATTGTACGGCCCGGGTACCGTTTGCCACCGGTTGCCTTTCCACCGGTGTGCCCTAGCCAATTCGCGGTGGCTCTTGTGAAATACCGGTATGGAAACCTTGCGTGTGGAACTCGGAGCGAGATCCTACCCGATCGGCGTCGCCTCTCAGGAATTTGGCCTCGGTGCGTTCGCACGGGCATGCGCCCCGCGTTCGACTGCCGCACTCATCGTGGCCGATGAGAACACCGATGCGATCGCGGAGAAGGTCGCGGTCTCGCTGAAAGCAAATGGCTTGCACTCTTCCACCGTGATCGTGCAAGCGGGCGAAGCGACCAAAAGCCTCGAATGGGCGGGCGAACTTTACGATGAACTCGCCGAGTTGCGGGCCGATCGTCTGATGCTGATTGTCGCAGTGGGGGGTGGCGTAATCGGCGATCTCGCCGGGTTCGCCGCGGCGACGTACAACCGCGGTTTGCCACTCTTCATGGTGCCCACCACGTTGCTTTCGATGGTCGATTCTTCTGTCGGCGGCAAAGTCGGCATCAATCACCCGCGAGGGAAGAATCTGATCGGGGCGTTCCACCAACCGTCGGGCGTGTTCATCAACACCGCGTTCCTCGATTCGCTCCCGGATCGCGAGTACCGCAGCGGTTTAGCCGAAGTCGTAAAATACGGCGTGATTCTCGACGCGGAGTTTTTTGAATATCTGGAAGCGAACATCGAACCGATCCTCACTCGCGAACCCTCGGTCGTTCGGCACATCGTTCAACGCTCATGCCGCTTGAAAGCGAATGTGGTGGAGAAGGACGAACGCGAAGAAACCGGCCTGCGGGCGGTGCTGAACTACGGCCACACTTTCGCCCACGCATTTGAAGCCGTGGGCGGCTACGGCGCTTGGCTCCACGGCGAAGCCGTGGCCGCTGGCATGGTGTATGCTTCCACCCTCGCAGAGCTGCTTGGGCGGGTCGATGCCGCATTCACGGAACGCCAGCGGAAGTTGCTGCAAGCCTTCCAACTTCCCACGGGTATTCCCGAAGAATGGCCCGCCGAGGAACTCATCGCCGCGATGTACCGCGACAAAAAAACCGAAGCCGGGAAGCTCCGGTTCATTCTGCCTACCCGGATAGGGCACGTGGAATTGGTCGATGGAGTGAATGAACCCCTCGTGCGACGAGTGCTCACATGATTTTCAGAGCCGGAAGCGTCAGCGACCGGTGATTGCTTTTTGAAGTGACCGGGCGCTAACGCTTCCGGTTCTGACAGATCGGATAAACTAACATGCCCGCCTCCCCGGAAGTTGCCGTGATGCCGCCCCCCCGCAAAGTTGGAATCTGGTTGATCGGAGCCTTCGGTGGCGTGGGTAGCACTACCGCGCTCGGTTTGGCCGCGCTCGCTCAAGATGTGGCCACCCCCACCGGTATGGTAACGGCGTTGCCGCAGTTTTCCCACGTCGATTTTGATGCCCCCGCGAGTTTCGTTGTTGGCGGGCACGACATTCGTCAAACCTCGTTTTTGCGATCCGCGGCCGAGTTGCAAGCACGCTCCAACGTGTTCAACGATGCTCTGTTGAAAGTCTGCCAGCCGCAGTTGGACGAATGGTCGAAGAACGTGAAGCCGGGCGTGGTGTTCAAACCGAACGGCGTGATCGCGGCACTCGCCGATCGCCCGGACGTCCGCCGGGCTGAGACACCCAAGCAAGCCATCACCGCCATTCAGGTGGATCTCCGTCAGTTCGTCGAAAGCCAGAATCTCGATCAGTTGGTGGTGGTGAATGTCGCATCGACGGAACCGCCGTTCGAACTCGGTGCCGAACATTCCACGCTCGCGGGGTTGGAAGCGGCGCTCGCCAAGGGAACCGCCGCGCTGCCGACGAGCAGCCTCTACGCTTACGCCGCGATGGATGCCGGATTCGCGTATGTGAACCTCACGCCTTCGCTCGGCGCCACCATCCCGGCCCTCGAAGAGTTATCCGATCTCCGCAAAGTTCCCCACGCCGGGCAGGATGCGAAAACGGGAGAAACGCTTTTGAAATCGGCCCTCGCCCCGATGTTCGGCAAACGCAATTTGAAGGTACTCAGTTGGGTCGGGCACAACATCCTCGGCAACCGCGACGGCCTCGTTCTGAACGACCCGAACAACAAGGCCAGCAAGGTGAAATCGAAAGATGCACTCCTCGGGGAACTCCTCGGGTACCGCCCGCAATCGATCGTGAGCATCGAATATGTGGAATCGCTCGACGATTGGAAGATCGCTTGGGATCACATCCATTTCGAGGGATTCCTCGGAACCAAGATGACGCTGCAATTCACTTGGCAGGGCTGCGATTCGCTCCTCGCCGCGCCGCTCGTAATTGATCTTGCCCGACTCACATTGTTGGCGCAACGGAGAGGAGAAAGCGGAGCGATGAAAGCACTCGCCAGCTTTTTCAAATCCCCGGTGGGCGTGGGCGAACACGATCTCGGCAAGCAATTCGATATGCTCGTGGAGTATCTGAAAGCTTGAACGTGAAAGCGGCGGGACATCGTCCCGCTGTATTCTCAATGGAAGCAGATATCGATTTCATCGTAGCTCTCTTCCCCTAAAATCCACGCCCGCACTTCGGGGGCTTCTCCCCGTAAGCCGATGATGACATGTGGAAGAGTTTCCCCGTAGCCGTTCTGCGCGAGATCGCTCGCACTCGGCACCGGCGCACTCGTCGGGTGGGTATGGTACACTGCGAGCACCTCGAAGCCCTCGGCCCGCAACTCGCGGTGAATCCTCAGCAATTCCTTAGGTTCTACCGAGTAAGCCACGGGAGAAGCCAACGCGTTGCGCAGAGGCAACGCACGTTCGATACGCTGCTTGCCGACGAGAAAACCGCAACTTTCGTTCGGCAATTCCGCGACCGCGCGGGCGAGCATCTCATGAAAAACGGAGCGGGGGATCGAAAGGGAGGTCATCGCGTTCACGGCCTCACTAAAATCATAGGTATGCAACCGAAACCGCTTCCACCGCCGCCGCTCAGAAAAGTCAACGTCAAACTGATCGTGGCGATCGTACTCCTACTTCTATTGGTTCCGCTGGGCGTGATCTTCTTGATCTTCCCTTGGCTTTCGCAACCGGCGTTCCGTTCGGTCGATGAAATTGATTCGGCCCAAGTGGAAAGCCTCCGCGTGCAACTCTTGAATCACCCTACTTCCAAAGAAGACGTCGGCCCCATTAATATGGCCCCGGGGGATTTCGCACAATTGCTCGAACCGTTGCGGAATGCGGAGAAGGTAGATATTCAACCCGCCGCACCGTTCGCGGGGGAATACAAGGTTCGCTTCAAAGATGGCAGCCGTGGAACGATCCGCTTGCGTTGGGTTCGGGAAGTGTTCGACTATTCGACGCCCATCGCGGCACTCGTCGGAACCGCCGGGGAGGAGATGGGGAATCCACCGCATTGGCGGTATGCCGTGTACATGCAGGTGGGCAACGAGAAATACCGCGCGATGGTGGATATGCTCACGCTCTACGAACTGGCGAAGGAATGCGAATCGAGGGGAAAACGATAGCGATCAGAATAGCCGGAATCACCTAACCTAACCTCACTGAATGTTGGATACATCATCCACCGGCACGATCTGCGTCGAACCGTCCAAATCATTCATGAACTTCGTCTCGAGGATCGGTTGCTGGCCACTTTGCCTATTTATTTCTAGCCCGAAAGGGATGCCTCGAAAAACTGTTCCGTTTCTGAGCGTTACTGTCGATGGAGTAATGGCGCCCGTGCGAATCAAGAGACTGGTTACAGTACCGATGACCTCATCGCGGGTCAGACCCGGCGTAATTCGTGGATAGACGTAAGCTTGGTCAAACGCATCGCCTCCGAGTTTTTTTCCTCCGAATCTAGGCGGGATTCGCCACCCGGGACGCCGATCGCGTACCGCAATCAACTCTTGAACGAGTGGGTTCTCTGCGGGAAGGAGCTTGACTTCGGACAATTCGATGATTTGTTTAGGGACTCTTGCCATGCACGAATACACTTTTCGATAGGCATCTGCCAATTTTCCTGCACTCACCGAGGTTGAACCGACATAGAGGTGCCACAATCCTTCATCGCTGCTTTTTATCCACGCAGCCGCTGTAACGTCCAAGCTTCCTCGGACGAATTCCACCAGTAATCGATGCCCATCGTCGATGCGGCTTTCTACCAATAATTGCGTATCCACTTTAACACCCCGTTCGGATCATTGGTAAGGGCTTCGTAGAGCGCTTCTGCTTCAACTTGAGTTTTTACCTCGTAACGACTCGTCACTTGCCAACCCAATATTGTACCCCAATTGCCCACGAATTCACCACCCACTCCAGCACTGGCGGCGAGTTGTGAATCCAACTCCGATTTCAAACCGGCCAGTCGAATCAATTCCCCAAAGTCGTGAATCAAACAATCCTTAACGTTTGCTTTGTCCTTAAAAATCCAACCCGTATAAATCATACGCGCCAACAAACAAGACTTCAAAGCACACTCGATAGCGTAACCTGCCGAATAATACGCGAACGACCATCGATGGCCATCGAGTAGGGCCTTTGCGTCCTTGATTCGTTCTTCGGTAAGTGTTTGCAGTTCGAGTTGATTCACTGTTGGTTCTGTCAAACGGAATTTGTGCATACTCACAGTGTAACCGCAGAAAAACTATCCGAGTTGGCTCGGGTTTCACCCGTTCGGCGGGAGCAGGGCGGGATTCGCGAACACGGTCTTCCATGGGCGGATCGTCCACTTCACGAAGATGCTGTTGGCATGGAATGGGTCGCCTTTCAGAATGGCTTCGGCGGCTTCCATCGTTTCGGCTTCGTATACGATCAGCGCGCTGAAGTCGTCGAGGAATGGCCCGGCACAAACGAGCTTGCCGGAGTCCAACAGGCTCGCCAGATACGCCCGGTGGGATGGGCGGGTTTCCGCAATCTTCGCGGTATCGGATATGTATTCAATCACGGCGGCCCATTTCATCGCTCCACCTCCACGGCGGCCGGTTTCACGGCCTCGGCCGGGAAATAGATCTTCGCCAAGTAGGCATGCGCCGCAAAGATTCCGCAGGTGATCGCCACATCGCCGAGAAGCGTGCCTTTATAGAAGGGCAAGCCCATCGCGTAGCATTCCATCAAACCCGCGAATGTATATGGGTAAGGCATTGCTTGACCGAGCCACGCTTCGAAATTGCTCACAAGGAAGAAGAGTACACTCGCGAATATTGCCATGCCGCCGATGGCGAGTGGGTTCGCGGTAGGCTTCAACACTCGCCCGCAGATCGGATAGATGGCGAAGGGGAGCACGTACTTCCACATCGGCAGGTAATCGGGTTGGAACCGGAACGCGGCGACGTTGAAACTATCCGAGAGCAACTTCCCGCCGATGCAGAGGAGGAAACCGAGGGCCAGGTTCAACCGCCCGGCGGCGAACAAGCCCAAAGCACCGAACGCGGCGAAGTTGTAGGGCCGCAGAGATTCCGGCAACAGGGGCAATGCCGCGGCCGCCAAGCCGAGTAAGGCGACGAGGGTGATCGTCATCGGGCCATAGCGGGTCGGTTCGTCGGGGCGTTCGCCCATGTGTGGAGCCTCGTCAAAATCTGCGGGTGTGTGTTGTGAACATCTTAGCAATTGTGGCGGGTCACGCCAGTCGGATAGAATAGCGGAACCGATCCGGGAGAAACGCATGGCCATCGAAACGGAACTCGACGATCTTCGCATCGGTGTGCCGGTTCGCGGCCGAGCAACTCGATTGCCCGATCCGCCCGCAATGGATGTTTCCCCTACCATCGATGAACCGGTTTTGCGGGCCGGGGAAACCGACCTCGGCAAGCCGCCGCAAGTCTCGCCGAGGGTCGCCCCGCTGACGGACGACGACCACCGCCGATTGCGGGAAGGCGAAGAATCTCAGGCGTTGCGCGATCTCGCGGAAGCCGAGGAATTGTTGGCGTCCGATCCGAGCGTGAAGTGGTTCGGTTGGTTCGCCCATCCGCTGGCCGCGGCGTTCCTCCTCGGTTCCGCGGGGGTGTTGGGTTTGTTCCTCTATTCGCAAATTCTCAGCATCTTGGCGAATCTCGCCACGCAACCGGAATGGATGCAATACGCCGGGTACGCGGGGTTGAGCCTGTGCGCCGTCGCCGTGGTCTACGCGATGCTTCGGCTTTTGATTCTGTACGCCAAGCTGCGCCGCAATCGGCAACTTCGCGTGGCGGGCTTGGAAGAGTTGAACCAACGCACGCGTTTGCGTTGGTTGGCGCACGCCCGGGCCGCGAGTGCCAGAGGTTTGCTGGAACTCTACCTCCGCGAGTTTCCGATCGGAACCGAAAAGGATCGCAGACGCCTGAAATCCGTGGGGTTGACCGATGAATCGTTCAACGGATTGGAGAAGGTGAAAGCCGAACTTCTGGATCCCGAGAAGTTCACCACCACCGGCGAATGGTTCGAGCGCTTCCGCACCGGCTTTCAGCAGAAGCTCGACGATGCCGCGGAGAGCCGGGTGAAGTATTGGGCCAAGCGCACCGGATTGGTCACCGCGTTGGCACCGAACGGGTTGGTGGATAGCGCAGCCTCGATGTATTTCGGTTTCGCCATGCTCACGGATCTCTGCCGGGTTTACAATCTGCGTGCGGGAAAGACGGGTACAGCGGTGTTGCTCGGGCGAGTGTTCTTCAATTCGTACTTGGCCGGGCAGTTCAACGAATGGGAAAAGCTCACGGAAGAGCAATTGAATCAGTTGCTTGCCCCGCACGGCCCGCTGTACGAACTCACGGCCGCTAAAGTGTTCAGCAAAGCCGGGGCGAAAGTAACGAGCGGCATCTTGAACTATTACCTGATCAAACGCCTCGGCGGCTACGCCTGCCGATTGTTGCGCCCCGTGGCGTGATCCCGAAAGCCGGGGGACATCGTCCCCCCGGTTACACCATGAAAGGAGTTCCCGATGACACGATGGATTCTCTTGGCATTGCTCGCAACCCCCGCCGTTCGTGCCGACGATTGGCCGCACTGGATGGGGCCGAAACGGGACAACGTTTGGCGGGAGGATGGCATCGTCGAGAAGTTCCCGGCGGGCGGGCCGAAGAAAGCGTGGAGCTTTCCGATCGCCGGGGGCTATGCCGGCCCCGCCGTAGCCGCGGGCAAAGTGTTCATCACCGATTATCTGACAAAAGATAAAGTGGAGGAAGGGAACTGGGATTTGAAAGAGATGACGGGCGTCGAACGGGTGTTTTGCGTGGAAGCCGAAACGGGCAAAGAAGTGTGGAAGTACGAATACCCGGTGAAGTACAAGATTTCCTACCCCGCCGGGCCGCGCTGCACACCCGCAGTGGATGGCGACAAAGTTTATACGCTCGGTGCCATGGGCGACCTCATTTGCCTCGATATCCCCACCGGCAAAGCGGTGTGGAAGAAGCAATTGAAAGACGAATACAAGGCCAAGGTGGCGATCTGGGGTTACGCGGCCCATCCGCTCATCGACGGCGACAAGCTCATCACCCTCGCCGGGGGCGACGGCAGCCACATCGTGGCGCTCGACAAAACGACGGGCAAGGAACTGTGGAGATCGCAATCGGCCGTGGAATCGGACGACGTCGGCTATGCGCCCCCGAGCATCATCGAGTTCGCCGGGAAGCGGCAGCTTTTGATGGCCGGCCCGAAGGCGTTGAAATCGCTCAACCCCGAAACCGGCGAACTCTACTGGAGCCAGAAGTACACCGCCGATAATGGCTCGATCATTATGACACCCGTTCTCACCGGCGATTTCCTGTACGTGGGCGGCTGGAAGAACAAGAACCTGCTCGTGAAGTTGGAGAAGGACAAGCCCGCCGCGAGCACCGAATGGAAGGACAAAAAGGATCTGGGCATCGGAGCGTTGAACGTTCAACCGATGCTCGACGGCAGCACGATGTACGGCTTTGACCACGACGGGCTATTGATGGCCTGCGAACTGCCCAGCGGCAAACGCCTGTGGGAGACGGATGCCGTGGTGGGTGCGGCGAAGAACTCCGACACGGCGTTCATGGTGAAGAACGGCGGCCGCTATTTCTTCTTCACTGAGCGAGGAGACTTGGTGATCGCCAAGCTTTCCCCGGAGAAGTACGAGGAGATCGATCGGGCCAAGGCCATCATCGAACCGACGGGCGTAGCATTCGGCCGCAAGGTCGTGTGGAGCGCCCCGGCATTCGCCGGGAAGAAAATGATCGTTCGCAACGATAAGGAATTGGTCAGCTTCGATCTGGCGAAGTAGGAATTGACCGAGGGAACGGAATCTGAGTCGGCCGAGCGTTCGAGTACAACCATGATCCAAATCGTTCGATGGAACCCTCAGAGCAAACTCGCCGAGAGGGTTACCGTCGAGGAATTGCCGAAGAACATCGCCGAGATTCCGGCGGATGCCGTGTATTGGATCGATCTCGACCGACCGACGGTCGAAGAAGAAACCTTCGTTTTGCAGCAGTTCTTGCAGGTTCACCCGCTGACATTGGAAGACATCACCAAACCTCGGCGGGAACCGGAACAGGGTGCGCACCTTCCAAAAGTCGAGGAGTTCCCCTACTACCTGTTCGTGATTGTGAACCCGCTGCCGTCGGAAGCGATGGTAGAGCATCGCTCCAAGCGATTCCGTTTCGGTAAACGGGATCGCCCGCAACTGAGCGCCGTGATTACGCACACGGTTCTCATCACGCACCATTACAACGAGATGCGCTGCGTGTTCGACGGGCAGAAATTCTTAGAGCGTCATGCTGGCAGCTTGGCCCGCGGCCCGGATTACGTTTTTCACCTCGTTCTCGATGGCATCGTGGACGAATATACTCCTGTGGTGGAGAGCATCGCAGACGAACTCGACACGCTCGAAACCCGCATGTTCCGCAGCCCCGCCCCGCAAATTCTCTCGCGGCTACTGCGGTTGAAACGCCGTGTGACCTTCCTGCGAAAGACGTTGATCCTCGAACGCGAAGTGCTGGCGCGGTTGATCCGCGGCGAGTTCCATTTGGTGGAACAATCGGAAATCGTCTATTACCGCAACGTCTACGATCATCAAGTGCGTTACACGGAACTGATCGAAAGTGCCCGCGAAATGGTGAGCGATCTGATGCAGACGCACTTGGCCGCGATCTCGAACCGGTTGAACGAGGTGATGAAGACGCTCACGATCATTTCCGTGATGGGGCTGATGTGCGGGGTAATCGCAGGCATCTACGGTATGAATTTCAAGCACATGCCGGAGTTGGATTGGCTCTGGGGCTACCCGATGGCATTGGGTCTCATGGCGACGGCGGTGCTGGTGATCCTCGGCGTTTTCAAATGGAAGAAGTGGCTTTGAGCGTCAAAGTTGGGAAAAGTGAGTGCGGCTGTACTTGGTGCTCTTCACCGAATATTTATCCGCTTCCCGTGGTGAATCGAAATCCATCGCCTATAGTTACAGTGTTAGCCAATCTCTCCGAACAATGCAACACCGTCCGCCGCATACTCCGCGCCAGACCCCCGACGGGGAAACGTGACAACGCCGCCGCGATCCCTTCGCATCCTTTGTCACGCGCATTCCTATCGGAGTACTCGCCCATGCCCGCGCCACGTTCACGCACCGGTTTCACTCTCATCGAACTCCTCGTGGTTATCGCGATCATTGCGATCTTGATCGGCTTGCTGTTACCCGCCGTGCAGAAGGTACGCGATGCGGCGAATCGGATGAAGTGCCAGAACAATATGAAACAGATCGCACTTTCGGTTCACAACTACGAGAGCGCGACGGGTTACCTTCCACCCGGCGGCATCAACAGC
>JBBQWA010000107.1:0-12756 GCA_038211045.1 Gemmatales bacterium
GACATCATGGAAGAATCTCGCGGTGAATGTTGAAATTACTCGATACAAATGTGCTGCTCGACATCTTCACTTTGAATCCAATTTGGTACACATGATCGGAATCACAATTGCGGTTAGCGACAGTTCAAAAGCTCGTGACGATCAACCCGCTCATCTATGCCGAATTCGCGCCTGCTTTCCCTAGTGAGAACGATCTCGACCGATGGTTAGATCCGACTATATTCAAAAGATTACCTTTGCCTTACGAAGCGGGCTGGCTCGCTTCTCAAGCGTTTAGAAAATATCGAAAAAGTGGCGGTACCAAGACTTCTCCAATGCCCGATTTTTACATCGGTGCTCACGCAGAAGTCGCAAACATTCCCATTGTGACCCGGGATCCGGGAAGATTTCGTACATATTTTCCCAATGTCGTTCTGATAACACCTCCGTAGAAATCGGGCGAATTCCACCGCCTAGAATTGGTCACCCCGGAAACATGAACCGCAACACATCGGCGAAACGGCGGCCCCAATCGGTTTCGTTGTGGCGGCCTTCCGCGTCTTCTACATAATGGAAAACGTCCGATCGTTGCGGCATCGCGCTTCGCAACAATGCCCCCAATCGACGGGTGCGGTCGAGGGTCGCGGTCATCCCTTCGTAACTGCCCCCTTCGCGGCCGCCGATATCGAGCCAGATTTTGCAGCGTTCCAGCCACTCCGGAAAATCGCGGAGCGTTTCGATGAACCGTTCCCGTTCCCACCAAATCGAGGGGGACATCGCGATGCACCGCCCGAATACGCTCGGATACCACTTGCACAAGTACAGCGAAATCAGCCCGCCCATGCTCGCCCCGCCCACGACGGTCGAATCCGCTCCGGGATGGGTTCGGTAATTCGCATCGATGAACGGCTTCACTTCTTCGACCAGCAACCGCCCGTAACGGTTTGCGAAATCGTCTCCGTCCCGCGGGGCGTATTCCCGGAGCCGATCCGGGGAGTTGGCGATTCCCACGATCAGCACCGGTTCGCATTCCCACCGGCGGATCGCTTGCTCGGCTACCTCGTCGCACCGCCACGGGTTCCCGGCGAATGCGGCGTGCGCATCGAACAAATTCTGACCGTCGTGCATGTATATTACAGGATAACGTCGGTACGGATCTCGGTCGTACCCCGGCGGCACATATACATTCAAACCGCGATGGTGCGGAAGGAATCGCGAGGAAAAGTTCGGATGATACCGGATACTTTCCCGACCCCACCCGGCCACGGCGAGTTCGATCCGGGAACCCGGCTCGGCGCGGAGTTCTCGAGCGGGCAGTTCGTTCCCGTTCGCATTCCGTTCGGTTTGCCGCCAATGGCCCCGCGTGAACAGGAACCGGATCGGCCGCGCCTCGGAGATGGGAATCAACGCGTGATACAAGCCGTGGCCCACGGCGTGCATCATGGCTCCGCGCGAATGCCACTGGCCCAACTCGGGGCCATCCCCGGTGAGGAACACCGGCCCTTGCGATTCCGGATCGGGTACGCGAACGACAAATTCGATCATGGGAGAATGATAGTGCGAGCCACAACCGCGAGCGACCGAAACGGCTTTACTTCTTGCGGAACACGGCCTTCAGCACTTCCCGGCCTGCGTTGAACGCTTGCCCGACCATCTGCATCGTCTTATCGGCGTTGGCTTCCATATGTAGCGTTCGCAACAAGCCGACGCCGCGAGCCTCCGGCAATCGTTTGACCATTGCGGAAATCAAACCGTCTTTCACACCCGATTCCTTCCCGGCGGCCGTACACACCGGAACGAATTCGAGGAGCCTTTGCCCAAAGGCTTCCTTGGCCGCTTCGAGGGCATCGCGCACGCTGCGTTCCTTGGTACGTTGCCCTTCGACCCAATCGTACGGCGATACCCATTCCATCGCCGGGCTGAGGGCATCGATATGGCTCAGTACTCCGAGCCGCGGGGGCATTCGCAAGTTCGGTTTCGCCGCGAATGCGGCGGTGATCCGATCGAGAAACGTCACTTCGGGTTGGCGGGCCGCCGAACGCGCCGGCACGACCACCAGCACTAAATCGGCTTGGCTCACCACTTCTACAGCCGCATCCACATCGGCATCATTGGCACCGTACTGCCCGAAGCCGGCGGTGTCGATGATCGATAGTGGCGGCAACCCGGCTTGATTCAAATCGTAGCGGGTCGCGGCAGGCGTGAGCGGCAGGGAATCGACGCCGGCGCGGAAATCGCCGAAGATGGCGTTCACCAAGCTCGATTTGCCCGCCTTCACCGGCCCGACGATGGCAATGGTCAAGCGTTCCGGATCGGGCGCCGCACCCTTGAACGGTTCCGCATCGGCCACTTCCTCGCCATCCACGGGCGGGGCTTCGTGCCGTTCCAATAATTCGAGGTAACGCTTCGCCCCCACTTTCAACCGGCCGCTGTTCAATTCGATGAGGTAACGCCCGAGTTCCAAGAGGTACGCCGAGTAGAACCAGGAAACGACGTTCTTCTGAACTTGCCGGAACGTGGTTTGCAGCCCCGCTTTGGTCGCCGCGATTTGCAGCCCGGCCCGCAGCGGGTCGAGCAATACGGAAACGATCCAATATGCGTTCCGACCGCGTTCATACCAATCGGCGGCTTGCCGGAACTGTATGAAGTTGTTCACGGTGATCGCATGGCTACCCGGTACGTACTTGTTCACCAAGCGGGCCAAATCGTGGGCGATCAACTCGCCACAGGCGAGGATTTCCGGAATCGTGAGGTGGCTGAAAGGATCCTTCGCCCCAGGCTTGTAGTGCTGGGTGACGATGCTCGCCAAAGCTTGGGCATCCTTCGCGTAGCGGTTCATATCGCTGATTTCTTCGGTGGTTGGCGGCGGTACGCCAAGCGAGTACGATTGAACATCTTTCCAAGCGTTGCGGTCGCGCTCCGTCCAATAGCTCGGCACATCCTTGAGGCCGGTATCGGGCTTCAACTCCACGGGTTTGCGTTTCGTGAACCGGTAAGCGAGGTAGTAAGCCACGAGGAAGCAGGTGGCCATCGGCCACCAAGCGATGAAGCCCCAACCCCGATCCCAAAGGTGGTACGCCCCCACGCCGACGATGAATGTTAGCGGCGCGAGGAAGAAAAACGCGATGAGGCCGATCCGCAAATGCAGGCGATTCACGAGCGTTCTCCCCAACGGGCTTCGGCGGCACGGAATTCCGATTCGTACAACCGTTTCACCGATGCCGCATCCGGGGCATGCCCGGCGTGGATTTCTTGATCGTAAGTGAGGTACGCTCGGCCGAGGGCCATCGTGGAAGCGTAGGCCAAGCCGGCCCCCGCCACGGAACCCAAGTAAGGCACGAACTTCACCACTTGCCTCACGGCGTGCCGGGCGACCACACCGAGGCCGAGCACGGCGGAGAATTCGAGGAAGCGCGTGCCGCGTTCCGGACTGCCCGAAAGGCTCGCCAAGGCGTGGATCATCTTCGTTTGAATGCCGGGCAACACCAACAAATCAACACCGGGAATCGGGATGGCCCCGGCGGTCGCGGCGAGCGTGGCGTACCCGGCGATAATCGGCGCGGCCCGTTCCAAGTGCACAGATTTTAGGGAATCGTTGGCATTCTCGAATCGCAACAGTGTTTCGCGGTACGCCTGCGGGAGGAGTTCGAGCAACGTTCGGCGCAACGCCGAGCCGCCGTATTCGGGTTCGGCGTAGCCCTCTTCGGGCTTGGTGAAATCGAGGAGAACCACGCGGTCGAACAACCCGGCGAAGTCTTGCTGTTGCAGGGCCGCGAGCCGGAGCACTTCCGCCGGGCCTTGGCCGGGGGAGTCGTAGGGGTATGGCTGCGGGTGCTGTTCCTGCGAATAGGCTTCGTGGAGGCAAGTGAGGAGCAACAGGGTCGGGCGCGGTCGGGAGGCTTTGCGAATTTTCAACAGCGCCTCGCGGAGTTCCCCTGTGGCGAAATCGCACAAGCGCACCGGAACGAGCATGAGATGGGCATCTTTGTCGAATGCGGCGATGTCTTCGGTGGGATCGTAGCCCGGTTCGCCCAAGCCCCGGGTGTCGAGGAAAGTGAGTAGCGCAGAGTCTGCGTCCGGGAAGGGGAATTTCCGCGAGGTTCGGGTACAGGGGCGGAAGCCGTTGCCGATCTCGGCGGCCTCGGCACCGGTGAGGTAATGGATGATCGAAGTTTTGCCGGCTTGCGTTTTGCCGAAGAGCCAGAACACCGGAGAAGGCGTTCGGGCACGCAAGTCCCCCAAAGGATAGCTCCCCGTTGGAATACCGGGTTGCAAGAACCGTCGGACGCGACCTTTCAATCGGTCGATCAGACTATCGCTGGGCGGTGGTAAAGTGGAATCGCTCACATCAATCCTCGAACAATTAGGCGAGCGGTTTTCAATTCAGCGTAGCGGAAGTCGCCAGACTTCCGGAACAAGAAATCAGATGGCACCCAAACCCAAACCGGTGAGCAGTGCAGTGTTCATCGTGCCATCGGTGATCTCGAAGATGCCGGGGAATTTCTCTTTCCAAGGTTCGTTCGCGGCGGGCACATATTGCCGGGAGTTCGCTTCGATCGCGGCGACTCCGGGAATGTGTGCGGCCAACCCGGAGGAATGAATGAGTGATGCTCCGGGGCAGGTGAGATCCTGCACGCAGCGGAACATTCTGAATTTCTGGGCCGCCGCGGCGAGCAACAGCGATTGCGTTTGCCCTTTGCAGGCTTTGAAGGCGACTCCGGTGTAGCCGAGGTCACGGGCCAGCAACAGCGTCTCGAGATCGAGCAGCGATTCATCGATCACCACCGGGCGGAGTTTCGCGGCTCCGTGCATTTTGTTCGAGGGATTCGCCAGCAAATCTCGGGCCGTCGGCTGTTCGATGTACTGCACGCGGTCGAACGCGGCGGGGCTGCGATCGCGCAACGTTCGCAAAAATTCCAACAGATATTCGACGTTCTGGCAGCGCTCGTTGAAATCGAGGGAATACCACCAGCGTTCCGAACGGAACTCCTCGGCAACGCGGTTCACATTCAACACGCGCTCGATGTCCCACTGGAGATCGCCGCCATTCAATTTGATCTTCAAGTGCGTGAGGCCATCGCGACGGATCCAATCGCCGAGGGTTTCGGGCATGCCATCGCCGACGGGGGAAGCGACGTCCGTAAGGGTCAGCGGATCGAGTGCCCCGACGAGGTGGTACAACGGCAGCTTTGCTTGCGGTTCGCGGGAAAGGTATTGGTGAAGCTTCTCGCCGCGGAATTCGGAACCGAGGTACTCGCCGAGGTCGTCGTCGAAGAACGGCGGGCCGTAGGTGTGATAGCAGTTCAAGGCGTGAACCTTGCCGAAGCCATCGTGCAGAGCGGCATCGAAGGCACTGTTCACCACCAACGCGGCGAGTGCGGGCATGCCTTCTCGCGAGGCCCATTCGAGCAGCATCGGTTCGATGTTGTGGCCGAATCGGATCGGGTGGCACTCCGCCGTGGATTCCTTGTGGTATGCCGTGGCGAACGCGGCAGCGGCTTTCTTCATCCCGGCGAGTGTCTCATCGTACTTCAGTTCCTTGCTCGGCCACGCCCACACGTTCCCCAGCGGCATCGAGCCAAAACCCTCCGCGACCTTTCCGGCGGCTGTTTCGACCGTCATTGTCACGTTCAACAGTGTGACTTTGTCCAGAGCGACGCCGCCAAATTTGATCGGAGTGCGATAACGAAAATCCTCGGTGCTGAACTCGACATCGCGAATGCGAACCCCGGACATCGTGCAACTCCTCCCGCCGAACTATAACACCCTCATGATACCGGATTGGCAACTCCCGGCAGGCGTCGATCGCGGGTTGTGGGATTACCTCCACAGCCGCGAGATGGCCCAAGGCTACGATGCGATGATGATGCTCTCGCCGCTAGCGGAATTGGACATCCAATTCTGCCGATCCCGCTTCGCCGCGCCGGGACGCGTGCTCGATCTCGGTTGCGGAACGGGGCGTTTGGCCCACGCCTTGGCTCCCCTCGGCTTCGACTACCTCGGCATCGATCTTTCCGAAGAAATGCTATCGGTCGCACGGCGGCACGAGAGCGAACGGGTGCGGTTCGTGCTCGGGAACTTGCTCCGGCTCAGCGAATTGGTGAACGAATCGTTCGATTCTGCCGCGTGCCTGTTCAGCACCTTCGGTATGATCCGGGGGGATGCGGAACGAAAGCAATTCCTCCGCGATGTGTTCGAGTTATTGAAACCCGGTGGCGATTTCGTCTTGCACGTTCACAACCGCAACTTCTTCAGATTGGGCTGGAAACGCTGGGGGAAATCGGAAATCACCATGCCGCAGGCTTACGGCGGCGCCGCGCTCACGCTGGCCCACTTCACGAGGGGCCACGCGGTGCGGGAACTCGCGGAGGCCGGGTTCGCGGTGAAGGAAGTACTCGCCGTGGGAACCCGCGGTGCCCTCCCCCGCCCCGGCTTGCTAGGCCGATACCGGGCGTACGGGTATTTGATTCGAGCCGCGAAGACTATGAGGGCGTGATACCGGGAAGCTCGCAAATGTATGCTTCATCCATCAATGGCGAATCGAAGAGGTGATCGGCCGTGACCGAGTTCGTCGCCACGGGGATATTCCAAAGAACGCCCAACCGAAGTAACGCTTTCACGTCCGGATCGTGAGGTTGCGCCCAGAGCGGATCCCAAAAGAAAATTAGCACGTCGAGCCGACCTTCGGCAATCGCGGCGCCGATTTGTTGATCCCCGCCGAGCGGCCCACTGAGGAACCGCTGGATCGGCAGATTCAACGCTTCCTGCAACCGCAATCCCGTGGTGCCCGTGGCGAACAATTCGTGCTTTGCCAGAGCTTCCCGGTGCGCCGTGGCCCAACGGATCAACTCCGGCTTGCGGCCGTCGTGGGCGACGAGTGCGATCCGTTTCCGGGCGGGGATGGTGCGTGGCACAAGTGGGGTTCCGAAAGATGGACAAAGATTCAATCGTTCGCTTCCGGTTTGAAATCGGATTCGCGGCTGGCGATTCGCAACAGGAAGCGGGTCTTCTGCGCCGCCGTGAGTTCCTTGGTGAACCGCGCCCGCACCGCTTCGATCCAACGGATCTTCCGCGAATTGTAATCGGTGGCGATCCGCACCAACACCGGCGCATTCTTTCCCATGGCCGTGCGAACGACGGCATCGAGTTCGTGCGGATGGTCGGCTTCCAAATACTCCACGCCCACCGCCGCGGCGAACGAACGGTAATCGATCTTCGCCAGATGCGTCGCGGTTGTTCGCCGGTAAGCCGGGTGTTGTAGCATCTGCATGTAATGGTAGGCACGATCGTCGAGGATAAAGAATTTCACCGGTAGGCATTCGCGGGCCGCCGTGGCAAGTTCCATCGCGCTCATTAAGAAGCAGCCATCGCCGGTGAAGGTTACGACCGTTCGCCCCGGCCATACCCGCTGGGCTCCGATCGCGGCGGGCATCGACCATCCCATCGATTGATTGTCGATTGGATTGAAGAACGTGCGGGGCTGGCCCACCTTGAAATACTCGGCGGCGAGGTGTTCGCTGGCGGTTACGTCGGTGAATAACATCCCGTCGGCGGGCATGTTTTGCCGAAGCGAAAGCACCAATTGCAGGGGATCGATGCCGCACTTCGTGGCGGGAATCTTGGCGGCCGCTTTCGCGGCTTCGCAATGATCTTGGCGGATGCGATCCGACGCTTTGCGATCCGCCGGGCGACGGAGGCGATCAGCACATTCCAACAACTTATTGAGGAACACCCCGGCATCCGAATGCACGCACACATCGGCCGGCATCACCTTGCCCAGGTTGTTCGGGTTGGCATCGACGTGGATGACTTTGCTCGGCCGCGGATTTCCATAGAAACCGGTGCTCACTTCGTTGAACTTCACCCCGATGGCGAGCAGCGTGGTGACGCCCGATTTCAACGGGTGGAGTTTATCTTTGGCGAAGGCGTTCTCGGCCACGGTGCTGGCATGTGGGCCGAAACCCCACCCCACCGACCACGGATGATTCTCGGGGATTACGCCCTTCCCCGATACGCTCGTCGCCACGGGCGCTTGCAATAGCTCGGCCACGCGGGCCAAGCTCTCCCCGGCGTTCATGCACCCGGCCCCGGCATAGATGCCGATGCGTTGCTTCGGGTCGGCGAGCATTGCGAAGGCCTGATCGAATGCCGCGGCATCGAAGGGCACGCCTTCCTCAATCGGAACGAGGCAACGTTGCTCGCAGACTTCAATTAAAAGGTTGTACGGAATCACGATGGACACCGGCCCCGGTTCCCCGCTCTGGGCAATGGCGAACGCTTTCTGAATCGCGGCGGGAATCTGGCGGACGTCCGTCACTGGTAACACGCATTTGCACACGGGCTTCAACAATGCGACCGAATCCAAAGAATGCACTTGGAAGGGGCGATACTTATCCCCGTTGGCCACATCGCCGACGATGGCAACGATGGGCACGGAATCGAGCAACGCTTCGCCCAAGCCGGTGAGCGCATTCGTGATCCCCGGCCCCGGTACGATGGCGAGGACGCCCGGCTTCCCGGTACTCCGCGCGTAGCCGTCGGCCATGCACGCCGCGGAAAATTCGTGGGAGGCCAACAAGTAAGGCACACCCCGGCTTTTGAATTCATCCCAGAGTTCGTTCTCCTGCGCACCGGGGATACCGTACACGCAACCGACACCGTGGAGTGCCAAACACTCGGCAATGGCTTGGGCACCCGTCATCTTGCCGAAGTGGGCTTTGAGAACCTGCGGCCGTGCCACGGCTTGCGCGGGGATCCACGCCGCCCCGGCGACGATGCCGGTGGTTTGCAGGAGCGTTCGTCGACTGATCGGCCAAGCCATAGGTAACCCCGCGGTAGCGGAAGATTGGAAAGTCCGGGTGTTATCGGTAATTCGGGTGGGGGAAGTTTGCCCCGAATGCGTACCGATCCATTTTCACTCGGCCTTGCTCAAGATCGGGGGATGCGGTATTCCGCGGGAACTGAGCGAATTGCGAACCCCCGAGGAACGATCATCATGGCAGACGCTACCCCAACCGCCCCGGCCAAAAAAGGTTTCAGCCTGTTCAAACCGATCGCGGGCGGAGTCGCCGGGTTGGCGGCCGGCATCTTCGGCATGTACTCCACGGCGATCATCAACACCGTGGCCAAACCGGCGCGGCCCGTGGCCAACTTCTCGGTCGCATACGCCGATGGCCTGAACATCCAATGCCAAAACCACGCCTCGGGCGATTCCGGCTGGTGGGATTTCGGCGATGGTTCTCCGCTGGAACCCTACGACGCCAACCTACCCACGCAGCCGCACACTTACACCAAGCCCGGCAACTACTCCGTGAAGCTCACGGTGCGGAACTTCCTCAGCGAAGAGAACGAACGCAGCGTGCCCGTCGATCTCTCGAAATCGGCAACTGGCTCGGCGGCCGCCAGCCCGCCCACGATCACGAATTTCAGCGTCGAGCCCATCGGCAACGTCACTACGTCCCCGGCCACGTTTCGGGTTCGCGGCGAAGTGAAGAACGCCGATCGCGTCATCTGGGATCTCGGCGGCGAGAAACTCGAAGTGACCGATTCGCCAGGCACTTTCGAGAAGCTTGTGGTGTTCGAGCGGCCAGGCAACTTCCCGATTCAACTCACCGGACTGATGGATCGCACCGCCGTGAAACAGGCCGCGATGGTTACGGTCACGCCGCCGCGGGCCGGTTCGTTGGCCGTGTTGATCCGCACCACCGATAGCGGTACACGCATCGAACGAAAGACCGTTCCAGAAACGATTGCTCTACCGTTACCCGCGAAAGGCGCCAAAGAAATGGCGTTCGAACGCACGGTGAATGCCCGACCGGGCCACACCGTGATCGAAGCCAAGCTGGCCAAACCGGCCGTCGGTGCGGTGAAGAACGTGAAGATCGAAGTGGCTGCGGATCGCAAATCGGCCAAGCTGAGCGGGGAATTCACCGCCGCGGGCGAGAGCGCCACCAAAGCCTCCGGCGGCTCGGACGCGATGATTTCCCTGCTGATGACAGAAGAAACTCAGAGCGTGGAAGCGATGCACGGGAACAGTATTGCGGTGCCTTTCAGTAGCGAGGGCGGCTTCGTGAGCGGGGATTGGGCGAACGCATCAATGTCCGCTTTGGTGCAACTCCCGCCGGCCCCGGTGGGCGTGGTAAACGTGCAACGGAAGCTCGAATTCCAAGTTCGGGAAGTCGCGGCGGACGGTCGCACATCGATCATCGGCAGCGTGCCCGATATGAAGTTACCGTTGCGGAATTCGCTGAAGACGCTCAACGGCCAGCAGTACGTCATCGAAGCGGAATCGCAAGCCGGGGGGCTACTCCGTGTGGTGTTGAAACCGGTGGCCACCCGGGGTTCGTAAATGCGAGTGGGGACAGTTATCGACTAGGTTGTCCCTACCCTCGCTCTGATCGCACTTTGGCGAGTGTGAAACAATATCGAAAAGTGTGCGTCAACGGCGTGTGCCACTACGAAGAGATCAAGTAGGATTTGATTTCAACGAAACCAAAAGAAAGGCCCGCCGATGTCTTCGGCCGGCCTTGTGTTTATTGAAGTTAAGCCGCAGCCTTCTTCACCTTTTTTCGCCAGTATTCAGGATCGCTGCGGATGGCGTCCAGAAATCGTTCGGCCATTCCTGAGAGCGGGTTAGCTCCGCGTTCCCACGCCCGGACGGCACTGGCAGACACTCCGAGCAGGTCGGCGAACACCCCTTGGCTGATGCCTAGGGAGCCGCGCACCTCGGCGACTTCGGAGGCCGTGATGGCCGGCTTTGGGATCTTCATGCTGCGGACGGTGAATCGTTTCTCGACTTCGGCCATGCCCCCGGCGTCGAGGACATCGGCCACATCCTTCAGCCCTTTGACCATGCATTGGCCGGGAGTCGGTTTCGTCTTGGCTTTCGACATTGTTCATCCTCCGAAGTGTTTGGAATATCGGGCGATCTGTTCGGCGGCGGCTATCTTTTCGGCGGCGCTATTCCCTTTTTTTTGGAAATTGTCTTGGCGATGTCAGCATCGGATCGAGCAGGCTTCGCGATTGCGGTACGAGCCACACGACAACCTCGGAATTCACCAAAGCTTCAGATACGCCCCAATCGAGCAACCGTAGGATCAGGCCCGCGACACTGAGAAGCTCGCCGGGTTTTGGTCGCGGCCGACCTTGATTCGCGTACCACTCCGCAAACCACCGGGTGCCAAAGTACACCACGCGCCGCCGTCCGCCTTCCGTGCAGCGGGCCCAACCTCGCCCGTCCGAGGATTCTGTTAACAGTGGAGCCGCCGGGATCGGCGAGATAGAAGGAGTGGGGATCGGTTGAAACCGCTTATCCGGTGCCCGGGAGAACATGGCCTCGGCCGTTTCGCCCGCCGCCAATCGGCTGCGGATCCGTGTTCTCGGGGATGCCGAGTTCGCGGGCTTAAGCGTAGACCGATTGCGTTCGGCCTTGAAATTCGAGTTGTGTTGATCGAGCGGGCATTTTGCAATTCTTTATCGCATCCCGAAAATCGCAAGGTCGGTAGGTCGTAGTATCGATTGGTACCAATCAGCAATTTCAATAACTGGCCCCGCTAATGAAAGAAACCGCTGATTTCTCAGCGGTTTCTCCGAGTCGGACCGGGGGGATTTGAACCCCCGACCTCTTGCACCCCAAGCAAGCGCGCTAGCCAAGCTGCGCTACGGCCCGAAACCGAGTGGCGTCTCAAAAGCAAGCATTTCGGCCTGAAATCGAGCAGTCACTCTCAAACAGTTTACACGGATTGCCGGTCATCGCCAACCCATGCCCTACGGATCGGACATTTTTCAGGCGAAACTCTGCCCGACAAATCTTTGCGAAGTACTTTCAGTCCCCGGCCACGCGAGTTTCGGGAAGGGATTTGCGAATCGCAGTGTAACCGGCTGGCGTCAACTGCGTTTGAAAGATGTCGAGCGTCCGCAGGTTTTTCAGCCCTTCCAATTGCTTCACACCTTCGTCGGTGATGGAGGTATGCCCGAGTTCCAGGCGCCGGAGCTTGGTTATCGCTTTCAAGCTGATCAGGGCAGTATCGTCGATCTTGGTGTGATCGAGTTCCAAAGCATCGAGTTCGGGGAACCCGGCCAAACTCTTCAACCCCTCGCCGGTGATGTAATCGAGGGCTTCGATGCCGGTGAGCATCCGGAGTTTCACGGCATTGTTCGCGGCCCGCAAATATTCCGGATGCTTGCGGTCGAAGCTCCGGCGTGATACTCTGCGATGGAGAAGAATTCTCGCCGCTTCGCTAACGATTTCCGGCTCCGAACCGTTAGAATGTCGTGAACTTCCGTGCGGTATTGTTAACGGGGATTTTTATGCGATCCGACACAACCGTTCGCGCGTGGGGCGCTTTGGCGATCCTCACCCTCATCGCCGGGATCGCCCCGGCGCAACGGCCCATCGATAAGTTGCTCGCCGATTATAAGAAATCGGCCCAATCGACGCCGAACGACGAACAGCGCATCGCCGAGATGCGCGACGGCAAATACCTGCTCACGAAACCGACCGCCGCGGACAAGGCGGTGCTGAAATCCAAGGCCGAGGTGCTGATCTACCGCATCACTTGGCCGGAGTATCACTCGGTTCTCAACGAAGGTTCGGAATTGAAAGCGCAAGCGAACGATAAATCGATGACGGCACTCATCAACGACCTCGGCCGGTGGATCCACACGCCCACGAGTGTTCCGAAGCCGAACGTCAGCCAACTCGATTACATCCGCGAATTGGGGGCCGCACTCGATCAAGCGATTCTCACCGTGCTCACCGACAAAAGCCCGCCTCCG
>JBBQWA010000108.1:0-12708 GCA_038211045.1 Gemmatales bacterium
GATCGTGCCGGTGGCGAGGTTCGTGATCGGCTTCATCGCCTCGCGGGCCATGTGCGTGGCAAGATCGAAGCCGTAGCCTTGGTAGATTTGCTTGCCCATGAACAACGACAACTGATCGAACAATTCCCGCGCCCGGCGATCGACCACGAGTTGCAAGAGATACGCATAGGCGGTGCCCAGCAGTTCCATGCCCGGCGCTTCGTAGATTCCCCGGCTCTTGATGCCCACAAAACGGTTCTCGACGAGGTGAGTGGCGATGCCGATGGCGTGCTTACCGCCGATTTCGTTGGCGATGGAGATCGCACCGAATGCCGTGAGGGGTGCCCCCCCGTCGATGGCGACGGGGCGCCCGTGTTCAAAGCGGATAGTCACGGTGCCCGGTTCGTCCGGCGCCTTCTCCGGCAGCACGCCCATGCCGGGCGTGACGAACCAAGGCGGCGTGGTCAGATGTTCGAGCTTGCCCGCTTCGTGCGTGAGGCCCAGCAGGTTGGCATCCGTGGAATACGGCGCATCCTTGCTGGCCTTGATCGGCAGATTGTGCGAATGGCAGTAATCGATCATCTCGGTGCGGCCGCGGAACTGGGCCAAAAAGATCGGATCGCGCCACGGGGCGTACACGGTCACTTCCGGGTCGAGCATATTGGTGCAGAGTTGGAAGCGCACTTGATCGTTGCCGCGGCCGGTGGCCCCGTGGCCCAGCACCTTGATGCCGCGGTTCCTCATCTCGGGGAGCATCCCGGCGACGATCACGTGCCGGCCGATGCCGGTGGTGTTCCAGTAGGCCCCTTCGTAGCGGGCTTGGAATTGCATCACTTCGAGGCCGCTCTCGGCGATCATGTCGTGCAGCTTGATGGCGACGTAGTCCGACGCCCCGCACTGCATCATCCGTTGCCCGACTTCGTCGAAGTTCGCTTCGTCCGGTTGGGCGATGTCGGCGGTGAGGCAGACGACGTCCACGCCGTGTTCGGTGAGCCATTTGGTGACGGTGCAGGAATCGAGCCCGCCGGAGGCGGCGAAGGCGACGGTCTGGCCTTTGAGGTCGGCAACGGTGGTCATGGGGGGTCTCGGCGGGAATCGGTTCGAAGTGGTAGGTTACGAGTTGGTTCTCGAAATTGAAAGCTTGAACGAGAAACCGTGGAAGGTCAAACTCGGCCAGCATTGACTACGATCGCGGCTTCATGGTTCATAAGATACTCGATGTTGAAATGTCTGCTTTGAGGGCAATTTGTGAACCACCTTTACTACGGCGATAACCTCGCAGTAATGCGCGAATCCCTCGCCGATGAATCGGTCGATCTCGTCTACCTCGATCCGCCGTTCAATTCCGAGCGGGACTACAACCTGCTGTTCAAGTCGCCGAAGGGGGTACAAAGCGAAGCGCAGATCGCCGCATTCAAGGATAGTTGGTATTGGGGTGAGCAAGCCGAAGCGGAATTTCACGATTTGCTTAAACAGCCGAATACCGACGTGGCCGAGATGATGAAGGCGTTCCGCTCCTTCCTCGGCTTGAACGACATGATGGCCTACCTGACGATGATGGCCAACCGCCTTCTCGAATTGCACCGCGTGTTGAAGCCGACCGGTTCGCTCTACCTCCACTGCGATCCGACCGCTAGCCACTATTTGAAAATTCTACTCGATGCCGTGTTCGGAAAAGAAATGTACCGATCCGAAATCAATTGGAAACGATCCAGCGCTCATAACGACGCAAAGCAGGGCCGAAAACAGCCGGGCAACATCCGCGACACGCTTTTCTTCTACACGAAAACCAACGATTGGGTCTGGAACTGGCTTTACGCGCCGTACACGGATGATTACTTGGCCGGCGAGTATCGCCATAAGACATCGGAAGACCGCTACTTCAAAGAAACCGATCTGACAGCGAACAAACCCGGTGGCGATGTCAGCTATGAATGGCGGGTTAAGCGAAAGTCCGAACCGAATGTAAGATGGGAAGCCGATATAAAAGATGAGTTTCGTGCGCCGGTCGCGGGCTTCGAGTACCAAGGCGTTTACCCATATCAAGGTCGTTATTGGGCATATTCAAAGCAGAACCTCATCGAATTCGCAAATGCCGGCAAGCTGCGCCATCGGAATACCGGCATGCCAAGGCTCGTTCAATACGCAGACGAAATGCCAGGCGTGCCGCTACAGAATGACTGGCAAGACATCCCGCCGGCACTCGGCAAGGAGAGTTTGGGCTATCCCACTCAAAAACCGCTTGCGCTGCTTGAGCGCATCATCCAAGCATCTAGTAACGAAGGCGATGTCATCCTTGATCCCTTCTGTGGATGTGGCACAGCGGTTCACGCAGCCGAAAAGGTGAAACGCAAATGGATCGGCATCGATATCACCTGCCTCGCCATCGGCCTGATCGAAAAGCGACTCAAAGACTCCTTCAAGGACAAATGCAAGTTCGAGGTTCTCGGCACGCCGAAGGATTTGGAATCGGCCCGCGATCTCGCCAACCGCGACAAGTACCAGTTCCAATGGTGGGCCGTCTCGCTCGTCGATGCCCAACCATATCAGGGGAAGAAGAAGGGGGCCGATGGAGGCATCGACGGCCTCAAATTCTTCTACGACGTGACCGACACCGAATCGCGCAAGATCGTCATCAGCGTAAAAGGCGGCAATTTGAAAGCGGACGATGTGCGGGCGCTCAACAGCGTTCGTGAACGCGAAAAGGCCGACATCGCCCTTTTCATCTCGCTCAACGAACCGACTGCCGGGATGAAGAAGGACGCCGCCGCTGCCGGGTTCTTCGAGTGGTGCGCTGGAAAGAAGAAAAGCCCCCGGCTGCAACTGCTCACCATCGAAGGGTTACTATCGGGCACCAACCGTGCCGATCACCCGGATTACACCCCGAACGTCAACTTCAAGAAAGCCAAGCGCGAGACGAAGAAGAATGAAGCGAACGTGTTCACCCCCGCAGCGGGTGAATCGGTTGACGTGGACGCCGAGAGCGAATGATTCGGTTGGGTCGCGTGATCGCCGGGGATTTCGTTTCATGATTCCGGGCGTTCACGCAACCTGTCTCGCCGTCTCTCACTTCTTCGTCGTCGTATCGTCCACCTTCGCGTCCTTCGCGCCCTTCTTGATCGCCTCCGAAACCTTCTCGGCTTCGGCTTTCGTCTTGTAGCTGCCGGTGGATGCGCCCACGACGTTGCCGTTCTTCGCCTTCAAACGGAAGCGGGTTTCCTTTTTGGCGTCCTCGTACAACTCGAACTCGTACTTCGTGATGTCCGCCTTGAAGTTCTCCACAATGGTGGCGCAACTCCGTTTGTCCTTGTAGCCTTGGCCGCTGTTGGCGACGTTCACGCCTTCGCCGTCCTTCAAACGCCAACGGAAGTCGTCCCCCTTGTCGGCATATATTTCGAAGGTCATCGGTTTGTCGGCGGCCAGCGAAACGCAGGCGGAGGCGGCATACAGGGCGAAGCCCAAGATCATTCGGCGTGTCATCGGATTACTCGCGGGGAGTGGGGTGGGGAAAAGAACCACGGAGAACCACGGAGGGAATTGTATTGCCGAATCGGGTGAGTCGGAAGCGTGAGTCAATTAGCGACCGGTGCGCCGGAAAACTCCGGTTGCTGACGCGACGCGCCAGTGGGGGAATCACCCGGCTTATTCGCCGAGCCTTGCAGGTTAAGGTTCGGTGCGATCGCTCCCATCAAACTCAATATGCCGCTGCCGCTGACATCGAACTTGCCGCCGAAGGTGGGGCTGACAACGCCGTTGTTGACAGCCGGGCAGTCTGGGTGTTCGCCGGGTGGAGATATCTCGTAAGATCAGCTATCAATTCATGGTAAACTGGTGATGATCGTCCGTTCGGCAATTTCACGAGTGCGGTTTTTACCCTCTCTCCGTTGGGGAGCGGGTAGGAATTCCCTGCGTTTCGTCGAAATTGAACGAATATGGTCACTCCCTGCACCTGAATCACTACTCTTCCCGCACCCGTTTCGGAGTCTCCATGCCCGTTTCATTTCGCACCGCCCGCCCGCTGATGTTCGGTGCGGCGCTCGCCGCCACCACGATCGTTTTCGCCCAAACGGCCGCCCCACCCAAGGAAAGCGCCGTGCCGAAGGCGGTCGAGGCCGAAAGTAAATGCCCGGTGATCGGTGGAACGATGCTTCCCGCATCCGATCGCAACACCGCCGCCGGGTTCATGACGAACCGCGATTGGTGGCCCAACCAGTTGAACCTGCAAATCTTGAAGCAGAACTCCCCGAAGACGAACCCGATGGGGGACGATTTCGATTACGCCAAGGAGTTCAAGAAGCTCGATCTCGAAGCGGTGAAGAAGGATATTCACACGCTGCTCACCACGCCTCAGGATTGGTGGCCCGCCGATTACGGCAACTACGGGCCTTTCTTCATCCGCATGGCCTGGCACAGCGCCGGCACTTATCGCGTATCCGATGGCCGCGGTGGAGCCAGTTACGGCACCCAGCGCTTCGCCCCGCTCAACAGTTGGCCCGACAACGGGAACCTCGACAAAGCCCGCCGATTGATTTGGCCGATCAAACAGAAATACGGCCGCCAGATTTCGTGGGCCGACCTCATGGTGCTCACCGGCAACGTCTCCCTCGAAGCGATGGGCTTCAAAACCTTTGGCTTCGCCGGGGGCCGCGAAGACGTTTGGGAACCGCAAGAAGACATCTACTGGGGGCCGGAAAGCAAATGGCTGGCCGATAAACGCTACACGGGTGATCGCCAATTGCAGAAGCCGCTCGCCGCGGTGCAGATGGGCCTGATTTACGTGAACCCGGAAGGCCCGAACGGCAAACCCGATCCGCTCGCCGCCGCTGGCGACATTCGCACGACCTTCGGGCGAATGGCGATGAACGATGAAGAAACCGTCGCGCTCATCGCCGGGGGGCACACCTTCGGCAAAGCTCACGGAGCCGGGCCGGCGGAGAACGTCGGCGCGGCACCCGAAGCCGCAGGTATCGAACAGCAAGGCCTCGGCTGGAAGAACAAGTTCGGCACCGGCAAAGGTGGCGATACGATTACCAGCGGCCTGGAAGGCGCTTGGACAACCACCCCGGCGAAATGGTCGAACGGTTACTTCGATAATCTCTTCGGCTACGAATGGGAACTTACGAAAAGCCCGGCCGGCGCCGCGCAATGGACACCTAAGGACGGCGGAGGCAAAGGCACGGTGCCCGATGCGCACGACCCCAAGAAAAAGCACGCCCCGATCATGTTCACCACCGACCTCTCGCTGAAGATGGATCCGGAATATAAGAAGGTTTCCAAACGCTTTCACGAGAACCCGAAGGAGTTCGCCGAGGCATTCTCCAAAGCCTGGTACAAGCTCACCCACCGCGATATGGGCCCGGTTTCGCGCTGCCTCGGAGCCGAGGTTGCCAAGCCGCAACTCTGGCAGGATCCCGTTCCCGCCGTCGATTTCAAGTTGATCGATGAACAGGACGTTGCCGCACTCAAAGCGAAAATCCTCGATTCCGGGTTGAGCGTTTCCCAATTGGTGACCACGGCGTGGGCCTCCGCTTCCACCTTCCGAGGATCGGACAAACGCGGCGGAGCCAACGGCGCGCGGATTCGCCTCGCCCCGCAAAAGGATTGGGCCGTGAACAAACCGGCGAAGCTCCCGGAAGTGCTGGCGGCACTCGAAAAGATTCAAAAGGATTTCAACGGCGCCCAAGCCGCGGGCAAGAAAGTCTCGCTCGCCGATTTGATCGTGCTGGGCGGATGTGCGGGCGTGGAGAAGGCGGCGAAAGATGCCGGCCAGAAGATTGTTGTGCCCTTCGCCCCGGGGCGCACCGATACGACGCAAGAGCTTACCGACGTCGAATCGTTCTCCGTGCTCGAACCCACCACCGATGGCTTCCGCAACTACTTCGGCAAAACCCACGATCGCCCCGCCGAGGAATTGCTAGTCGATCGGGCACAGTTGCTCACGCTCACCGCCCCGGAAATGACGGTACTCGTGGGGGGCTTGCGGGTGCTCAACACCAATACGTCGTACCCGCAACTCGGCCTGTTCACCAAGAAGCCCGAAACGCTGACCAACGATTTCTTCGTGAACCTGCTGGACATGAATACCAAGTGGAACAAATCGGAGATGTGCGAACACTTCTTTGAAGGTAAGGATGCCAAGACGGGCGAAGTGAAATGGACGGCGAGCCGCGTCGACTTGGTGTTCGGCTCGAACTCGGAACTCCGCGCGATTGCGGAGGTGTACGCCAGCGCCGATGCCAAGGAGAAGTTCGTGCGCGACTTCGCCGCAGCATGGAACAAGGTGATGAACTTGGATCGCTTCGACTTGGAACCCGCCGTTCGCACCGGCTCGAAGAAGTGATGCCGAGCGGCACACGGATTACGAATGCGAAGGGGGCAGCCATGAGGCTGCCTTCTTTTGTGTACCGCCACGGCCGTGTAGACGAATGATGTGAAGAAGGCTACGACGTGTTCGACGCCCGTGCCCCTTCGGCGGCGTCAAGATGAGCGGCCTCGGCCGCGAACTGGGTTCCTACTCGCTGAACATGTACACGGAAGTGAAATCTGTGTTTATGGCGACGTATCGTGTTGAAACAACCCACTTTGGCAACCAAACCTACCGGCAGTTGATTTGCGGCCTATACCTAAAACAACTCGCCGCTCGTGGTTCGCTGCTTTATGTATTGTGAAGCGGAATTCGCGGGAGTGCGTTCCCGAAGCGAGTTAAGTAACGAGGAATCATTTTCCCGAAAATCTTTCCATCCGCGCGAACCAACCGCGAACCCGTCGCGTCTGAAAGTGTACCACGGCGAAAAATCCGTGTTCTCTTGCAGTTTCGACGGCAAGTTCGCTAGAATGTGTCGTCCCTTTGAAACGGAAGCCGGTCGCCCGATCGGTTTCAACTAGCCCGCGAGGTGCTCCCATGGTTCATCAACTCCGCAACCGAATGCTGAATGCCACGAAGATCGGCGCGCATATGCCGCTGAATTCGAAGGCCGTAGCCGGTTTCGAGACGATGACCCGCGGTACAGGCCTACCGGGTGTCCCGTCCTCGAAGCCCGCCCAGGTGCTTCGTCTCGTGCAGCGGGTGCCGTTACCCGCGGATGCTTATTTGGGGTTTCCCGACGTCTCGATTTCACTCGATCGCGATTGCCAATCGCCCGAGCGAACCGAACGCGCGGAGAAACGAACCGCCAGTAAACGCTGGCCCCAAGTGAGTACCCGCGACGGCTCCCGAGGGAACTGAGGTAACACCCGGCCAGCGAAAATGAACCGTACGCGAACACACTCGGGGGGCTAACACCCCCCGCTCGCCGATGGAAATCATTTACGTTCGCCCGTTACCGAAGCACCCTCGACCGTTGCCCAACAACCTTCGAACCGTTTGACATTCCCGGCTAGCCCCGCGAGAAACACTGCGTAGCCGCGTGCCCGCGAACAGACGAACCTTTCGGGTTCCGTCGTTCCCACCACGCCTTCGCACGTTCCCTCTCGCCGAGCATCGCCTGAAGTTGCTTTCCTCGCCACGGCCCCACACGCGGGTCGGCCCGGCGCGGGAGGACGCCGACCCCCGCTGATCCCGGGCGGTCGCCTTCCCCGCCGGTGGGCGTACGCAGCCCCACCCGGATCGATTCACGGACACTCCCATGAGCTGGACGGACATTGCGGTTCTAGTCGATCGGGCCAAAGGGGGCGACCGCGCCGCCTACGGCGAACTGGTGGAACGCTTCCAAGCCGGGGTGTACGCCATGGCCCTCAGCAAGGTGCGCAATCCGGCGGAAGCGCAGGAACTCGCCCAAGAGGTCTTCGTGCACGCCATGCGGAAGATCGGCCAACTGCGGGATGCCCGCTGCTTCGCCGGCTGGTTGCGGCAAATCACGGCGCGGATGGCCATCAACCGCCTCACCCGCAAGGGGCCGATCTGCGGAACCGAACCGGGGGTGCTGGAAAGCATTGCCGGCCACGAACGCAGCCCGGTGCACGAGGTGGAAGCGAACGAATCGAAGGCGGAACTCCACGCGGCTTTGAAGGAATTGAAGCCCGACGACCGCGCCGCCCTCGAAGCGTTCTACCTCCGCGGCCGCAGCTTGAAGCAGCTCTCGAAGGAGTTCGAGGCGCCGATCGGCACGATCAAGCGGCGTTTGCACGTCGCTCGGCACCGCCTCAAGGCGGTGATGGAAGACCGCGACGGCACGGCGACCCGACGGGACGCCGGGGCCGAACTGTTAGCGGTGTGAAGTCACTCTTACTCCCCTCTCCCTCGGCGGGAGAGGGGTTGGGGGTGAGGGGGATCTTCCCCTTCACTCGTTTACGGGCCGGGAGTCCAGAGCGGCGATTCTGCCTTGCAAGCAGAAGGTGATGGGTGCAATGCCCCTACGGTCCACTGTTGAAGATTCGCAGACATTGACTCGATGCCCAAATGGCCGGGCGCCCGACTCTTAATCGGGACATTGCCGGTTCGATTCCGGACGGGTCAACTCATGTGTAGCCGCGAGGCGAAGACGATCGCGTTGCGTTTGTTTTCGCTTCGCGGCTATCTTCGTACGTGGAATTGGTCTTTGACCGGCAAAGTTTGAAACGTTATCTTGGTTGAGTCTGGACCGGAACAAATATTGGTTGGGACTATTGATGGCTGATCGTGTGAGTTCATGGCATATTTCTGTCGCTGCGGAGGCATTTGCTGCTGCTTTATTTGCACGATGCGGCTTGGATGTCTCTGTGCAATATGGTGCAGACCAACCTGAGTACGACTTGATTGTGGGTAGAAAAGAAAGGCTTATCAAAGTATCTGTTAAAGGCAGTCAGGATGGAAGTTGGGGGCTTACTCAATCGCACTTGAAAGACGCCAATTATCACGGCGCCATTGATACTTGGCTGCTCCGTCACAATCCGAAGACCATTTTTTGCTTTGTGCAGTTCAAAGGTGTTGATATTACCGCGTTACCTCGAATGTATCTCGCATCGCCAGCAGAAGTCGGTCAGCGGTTGCGTGAAACAGCTGCCGGGCGAGGCGATACGATTCTGTATCAGTCGCACACTTGGAGTCGAAGAGCTAAGGCCGCTGGTACGACCGAGCGAATTCCAGAATCTTGGGTTTTCAGTCCGTCGAGAGTTGAAGAAATGCTGAACTTAGCAAATTAGATCCGCAGGCTTCGGGTAATGACTCTTTTGGACGCTCCTGCATTGCTACTCTGGTTCACTTCCCCGGCGAGAACCCCGCTGCGAATTGTCCCGTCTCTTCGCCATGAATACTCACCAAACTGCATTCGACGCCATCCTTCAAGATCCCCGCTATCTGGCAAACCTCGATTGGGGCAAGCCGCGGGCCGGGCACCCGGAAGGAACCGTTCGCGCGCACATCGCCGAGATCGAACACAACCTCGAAGCCCTTCGGCCCAAACTCGACGACGTGGAATACTCGAAACTCAAACTCCTCATCCACACCCACGACAGCTTCAAAGCGGAAGCGGCACCGGGGGTCGCGATCACCGATCCCAAAAGCCACGCTTCGCTGGCCCGTGCATTCCTCGCCGAGTTCTGCGACGACACCGACCTGTTGGCGATGGTGCAATACCACGACGAGCCTTACGCGCTTTGGCGACAGGTCGAACATAAGAGTTCGTACAACGCGAAACGCTTCGAAGCTTTGTTGAACGCCATCCGCAATTGGAATCTGTTCTTGGCCTTCAACATCATTGATGGCTGTACCGAGGGCAAAGGCCGCAAGCCGTTGATTTGGCTGTTCGCCGAGGTGAGCGGGAAAGTCGAGAGCCGGTTCACCGCGGCGGACATCTTGTGAAGGCCCACAAATTCGGAATGATTTGCGCGTTCTGCGCGGGTTTGGCGGTCGAGCGAAGTTCCACACCGCGTTCGGTTCCACACCGGTTGTAACCTCTACCGAAAAATAGTTTCCGGATTGTACGGAATCCCTCAAGTGCAAGCATTACAACGGTTCGCCGGGCGGCATCCGATTGGGCCAAACATCATTTCGGCCTGAAAAAACAGCCTTTTTGCAATCCCTGCGAATTCTCGGCGCGATTGGCACGGCCGCTGCTTTAAGTTCTTTCGTTCTCAAACAACACCCTAAAACAGGAATATAAGCCATGACCACTACCCACGCCGCCAAGGTTGCCAACGCCACCAAGACCCCCAAGCAAGTCGAAGATATGCTCCGCGACATCGCCATGGTGCTGCACCTCACCAAGAAGGTGAAGGCCGAGATCGTGCGGGATCGCATCATGCCGACCGGCGGCCGCTTCGCCATGCAAACTCCGATGCAACTCGATCCGGCCATCCTCGAAGAAGAATTCGCCTTCGCCTAATTCCAAGCAGACCATTCACCGCAGAGGGCACAGGAGGGCACGAGAGGAAAACGAAATGCAGATCATCCTTGATACCGCACCTTGAAACCCAACTTCTGTCTATTGTGATTCTCCTGTGCCCTCTCGTGCCCTCTGCGGTGAATCACTTCAAGCGAAACACTCGCGAATAGAATACTCCGGGACTTCCCCACTCGGAGCCGACCATGGCCAAGGCCACCCCCGTACCCGTCACCGTGCTCACCGGCTTCCTCGGTTCCGGCAAAACCACCCTGCTGAATCACATCCTCACCGCCAACCACGGCAAGCGCATCGCCGTGATCGAAAACGAATTCGGCGAGATCAACATCGACAAAGACTTCGTGGTGCATGCCGACGAAGAAATCTTCGAGATGAACAACGGCTGCATCTGCTGCACCGTCCGCGGCGACCTCATCCGCATCCTCGGCAACCTGATGAAACGCCGGGACAAATTCGATTACATCCTCGTCGAAACCACCGGCATGGCCGATCCCGGCCCAGTCGCGCAAACCTTCTTTGCCGACGATGAAATCCGCGCCAAGACAACTCTCGATGGCATCGTCACCCTCGTGGATGCCAAGCACGTCAGCCTTCACTTCGATAGCCACGAAGTGCAAGAGCAAATCGCCTTCGCCGACGTGATCTTGTTGAACAAGTGCGATCTCGTGGAACCGGCGGAACTCGATGCGCTCGAAACGAAGTTGAAGCGGATGAACCGCGCCGCCAAGGTGATCCGTTCCACGAACAGTATCGTACCGATGGACGCGGTGTTGAACGTGGGCGGCTTCAACCTCGAACGCATTTTGGAACACGAACCCGAGTTCCTCGGCAGCAGCGCGGTGAAATCGCTGGAAATGCACGACCACGACGAAGAACATTGCGACGACCCGACGCACGATCATTCTCAGCACGATCACACGCACGATGTGTCGGTGGGTTCGGTCGGGATCGTCGTGCCCGGGGATGTGGACGCGAAGCGGATGAACGCGTGGATCAGCAAGCTCCTTCAAGAGAAGGGGCAAGACATCTTCCGCATGAAGGGGGTGCTCAGCATCCGGAACGATCCGAAACGCTTCGCCTTCCAAGGCGTTCACATGCAATTCGACGGCCGGGCGCTATCCCCGTGGAAGCCGGGCGAGGAACGCACGAACAAGCTCGTGTTCATCGGCCGCGATTTGAATCGGGCGGAACTGGAAGGCGGCTTCCGCAAGTGCCTCGTTCACTGAGCCGACGCCCCACCGCATTCGGTCAACATACAATTGGAATACGCCTCCCCGGAGATTCCCGATGATCAAGCTCGCATGCCCGTTCTGCAATCACATATTCGATGTGGTGTCTCCGGTGCCGTCGAAGGTTCCCTGCCCGAATTGCCATGAACCGGTGCCGGAAACGGCGCTGGCCCCGGCCGGGGCGCACGCTTCGGAGGTGATCGATCCGCGGCCGCACCCCGGGAACCGCTGGATGCCGTGGGTGGTGGGGGGTATCGTTCTGGCCGCCATTGCAGCGCTCGTCGCCGATTCGATATGGGGAACCAAGCTGCTACCGGTGGTTCCTACGGCACCTTCCGATGCCGGTGCGATCACGAAGCCGCCGCTGATGTTGACCTCGTTGCGGTACTTGCCCGCGAATACGCAAGTGGCCTTCGCGTTGCAGCCCGCCGTATTGGAGGAATACACGCACCGGAAGGGGAAGTCGGTCGAAATCTGGCTCGCCCAAGCGGGTTTGCCGGGGAAGTTGTTCACCGAGTTCCGCAAGCTCGATCTGGCCCCGGAACAAATCGATCAACTGCTGATCGCGTTGCCGGAAGCGACCCTCTCGCCGGTGGCTGTACTGGTGCTGAAGCAGGCGCTTGCGGACGAGGGCGAGTTCCGCAAAAAGTTGAACGCTCGGGCGATTGTCGATAAGCCGGGGCACTTCGCCGTCGATCTGTTCGGCTGGCCGATGGAAATGAAGAAAGCCAACGATACGACGTACCACTTCGCCTCGGAGAGCAAGTTGCTCGATGTTCCGCCCGCCGCCGGGAACGATCATTTGCCGCAAGGGCTGCTCGATTCGCTGGGCAAGCTCAGCCCGGCGAGTTTCGCGTGGATCGCCACGGATACGGCCCGGCCCGATTGGTCCAAGAACCCGATGCTGAATGCGGCGTCGAAATTCCTCGATCGACCCGAGATGCCCAAGCGATTCGAGAAGTTGCAAGCCTTCGCCCTCGGCATGGCCACGGAACCCGATCTCGTACTGGCTTTGGCAGTGCGCTCGGACGACGCGAAAACGCTTGCGGATAGCCAGCGCGAAAAGTTGGCCTCCGCCAAGGCGGATGTCGCGGTGGAGGGGAATTGGGCCGTGGCGAAAATGCCCGCCGAGCCGCCGCAAGAAGCGATCCAGGCGTTGCGGAATGCGTTTTCGCAGTGAT